>NZ_JAKEKV010000010.1:0-135117 GCF_040148865.1 Paracoccus sp. NFXS7
TGCCGGCCGATCGACAGGTCCGGATGGTCGCGTTCGACCATGCCGTTCGGCATCGTCTCTCGGACCAATGGCGTTCCAATGCCTCATCCCTTCCCGCCCCAGGGCTTCAGCTTTCTTTCCAAAAAAGGGTTGGCCACCGCCAGCTCCCCGATCTTGGCATGCAGATCCCGGACCTGATCCTCATCGATCACCGGCGCCTTGCGGCCACCGCGTTCAAAGACACCGGGCGCGCCATCGAGCAACGCGTGTTTCCATTGATCGATCATCGTCGGATGCATGCCGAACCGGCTCGCCAGTTCCGACACGGTCCCCTCGCCTTTCATCGCCTCAAGTGCCACCTTCGCCTCGAACCCAGGGGCGTGCCGCTTTCGTTTCAACATCGTCGATCTCCCTCGTGATGAAGATCAGCAGACAGCAAAAACAGAGCTTACGTCAGTGCCCAGCTTTCAGGGGACACATCAGAAGTCCAGGTCCGCACCGCCGTCATAAACGGCGATGCTGCGCTCGGCATACCCATGCCCGAGGCCGTAGAGTAAGTCCGTCCGGGAAAAGGGACTCCGACCATAAGCCGATTTGTGTAACAGGGTCGATGGACATCTTCTTCCATTTCCTGCGGAACAAGCGGCCAGCAGAGCATTGCTTTAGGTCCTTGAGCGGTTGAACCATGGGCTGATTTCATGGTGTGATGGCGGTCGGGGCAAGGGGGCGGGTATCCGATGCGACGGGAGGATGGGCCGCGCTCCGTGATCGGCAGGTCTGGCAATGCACGGCGCATCTGGGTCGCGCTGGTGGTCCTGACGCTTTGTCTTGCCGTGGCCATTGGCGGAAACGCCCTTCTGGCGCGATACTATATCGTTGCGACGGTGCCGCAGGGAGAGAACATCCTGCGGCTTGCCGTGTCGGGCCTTCGCGGAGAGCTGGCGCGATACGAGCGGTTGCCCGACCTCATGGACCGGAATCCCGTCTTGGTGCGCGCGCTGGCGCCGGATGCGGATCCGGTGCGGTTGGCCGCGGCGAACCTCTATCTGCGCCATCTGGCACGGTTGATGGGGCTGTCGGATGCCTATGTCATGGCACCTGACGGCATGACCGTGGCCGCCAGCAACTTCGACCAGGCGTTCAGCTTCGTGGGCGAACGGTTCGACTATCGTCCCTATTTCACCGATGCGCTGGCTGGGGGGCAGGGGCGGTTCTCGGCACTTGGGACGACCTCGGGCAAGCGGGGGTATTACTTTGGCCGGGCGCTCAGGGACCGGGGGAGGATCGTCGGCGTGCTGGTGCTGAAGGTCGACATGGATGCGATCGAGGACAGCTGGCGCGCCGCCGAATACGAGATGATCGTGACCGACGGCGAGGGGATCGTCTTTCTGGCCAGCCGCCGCGACTGGCAGTTCCGCTCGATCGCGCCGCTGACGCCCCGGACGCGGGCGCGCATCGCCGCCACCCGGCGCTATGATGATGAGCCGCTGCTGATGCTGCCCCTGCGCGTGGCGGGCGAGGCCGCAGGTCATGACATCCGACGGCTGGAGCTGCCCGAGACGCGGCGCGAGTTCCTGACCGTCTCCGAGGCCATGCCCGAGGCCGACTGGACCGTGCATGTGCTGCTGGACACCGCACCTGCTCGGCGGCAGGCGCTGATCGGAACGCTGGCGGCGCTGATGATCCTGGGCGTGGGGGTGGCGCTGCTGATCGCCTGGGCGCAGCGCCGGGCCCGCCTGCGCGAACGCTTGTCGATCCAGGCCGACGCCCAGGCCCAGCTGGAAGGGCGCGTCGCTGCCCGCACGGCCGAGTTGGCGCAACTGAACGCCCGCCTTGGCGCCGAGGTCACGGAACGTCGCGCCACAGAGGCCGAGCTGCGCCGCACGCAGCGTCATCTGGTGCAATCGGCCAAGCTGGCCGCCCTGGGGCAGATGTCGGCGGCCCTGTCGCATGAGCTAAACCAGCCCTTGGGCGCGGTGCGCAACTTTGCCGCCAATGCGGTGACCTATCTGGACCGCGACCGCGCCGCCGATGCCCGCCTGAACCTGACGCGCATCCTGTCGCTGACCGATCGCATGACCGAGATCGGCCGCACCCTGCGCAACTTTGCCCGCAAGCCCAATGCCCAGCTGTCCGATGTGGACCTTCATGACGTGCTGCGCGACGCGCTGGAGGTGATCGCCTGGCGCATCGACCGCCAGCCCGTCGCGCTGGTCGTGGACATGCCGCCGGGGCCGTTGCGGGTGCGGGCGGGGCCGGTGCGGTTCCAGCAGGTGGTGGTGAACTTGGTCGCCAATGCGCTGGACGCGCTGGACGGCCGCCCCGACGCCGCGATCCGCATCGAGGGGCGGCGGGTGGCCGGGCGCGTCCTGCTGACGGTCAGCGACAACGGGCCGGGCATCGCCCAGGGGCTGGAGGATCGCATCTTTGATCCGTTCTTCTCGACCAAGGGGGTGGGCAGCGGGCTGGGGCTGGGGCTGTCGATCTCGTTCAACATCATCAAGGATTTCGGAGGCGAATTGCGCATCCTTCCCCGCGACTGCGGTGCGGCCTTCCGCATCGACCTGCCCGAGATCGCGCCATGATCACGGGCCGCATCCTGCTGGTCGATGACGAGCCCGACATGCGCCTGTCCACCGCTCAGGCCCTGGAGCTGGAGGGGTTCGAGGTCGAGGAGGCCTCCGATGCCCAATCCGCGCTGGACCGGGTGGGCTTCGGCTTTGCCGGCATCGTGGTGACCGACATCCGCATGCCGGGCATGGACGGCCTGACCCTGATGAGCCGCATCCGCGAGATCGACGTGGACATCCCGGTGATCCTGGTGACCGGGCATGGCGACATCCAGCTGGCCGTGCGCGCGATGCGCGAAGGGGCCTATGATTTCGTCGAAAAACCATTCGACGGCGCGCAGCTGGCCGAGATCGCGTCCCGCGCGATGGATTACCGCCGGGTCGTGCTGGAGAACCGCGTCCTGCGGGCGGCGGCGGGGCAGGCCGACGACCTGGAGACGCGGCTGGTCGGGCGGTCCAACGTGATGATCGACCTGCGCCGCCGCCTGCGCACCATCGGCCCGACCGAGGCCGACGTGCTGATCGTCGGAGAGACCGGCACCGGCAAGGAGGTCGTGGCCCGCGCGCTGCACGACCTGTCGCCGCGCGCGAGGCGGCCCTTCATCGCCATCGATTGCGCGGCGCTGCCCGCGTCGCTGATCGAATCGGAACTGTTCGGCCACGAGGCGGGCGCCTTTCCCGGCGCCCTGCGCCCGCGTTACGGAAAATTCGAACATGCGCGCGGCGGTACCATCCTGCTGGACGAGATCGGCTCGATGCCCCTGGACGTGCAGGGCAAGCTGCTGCGCGTGGTTCAGGACCGGGTGATGTTCCCCCTGGGCGCGGATGAGGGGCGGGCGCTGGACGTGCGCTTCATCGCGACCTCGCGCCAGCCGCTGGAGGAGGAGGTTGCGGCGGGGCGGTTCCGCGCCGATCTGCTGTACCGGCTGAACGTGGTGACGCTGACCATGCCGCCGCTGTCCGCGCGGCGCGAGGACATCCAGCTTCTGTTCATCAAGCTGGTGCAGGAGGCCGCCGCCCGCCACCGCCGCGCCGCCGTGGCCGTGCCCCCCGCCCTGCTGGCCGAGATCGCCGAGCGGCCCTGGCCCGGCAATGTCCGCGAATTGCGCAACGCCGCCGACCGTCACGCCCTGGGCATCGCCCTGCAGCCGGCCGAGGAGCGCAGCCCCGAACAGCAGCGCTTGGCCCATCGAGTCGCGGCCTTCGAGCGCGACGTGATCGTGGCGACCCTGGCCGCGCATGGCGGGCGGCTGAAGCCGGTCTATGAATCGCTTGGCCTGTCGCGGAAGTCGCTTTACGAAAAGATGCAGAAATACATGATCGACAAGACGCATTACGTCGATGCGGGCGACGATCCGGACCCGTGATGGGGGGATTTCCACCCACGCGATGACGCCGATGTTACCGAATCCACCCATCGCCACGACTTGGCGGCGCTTTTCCCGCGCGCCCGGCGCATGGCGGCATTGCGTGCAGGGCATGGCATGGCCTAGCTGAAGGGGCTTTGTCGGGCCGCCACGCGCAAGACGTGCGGCCCCGGAAAAATCTGGGAGGATTTTCATGCGTTTCATGACCGTCGCCGCGACCGTCGCGGCCACCTTCAGCCTGTCGCCCGCCTTTGCCCAGGACGACCGCGCCGACTGGCCCAGCAGCCTGACCATCGGTACCGCCAGCCAGGGCGGCACCTATTTCATCTATGGCACCGGTCTGGCCGGACTGATCAGCCAGAACCTGGACTTGAACGCTTCGGGCGAGGTCACCGGCGGCCCGGTGCAGAACGCTACCCTGGTCGAGACCGGCGACCACCAGATCGGCCTGGTCACCATGGGCCCCGCCTACGAGGCCTGGACCGGCAACAGCGAACTGGCGCCGGGGGTCGAGCACAAGGCCCTGCGCGCCCTGTTCCCCATGTATCAGACCCCGTTCGAGGCCGTGGCGCTGCAGTCGTCGGGCATCGCGGACGTCACCGACATGGCGGGCAAGCGCGTCTCGGTCGGACCGGCGGGCGGCACCGCCGCCACCTATTGGCCGCGCTTCTTCGAGGTGCTGGGCGTCGACGCGACCATCAGCTATGCTGGGGCCAACGACGCCACGAGCCAGGTCAAGGACGGCCTGATCGACGCCTTCGCCTTTGCGGCCGGCGTGCCGATCAGCGCCTTTGCCCAGATCGCGGCCGAGAACCCGGTCAACATCTTCGGCTTCACCGAGGAGCAGCGCGCGCAGATCCTCGAGGCGATGCCCGAAGTGGCCGCCTTCGAGGTGCCCGGCGGCATGTACCAGGGCTTCCCCGAGGGGCATGGCACGGTCGCCATGTGGAACTTTGCCGTCGCCCATCAGGACATGCCCGAAAGCCTGGCCTATGAGATCACCAAGCTGGTGATGGAAGGCAACGAGGCGATGATGCAGATCCACGCCACCGCCGCCGAGACCCTGCCCGAGAACGTCGACAAGAACACCTTCCTGCCCTACCACCCGGGCGCCGTGCGTTACTTCGACGAGGTCGGGGTCGAAATCCCGGCCGAACTGCGCGGCTGAGCGCATTCTCCGGGGGCTGCGGCCCCCGGACCCTTTTCCCTTTTCCCCATGATCGGACCGACTGCCCGGACCCCGTCCGCGCGGTCCTTGCCGACGGAGACCCCTCATGTCAGTTGATGCTGCATCTGCGGCAGGGACCGGACCCGTCATCGCGCAGGGCGTCGATGACGAACCGATGGCCCCCAACCAGCGCGACCCCCGCGCCGGAACGGGTGTGCTGATCGCGGTCCTCTGCGCCGCCTATACGTTGTTCCACCTGTTCGTCATGGTCGTCTATCCGCTGGAGACCTGGACCTACCGCATGATGCATGTCTGCGGCGGCCTGATCATCGGCTTTCTGACCTATTCCGCGCTGACGCAGCGCAGCGACGGCGCCACCGCTCCCGCACGCCGCGGCATGGCCGAACTGGCCCTGCTGGGCGTGGCGGCCCTGGGCGTGGGCTATGGGCTGGCGGTCATCGCCTATGCCTGGGGCGCCTGGTGGCTGGCCGGGGTGGCGATGCCGCCGGCCTTCGGGTTCCGCACCTATGGCCTGCCGCTGGCCATCGGCACCGGGGCGGCCATCGTCGCAGGCTGGCTCTATTCGTCGCGGGACCGGTCGCGGATCTATCCGGGCGACCTGATCCTGTGCCTGGCCTCGATCGCGGTCCTGGGCTACATCCTGTTCGTCGTGGGCGCGCTGCGCATGCGGGCGGGCACGGCGATGGCGCAGCCGGGCGATCTGTGGGCCGCGGTCACCGGGGTCATGCTGATCCTGGAGCTGACGCGCCGCCTGACGGGCCTCGCGCTGGTGATCATCGTCGCGGTCTTCATCGGCTACAGCTTCCTGGGGCCGTGGCTGCCGGGCTTTCTGAACCATCGGGGCTATACGGCGACGCGGTTCTTCACCTACATCTTCACCGACCAGGGCATCCTGGGCGACCCGATCGCGGTCAGTTCGACCTACATCATCCTGTTCATCGTCTTCGCGGCCTTCCTGCAGGCGTCGAAGGTGGGTGATTACTTCGTGAACTTCGCCTTTGCCTGCGCCGGTCAGGCGCGCGGCGGTCCGGCCAAGGTCGCGGTCTTTGCATCGGGCCTGATGGGCATGATCAACGGCACCTCGGCGGGCAACGTCGTGTCCACCGGCTCGCTGACCATCCCGCTGATGAAGAAGGTCGGCTATTCGCCGAAATCCTCGGCCGCGATCGAGGCCACGGCCTCCTCGGGCGGGCAGATCCTGCCGCCGATCATGGGCGCGGGCGCCTTCATCATGGCCGAGGTCACGGGCATCCCCTATACCGACATCGTCATCGCCGCGATCATCCCGGCGCTGCTGTATTTCGTGTCGGTCTATTTCATGGTCGACCTCCAGGCGCTCAAGCTGGACATGAAGGGCCTGCCCCGCTCCGAGCTGCCGCAGTTCAAGGTGCTGATCCGCCAGGTCTATCTGTTCCTGCCGATCATCATCCTGATCTATACGCTGTTCGCGGGCTATTCCGTGATCCGGGCGGGTGCGATGGGCATGGCATCGGCAGCGATGGTCAGCTGGCTGACGCCGCATCGCATGGGCCCGCGCCAGATCTTCAACGCGCTGGACATGGGCGCCAAGATGACCATCCAGATGGTCGCGGTCTGCGCCGCGGCGGGCATCATCGTGGGCGTCATCGCGCTGACCGGGGTGGGGGCGCGGTTCTCATCGCTGCTTCTGTCGATCGCGGATCAGAACCAATATCTGGCGATGTTTTTCGCGATGTGCATCTCGATCATCCTGGGGATGGGCATGCCCACCACCGCCGCCTATGCGGTCGCCGCCGCCGTGGTGGCGCCGGGGCTGATCGCCCTTGGGGTGCCGGTGCTGGTCGCGCATTTCTTCGTCTTCTACTATGCGGTGATGTCGGCCATCACGCCGCCGGTGGCCCTGGCCGCCTATGCGGGCGCGGCCCTGTCGGGGTCCGATCCGATGAAGACCAGCGTCGAGGCCTTCCGCCTGGGCCTTGCGGCCTTCATCGTGCCCTTCATGTTCTTCGGCTCTCACGAGCTGCTGATGCAGGGCGAATGGATCGACATCATCCATGCGACCGCGACTGCGCTGCTGGGCATGTTCCTGCTGTCGGCGGGGGTGATCGGCTACTACTTCGGGCACGCGTCGATGGTGGTGCGTCTGGTGCTGATCGGGGCCGCGCTGTCGATGATCGCCGTGGGCTGGGTGACCGACCTCATCGGCCTGTCCGTGGCCGCCGCGCTGTTCCTCTGGCAGCGCCGGATGGTGACGCCTGCAACCCTGACGCATGGCCGCGCCGACTGAAACAAGGCTGCGGCCCCCGGATCGGGGCCGCAGCGGTTATGGTGGCCAGGTCACCTGTGCGTCCAGCACTGCCGTTCACTCTCTGGCACGCGCCAGCAGTTGCACGATCAGCTCCCGCGTCGCTTCCGCACGGACCGGGTTGGGATAGTTGCGGTTCGCCAGGACCACGACGCCGATCCGTTCGGATGGCACCATCGCGACGTAAGAGCCAAAGCCGTTGGTCGCCCCCGTCTTGTTCAGATAGACGTCCCCTTCCAACTGGCGCGCGTCGACCTTGGTCATGGGTTGCGGCGACATCGCCATGTCCGGCGAATTTCCGGCCGCCAGCGCAGCGGCATCCACGGGCCAAGGATACCCTTCCCAGATCATGGCCTGCGCGTAATGGGCGGTGTCGTAGTCCGACCGGCGCGTCCGGGCCAGTGCTGCCGTGATCTCGCCCTCCAGGGTAAGATTGCCCAGATGGGCGTCCAGGAAACGGGTCATGTCGGTCACCGACGACTTGATGCCATAGGCCTCGGCATCCAGCATGCCGGGGTTGACGCGGATCGGGCTGTCGTCCGTTCTGGAATAACCGAAGGCATAGCGCGCCATCTCGGCGTCGGGGACATCGACGAAGGTGCTGTCCAGCCCCAGTCCGGGAAGAAGGTCACGGGCCAGCGCATCCGTGTAGGTCGTCCCGAACTGCTCTCCCGCGATCAGCCCCAAAAGGCCGATGCTGACATTGGAATAGGCGCGCAGCGTGCCGGCCTCGCCCTGCGGCGTCCAGGCGTTCAGATAGGTCATCAGACCGTCCATGTCCGTGACCGCGTCGGGCACCTGCAGGGGCAGGCCACCCGTGGCATGGGCGGCAAGGTCGGCCAGCGTCACCGCATCGAAGGCGCTGCCCGCCAGCGCAGGCATCCGGGATGACACCGGGTCCTGCAGGGACAAAAGGCCGCGCTGTTCCGCAAGGGCCGCCAGGGCCACGGTGAACAGCTTGCTGTTCGATCCCAACTCGAACAGCGTGTCGCGGTCGACGGGGTGCGATGCCGCGCGATCGGCCAATCCATCGGTGAAGAAGAACTGCTGTCCGTCCATCGTCACGCCGATGGCGATGCCGGGAATGTCGAACTCCTCGATGACGGGACGGAAGACGCCTTCGCTGATCTGCTGGAATGCCTGCTCGGTCAGCCCTTGGGCATGGGCGGGGGTGGTCAGCAGCACGGCTGCGACAGTCAAGGATCGGATGATGGTCATGGAATTCCCTCTGGCGTCGCTACGGCGCCGCGACATGAATTAATTTTGCCATCCAGAGCTATTGTGATCTTGCAGGGGCATCAAATCATGGTTTCTTGCCCTATCGTTGAGAAATTCTAATGGATGCGTGATGGATCGGCCCAACATCCCCCTGAATGCGCTGCGGGCCTTCGAAGCCGCGGCCCGGCACCTGACGCTGTCGAAGGCCGCGATCGAACTGTGCGTGACGCAGGCGGCGCTCAGCCACCAGATCCGCAACCTCGAGGAACGCCTTGGCGTGGCCCTGTTCCGGCGTGTGCCCCGAGGGCTGGTGCTGACCGACGAGGGTGCGGCCCTGGCCCCGGTCCTAACCGGATCGCTGGACCTGATCGGCGCGACGCTGGACCGGTTCTCGGGCGGGCGCTATCACGAGGCGTTGCATGTGGGCGTGGTCGGAACCTTTGCGACGGGCTGGCTGATCCCGCGCCTGGCCGGGTTCGAGGCGGCGCATCCCGAGGTGGACCTGCGCATCTTCGCCAACAACAACCGCGTCAGCATTCCGGGCGAAGGGCTTGACCTGGCCATCCGCTTTGGCGACGGGTCGTGGCATGGGCTGCAGGCCACCCGCATCATGGATGCACCCCTGGCCCCCATGTGCACCCCGGACCGCGCCAGGACCATGTCCGGCCCCCAGGCGATGCTGGAGCAGCCGCTGTTGCGATCCTATCGGACAGGCGAATGGGAACGGTGGTTCGCAGGGTTGGGCCTGGCCTGCCCGCCCCTGCGGGGGCCGATGCTGGACAGCTCGATCGCCCTGGCGGACATGGCGGCGGAGGGGCACGGGATCGCGCTGCTGCCACCTGCGCTTTTCGGCCACTGGACGGATCGCGGCCGTCTTGTGACCCTGTTCGACTATTCCATTGTCGCAGGCGCCTATTGGCTGACCCGCCTGCAATCCAAGCCGGAAACCAGCGGAATGCGCAGCTTTCGAGAATGGCTGTGCCGGGCGGTGGCGGATCAGCCGCCCGCGACGGGCTGACCGCCCCTGCGCGACCGATCAGGTGCGGGGCAAAACCGTCGGGTCAGTCAGGCCCATGTGACCGTCAGGGGTGGCAGGACGGCGATGTCTTCGATGGCATAGGCGATGCCGTCCACCAGCAGGCCGTCGGGCATCTCGTACCCAAGTGGCTGGCATGCGATCTGCCTGAAGCCCAGCATCCGTGCCAGACCTGCGCTGGCCGTGTTGGGCGCGGCATGACCGGTCGTCACCAGACGTGCGTCCAAGGCCCCAAAGGCAGCCCGTATCATCGCGGGCGCCAACTCGGCCCCATATCCCTGGCGGCAGGCAGAGGACCGCACCCAGTACGACAGTCGGAACTGGCCCCGCCGCCACTGCGGGATCAGATCGACGGCGCCGACACAGACGCCCGAGGCCCATGCAAGATAGGACAGCCGCTCGCGTCGTTGTGCAGCCTCCACCGCTTCCGCCAGCCGCTCTGACTGCCACCGGGCATCCCGTTCCTGTCCGGGGTTCCCCATCGTTCCGTGAAACCACGGCACCAATTCTGCATGGCTTTCGCCCCTGGCCCGCGCCACCGCGGCGGCGGCGTCAACGCTCGCGGGGCAAAGATCCAGCCGGGATGTCCGAACGATCCGCGGCAGGACATATGACGCGGGATCCTTCAGGCGCGCGTAGGGTGGGGGCATGCGCTTCTCCATGGTCTGTGTGCATGATCATCGCCCGGATCGACAGCCATTGGAATAAGACTGCCGTGCGCCGGACACATGTCTGCATTCCCGCCCAGATCGCGAACTGCTACAGGCGGGCTTGTCGCGGACCGGGCTGTGCCCCAGAAACGCGTCGCAACCGTCCCGTTGGAAAGCACAATGTCATGCCAGCCCGCATCGCCCACCTGTCCCTGCTGGTCCCGGACTACGACGCCGCGCTCGACTTCTTTTGCCGGATCGGTTTCGAGTGCCGGGAGGATACCGAACTGGGCGACGGCAAGCGATGGGTGCGGATTGCGCCCCCGGGTGGCGATACCGAGATCCTGCTTGCCCGGGCCGTCGGAGACCGCCAGACCGCGTCCATCGGAGAGCAGGGCGGCGGGCGGGTCTGGCTTTTCCTTGAGACGGACGATTTCGCGCGCGACTATCAGCGCCTCCAGGCCGCGGGCGTGACGTTCGAGACGCTTCCGCGCGACGAGCCTTACGGGCGTGTCGTCGTCTGGAGGGATCCCTGGGGGAATCGTTGGGACTTGATCGAACATGCCCGTTCCGTCGCGATCGGAACGGGCAACTGAAGTCCGCGTCGCGCCGGTATCCTCGATATGGATCGCGGGTATCGGGGCGGCGGTACCCGCGACGCGATCCTCGACGCACCCATCCGCCGCGCCCTCCGCTACGGCCGATGATGTCGCATCTACTGCCTTTCCCCCTCCGGCCATCACGAATCTTGCCCATCCGAGGCTGCGGCACGCCCGCGACCGCCGCCTGATGGATCGTGCGCGTGATGCGCAAACGGAATGCCTTGGACAGCACCCGTGCCACGCGGTCCGTCCTCAAGTGAAAGCGTCGAAGCCACCAGGGCGGGCATAGCAAAATTGCCGGTGCCTCCCGCCGCATGGCGCCAAATTCATTGCTCGGGAAGCACAGTCGCTTCCGGGGGCCGGCAGTGCAGCAATCAAACCCCACCGACCGTCAATGCAGGAACAGGCGGCGGTGCCTCACCCTCTGTGCACCCCTGACATCGGCCCAAGGTGCCACCCGTGACGCAGATGCGCCACAGGGGGGCGGGCGCGACATCGATGCCCTTGCGCGGCCGCGACCAGTAGGAGCACTATGATTCCAAAAGACGATGGGTCCGGTCATGTGCCCGTGGTGCAGGCGGTGGCCGGTCCGAAACCGACATGCCCGCGGGGCGTGCCCCTGCCGTGAAAGGCCCCCGATGTTCGACAATGCAGATGCCATCCTGCTGGCCCGGATCCAGTTCGCCTTCACGGTCAGCTTCCACTTCCTGTTCCCCGCCTTCACGATCGGGCTGGCCAGCTTTCTGGCGGTCCTGAACGGGCTTTGGCTGTGGACAAAGGACCACAAGTACCTGGATCTGTTCCGATACTGGGTCAAGATCTTTGCCTTGGCCTTTGCCATGGGCGTCGTGTCGGGCATCGTGATGTCCTATCAGTTTGGCACGAACTGGTCGGCCTTTTCCGACAAGGCGGGGCCGGTCATCGGCGCGCCGATGGCCTACGAGGTCCTGTCGGCCTTCTTCCTGGAGGCCGGGTTCTTGGGGATCATGCTGTTCGGGCGCGACCGCGTCGGGCCCACGCTGCACATGATCGCCTGCGCCGCGGTGGCGTTGGGCACGGCGTTCTCGGCCTTCTGGATCCTGTCGGTCAACAGCTGGATGCACACCCCCGCGGGCTTCGAGATCGACCCCGAGACGGGGCAGTTCCTGCCCACCGACTTCTGGCAGGTGATCTTCAACCCGTCCTTTCCGTTCCGCCTGATGCACACGGTGACCGCGGCCTATCTGACCACGGCCTTCATCGTGGGGGGCGTGGCGGCCCTGCACCTGCTGCGCCACCGGCACCGCCGCGACAAGGTCAGCCCGGCCACGCGGACCATGTTCAGCATGGCGATGTGGATGGCCGCGATCTTTGCCCCGGTCCAGATCGTGCTGGGCGATTTCCACGGCATCAACACGCTGGAGCACCAGCCGGCCAAGGTCATGGCGATGGAGGGCCATTTCGAGAGCCATGACGAAGGCGCGCCGCTGTACCTGTTCGGCATCCCGAACCAGGACGAACAGCGCCTGGACTATGCCATCGGCATCCCCAAGCTGTCGTCCCTGATCCTGAAGCACGACCTGAACGCGCCGCTTGCGGGCCTGGACACCATCCCGCGCGAGGATCAGCCCCCCGTGGCCATCGTCTTCTGGTCGTTCCGCATCATGGTCGCGCTTGGCTTTGCCATGCTGGGGATCGGTGTCTGGTCGCTGTGGGCGCGCTGGCGGGGGATGCTGTTCGACAGCCCCATGCTGCACCGCGCCGCCCTTGTGATGTCGCCCGCGGGGCTGATCGCCGTGCTGGCCGGATGGGTCACGACCGAGGTCGGGCGGCAGCCCTTCACCGTCTATGGTCACCTGCGCACGGTGGACAGCGCCGCACCCCTGGACGCGGCCGCGGTGGGGGCATCGCTAGTGGCCTTCATCATCGTCTATTTCGCGGTCTTTGGGGCGGGGACATACTATATCCTGCGTCTGATGAGCCGCTCTCCGGCGAATAACGAACCGCGGCTGAAGGACGTGACCAACAGCCCGACGCGCACGGCGGGCACCACGCCCGCCCAGCAGCACCCGACCCGCAACGTCCAACCCGGAGAGTGACCATGCCCCTCGCAGAAGGCGTTTCGCTGGATCTGACCGTCATCTGGGCCTTCGTCATCGCCTTTGCGGTGCTGGTCTATGTCGTGCTGGACGGGTTCGACCTGGGCCTGGGCATGCTGTTCGCGGTCGAACCCGAGGGCGAGGACCGCGACATCATGATGAACTCGGTTGCGCCGGTCTGGGACGGGAACGAGACCTGGCTGGTCCTGGGCGGGGGCGGGCTGTTCGCGGCCTTTCCGCTGGCCTATGCGCTGATCCTGCCGGCGCTGTATGCGCCGATCATGGCGATGCTGCTGGCGCTGATCTTCCGCGGCGTCGCGTTCGAGTTCCGCTGGCGCACCAAGCGCTGGCGCAAGGTCTGGGACGTGGCCTTCATCGGCGGATCGGCGGTGGCCGCGCTGGCGCAGGGCATCACCTTGGGTGGGCTGCTGCAGGGCATCGACGTCGACAAGGCCGCGCGCGAATATTCCGGCGGCTGGTGGGACTGGCTGACGCCCTTCACGCTGATGGTCGGCGTCGCGGTCATGGTCGGATACGCCCTTCTGGGCGCGACATGGTTGGTGATGAAGACCGCCGGCCCCCTGCAAGAACGCATGCGCAAGCGGGCCTGGGTGCTGGGTGTCGGCACGGTGATCTTCATGGGCGTGGTCAGCCTGTGGACGCCATTCCTGCAGGACGGCTATTACAGCCGCTGGTTCGGCGGCTGGAACATCGTGCTGGCAGCGGGGGTGGGTGCTGCCGTGCTGGGCCTGGCCTTCGGCATGTTCACCTCGCTGATGGTGCGTCATCACGATTACTGGCCGTTCCTCTGCGCGCTGGGGATGTTCATCCTGGGCTTCGTCGGGCTGGGAATCTCGATGTTCCCCTACATCGTCCCGGTCGAGGTCACGATCTGGGAGGCCGCCGCCCCCCGCAACAGCCAGATCTTCATGCTGGTCGGTGCGGCCGTGCTGATCCCGGTGATCCTGACCTATACCGCCTATTCCTATTGGGTGTTCCGCGGAAAGATGGACCCCAAGGAGGGGTACCACTGATGCCGCAATCCCTGCGGCGGCTGGCGTGGTTCGTGGCGATCTGGCTGGCCAGCGTGGCGGTGATCGGCACCGTCGCCTGGATCATCCGCCTGTGGATCGCCTAGCCCAGATAGGCGCGCAGTCCCGGCGGCGGATTGTCCAGCAGCGGCCCGGTGGGGCGGGGGGCGTGCACCGCGCCATCCTCGACCAGCAGGGTGTCGGGCGCAAAGGCCCGCGCATCGGCCGGATCATGGGTCACCATCAGCACCGTCGTGTCGGACGCCACCTGCGCCAGCAGGGTCAGCATCTCCGACTTCAGCGCCGGACCTAGCGCCGCGAAGGGTTCGTCCAGAAGAAGCAGGGGCCGCGCCCGCAGCAGCACCCGGGCCAGCGCGACGCGGCTTTGCTGACCACCCGACAGGGCTGCGGGGCGGCGATCCTGCGTGCCTGACAAACCGACATGATCCAGCACTTGCGTCACGCGGCGCTGCTGATCCCGGTCCAGACGCAGATCCGGGCGCAGTCCCATCCCTACATTTTGTTGCACGGTCAGATGAGGAAACAAATTGTGGTGTTGAAACAGGATCGACACTGGTCGTTGGCCGGGCGTCATGTCGGTGATATCTTGGCCGTCCCAGATCAGCCGGCCCTTTGTCGGGGCCAGAAACCCCGCCACCAAGGCCAGCAGGGTCGACTTGCCCGACCCCGACGCGCCGATCACCGCATGGCGACCCTGCGGCACGGTCAGGTCCGCGGTCAGCGTGAAGTCGTCCTGTCGCAGCAGGATGTCGCGGAATTCAAGCGTCACGTCGGCCTCCCATGTCGAACATCCAGAACAGCCCCAGGCTGAGCCCCATCAGCAGCAGGGCGCAAGCCGCGGCATCGGCCATGCGATAGCCGTTCATCAGCTGGTACAGCATCAGCGGCAGGGTCGGGCGATCCCCTGCGAACAGGGTGATGACGCCCAGATCGCCCATGGCCAGCGCCGCCGCCAGTCCGGCGCCAAAGCCCAAGGGGCGCGCCAGACGGGGCAGCACCAGGAGGCGCAGCCGTGCCCAGCCCCGCAGGTCCAGCGATGCGGCAAGCTGGCCGTAATCCTGTTCCAGCGCCCGCGCCGCCGGGATCAGCGCGCGCAGGGCGAAGGGCAGGGCCATCGCCGCGTTGATCAGCGCCGTGACCGGCAGGGCCATCTGCTGGGGCGTGACCGTGCCGCGCAGCAGGATGAACAGCCCCGTGCCCAGCACCAGTGGAGAGGCGATCAGCGGCAGCATGCCTGCGGCCTCGACCCAACGGGCTCCGCCGCGGGCGATGGTCAGTGCCAGTGCCAGCGCCGCCCCAGACGACAGCAGGGCCGACGTCACCGCCATTGCGATGGAACGCAGGGCAGCATCCCAGACCTCGGGCGGCAGGCCGGTCAGGCGCGGCAGGCCCGTGGCCGCGACCGAGATCAGCGGCGCCAGCAGGAACACCGCCGCCGCCGTGATCACCGCTGCATCCGCCAGCCGCCGCCAGCCGCCGGGCGCGGGCGGCCCGCCCACCGCGTCCAGCCCTGCGCCGAACCCCGCCGGAACGGCAACGCGGGCGGCCAGCGCCGCCGCCCCGATGCAGATGGCGATCTGCACCATCCCCAGGGCCGCCGCGCGCCCCAGGTCGAAATCAAAGCGGAACGCCTGATAGATGGCCAGCTCCACCGTTGTGGCGCGCGGCCCCCCGCCCAGGGCCAAGGCCACCGTGAACGAGGTCAGGCAGACCAGGAACACCGCCAGCCAGACGCCGGGCAGCACGCCGCGCAGCATCGGGCGTTCCAGGTGGCGGGCGATGTCGCGGGGTGCGAAATCAAGGGATGCGGCCAGCCGGAAGCGTTCCGCGGGAATCGCCTGCCAGCCCTGCAGGATCAGCCGCACCGACAGCGGCAGGTTGAAGAACACATGCGCCAGGATCACCCCCTGCCAGCCATAGATGCCGACGACGGGCAGGCCCAGGGCCTCCAGCCCGCCGTTCAGCGCGCCGTTGCGCCCAAAGATCGCGATCAGGCCCAGGACCGCCACGATCACCGGCAGGATGAAGGGCGCCCCCAGCAGCGTGACCAGCAGCCCCCGCCCCCGGAACCGCCGCCGCGCAAGCGCGCGCGCGACCGGGACGGCCAGCGCCGCCGACAGGGTCGCGGACAGCGCCGCCTGCCACAGGGTGAACCAGACTGCGCGCAGATCCCATTCGGTCAGGCCCGACAGCCCGCCCGCGACCCAGGCCACCGCCGCCAACGTGCCCAGGATCAGCGCGGCAAGGGCGCCCGCGATGGCGTGGCCGATGCTCAGCGGAAGGCCCGCTGCCATTCGTCCAGGGCGGGGGCGCGCAGGGCCTCTGCCTCGTCCTCGGACAGGAACAGGGTCTTGTCCGGGCGGGGCAGGTCGCGCATCACCTGCGGCCAGTCGGCCTCAGGCAGTTTCGCGGGCAGGGACCAGTTGGCCAGCGGGATCGTCGCCTGGAAATCGGGGGTCAGCACCCAGTCCATGAAGGCTTGCGCCAGTTCGGGCTGATCGGTGCCCGCGACCTGGGCCACCAGTTCGGCCATGAAGTAATGCCCCTCGGGGAAGATCGCGGCGCGCTTGGTGTCGTCCTCCTCGGCGGCGATGTGATAGGCGGGCGAGGTGGTGTAGGACAGGACCATGTCCGCCTCTCCGTCGGTGAACAGGCCATAGGATTCAGACCAGCCGCGGGTGACGGTCAGCACCTTGGGGGCCAGCTTCGCCCAGGCCTCGCCCGCCTGATCGCCATAGACCGACTTGACCCACAGCAGCATCGCCAGACCCGACACCGAACTGCGCGGGTCCTGGATGACGATGCTGAGATCCTCGGCCTCCAGCAGTTCGGCAAAGCTGGCGGGCGGGTTCTCCAGCCGGGTGCTGTCATAGACGAAGGCCGTCTCGCCCCAGTTGTAGGGCAGGAAGATGTCGTCCTCCCATGCGATGGGCAGCGACAGGTCGGACGTGTCCTGCCCATGCGGCGCGAACAGACCCGATGCGCGGGCACGCGCGGTCATGTCGGTGTTCAGGCCGAAGACGATGTCGGCCTGGGTGCCCGCCCCCTCCATCAGGATGCGGGGCAGCACGTCGCCGGTCACGAATTGCAGGTCGCAATCGCAGATCGCCTCGAACCCCTCCTCGATGGCGGGGCCGGGGCCCCATTCGCTGGTGACGCTGTCGCCGGCATAGACGGTCAGGACGCGATCCTGGGCCAGGGCGGGGGTGGCCAGCAGCAAAGCGGGGATCAGGACGGATTTCATCGGCAGCCTCTCTTGTCGGGTGATCGAAAAGAAGGGGGTGCGCACCTTCCCTCCGCCGGTGTGAGCCGGATCAGGTTCAACGGGTCCGCTGTCGCGTCTCAGCCCGCATGGGGCACCCCGAGGTGATCCCGAATGTAGAGGTTTCGCGCGCCCGCGCAAGCGGATAGAAACCGCCCATGACCAAGGACATGTCTGATCAGCCCACGCCGATGATGGCGCAGTATCTTGCGATCCGGGAGGCCAATCCCGGCGCGCTGCTGTTCTATCGCATGGGCGATTTCTACGAGATGTTCTTCGACGACGCGGTCGCCGCTGCCGCCGCGCTGGACATCGCGCTGACCAAACGCGGCACCCATGCGGGTGAGCCCATCCCGATGTGCGGCGTGCCGGTCCATGCGGCCGAGGGCTATCTGCTGACGCTGATCCGCAAGGGGTTCCGCGTGGCCATTGCCGAACAGATGGAGGACCCCGCCGAGGCCAAGAAGCGCGGGTCGAAATCGGTCGTGGCGCGCGACGTGGTGCGGCTGGTGACGCCCGGCACCCTGACCGAGGAATCGCTGCTGGAGGCGCGGCGGCACAATTACCTGGCGGCCTTCGTGGTGGTCCGCGAGGAGGGCGCGCTGGCTTGGGTCGATATCTCGACCGGCGCGTTTTCGGTGATGGATTGCCCCCTGCCGCGTCTGGCCCCCGAACTGGCGCGCCTGGCCCCGCGCGAGGTGCTGGCCTGCGACACCGGGCTGGAGGAACTGATCGGTGACGCGGGCGCGGTGATGACAGACCTGCATGCCAGCGCCTTCGACAGCAATGCGGGCACGCGGCGGCTGTGCGCGCTGTACCGGGTCGAGACGCTGGACGGGTTCGGCAGCTTCACCCGCGCCGAACTGGCCGCGATGGGGGCCATCGTCGATTATCTGGACATGACGCAGAAGGGCCGCCTGCCGCTGCTGCGCCCGCCTGTGCGCGAACGCGCGGGCGGCGCGATGCAGATCGACGCGGCGACCCGGCGCAATCTGGAACTGACCCAGGCCCTGTCGGGCGGGCGCGAGGGCTCGCTGCTGGCGGCCATCGACCGCACCGTGACCGCGCCGGGCGCGCGGCTGCTGGAGCGGCGGATCAGCGCGCCGTCGCGCGATCTGGGCCTGATCGCGGCGCGCCATGATGCGGTGGCGGCGCTGGCGGGGGATGCGCGGCTGCTGGCGGATCTGCGCGGCGCGCTGGCGCGGGTGCCGGACATGGACCGGGCGCTGTCGCGGCTGGCGCTGGACCGGGGCGGCCCGCGCGATCTGGCCGCGATCCGGGCGGGGCTGACGCAGGGCGCGGCCATCGCCGTGCGCCTGCCCGGTGATGCGCCGCCCGTGCTGCGCGATGCGGCGGGCGATCTGGTCGGGCATGAGACGCTGGTTGACCTGCTGGATGATGCGCTGGTGGCCGAGCCGCCTCTGCTGGCGCGGGATGGCGGCTTCGTGGCCGAGGGGCATGACGCCGATCTGGACCAGACCCGGCGGCTGCGCGACGAGGGGCGCGGCGTCATCGCCGGCATGCAGGCCGATTACGCGGCCCTGGCCGGGGTCGGCAGCCTGAAGATCAAGCACAACAACGTCCTGGGCTATTTCATCGAGACGACGACCACCCATGCCGAGCGCATGATGGCCGCGCCGCTGAACCAGACCTTCATCCACCGCCAGACCACCGCGAACCAGATCCGCTTCACCACGGTCGAACTCAGCGAGCTGGAGACCCGCATCCTGAACGCCCGCGACCGCGCGCTGGAGATCGAGCGGGGCATCTTCGACCGCCTGCGGTCGGCGATCCTGGATCAGGCGGCACGGATCGGGCAGGCGGCCCGCGCGCTGGCCGAGATCGACCTGGCCTGCGCCTTCGCGGATCTGGCCTCGGGCGAGGGCTGGGTCCGGCCGCGCGTGGATGACAGCCGCGCCTTCGTCATCGAAGGGGGCCGCCATCCGGTCGTGGAACGCGCGCTGCGCCGCAAGGCGGAAAGCTTCGTCGCCAATGATTGCGACCTGACCACCGGGGCCACGCCCGCGATCTGGTTGCTGACAGGGCCGAACATGGCGGGCAAGTCGACCTTCCTGCGCCAGAACGCGCTGATCGCGGTGCTGGCGCAGGCCGGGGCTTTTGTCCCCGCGCGGGCGGCGCATATCGGGCTGGTCAGCCAGCTGTTTTCCCGCGTGGGCGCCGCCGACGATCTGGCGCGGGGGCGGTCGACCTTCATGGTCGAGATGGTCGAGACGGCCGCGATCCTGAACCAGGCCGATGACCGCGCGCTGGTGATTCTGGACGAGATCGGGCGCGGCACCTCGACCTGGGACGGGCTGTCGATCGCCTGGGCGGTGATGGAGCATCTGCATGCCGCCAACCGCTGCCGGGCGCTGTTCGCCACGCATTACCATGAGATGACGGCGCTGTCGGCCAAGCTGGAGGGCGTCGAGAACGCCACCGTCACCGTGCGCGAATGGCAGGGCGAGGTGATCTTCCTGCACGAGGTCAGGAAGGGCGCGGCCGACCGCAGCTATGGCGTGCAGGTGGCAAAGCTGGCGGGCCTGCCCGCCTCCGTCGTGGAACGCGCCCGCACCGTCCTGACCGCGCTGGAAAGCGGAGAGCGTCAGTCGGCGCGCCCCGTGGCGCTGATCGACGACCTGCCGCTGTTCCGCGCGGCCCCGCCGCCCGCGCCCAAGGCCCGCCCGCTGGATGATCGCCTGAAGGCGGTCCATCCCGACGCCCTGTCCCCGCGCGAGGCGCTGGACCTGATCTATGAATTGAAAGCCCTGTCCGAGGAGACGCGACCATGAGCTACAACACCTTCGGCCGCGAGTTCCGCTTTACCACCTGGGGCGAAAGCCACGGCCCCGCCCTGGGCGCGACGGTGGACGGCGTGCCGCCGGGCGTGCCTCTGAGCGAGGAGTACATCCAGCGGTTCATGGACCGCCGCCGCCCCGGCACCTCCAAGCACACCACGCAGCGGCGCGAACCCGACCAGGTGCGCATCCTGTCCGGCGTCTTCGAGGGCGTCACCACCGGCACCGCGATCCAACTGATGATCGAGAACACCGACCAGCGGTCCAAGGATTACGGCGACATCGCGACCAGCTTTCGCCCGGGGCATGCCGACATCACCTATCATCTGAAATACGGGGTGCGCGATTATCGCGGCGGGGGCCGGTCTTCGGCGCGCGAGACGGCGGCGCGGGTTGCGGCCGGAGCGGTCGCGCAGGCGGTTCTGGGCGCGTTGGTGCCCGATCTGCGGATCACCGGCTACATGGTGCAGATGGGGGCGATGCATCTGGACCGCGCGCGACTGGACCTGGGCGCGGTGAACGACAATCCGTTCTTCCTGCCCGATGCGGGTGCCGTTCAGGCCTGGTCCGATTACCTGGACGGCATCCGCAAGGATCAGAACAGCGTCGGCGCGGCCATCGAGGTCTGCGTCCAGGGCTGCCCGCCGGGCCTCGGCGCGCCGGTCTATGCAAAGCTGGACACTGATCTGGCCGCCGCGATGATGTCGATCAATGCCGTGAAGGCCGTGGAGATCGGCGAGGGCATGGGCTCCGCCGCGCTGACCGGCGTGGCCAATGCCGACGAGATCCGCATGGGGCCGGACGGGCCGGAGTTCCTGTCGAACCATGCGGGCGGGATTCTGGGCGGAATCTCCACGGGTCAGGACATCGTGGTGCGCTTCGCGATCAAGCCGACCAGTTCCATCACCACGCCCCGCCGCTCGATCAATGCGCGCGGAGAGGAGATCGACGTGATCACCAAGGGCCGCCACGACCCCTGCGTGGGCATTCGTGCCGTGCCGGTGGCCGAGGCGATGGCGGCCTGCGTGATCCTGGACCACCTGCTGATGGACCGGGCGCAGACCGGCGGGGTGCGTGGTCAGATCGGCTGATCTGCCAGGAACGCGTCTACTTCGGCGCGGGTGGGGATGGCATCGCCCGCCCCCGCCCGCGTGACCTTGACCGCCGCCGCGGCCGAGGCCAACCGTAGGGCGGCAGGAATATCCGCCCCGCCGTCCAACGCCGCCGCGAAATAGCCCGCGAAGGTGTCGCCCGCGCCGGTCGTGTCCACAGGCGTCACGTGGAACGAGGGCTGCTCATGCACCTGGCCCGTGGTCAGGTCGCGATATTCGGCACCCTCCGCGCCGCGGGTGATCAGCAGGCCCTGCACGGGCAGATCGCCCGGGACACCCGCGAACAGCTGCTCCGCCTCTCCGGCGTTCATCGCCAGGATCGACACATGGGGCAGGACCGCGCGCACCGCGTCCAGATCGAAGGGGGCGGCGGAATAGATCACGCGCGCGCCCTGCTCCTGCGCCGCGCGGGCGGCGGCGACCTGGCCGTTCGTCTCGTTCTGGATCAGCAGCGTATCAGCGGGGGTCAGGGCGGAGAGGGCCTGCGTCAGGGCATCCTCGTCGATGGCACGGTTCGCGCCGGGGTGGATGACGATGGCGTTTTCCGCATCGGCATCCAGCAGGATGATCGCGTGGCCCGTCGCCTGATCCGCAAGCCGGGCGACATGGCCCATGTCCACGCCCGCCTGCGCCAGCCGGTCCCGCACCCAGTCATCGCCCGTGCCCATCGCGCCCAGGTGATGCGTGACTGCGCCCGCGCGCACCGCGGCGACCGACTGGTTCGCGCCCTTGCCGCCCAAACCCTGCGCATAGCCGCGCGAGGCCAACGTCTCTCCGGGCTTGGGCAGGCTCTCCAGCCGATAGACATGGTCGATGTTGATCGAGCCCAGGTTCCAGATTGCCATGCACGCCTCCGCCGTTTGGCGGCCATGTGACCGGGCGGGCCGGGCCTTGTCCAGATGTGAAAAGACGCGCCCGTTGCGGGGCGCGTCCTGTCATGTCGACCTGTCGTGCAGGATCAGGCGGGCAGCTTGCCCTTGTGGGGCGCCCACAGCCGCTTGTTCACGACATAGAGCAGCGCGCTGAGCAGCACTAGGAACAGCACCGCGACCAGCCCCACGGACTTGCGGTCCATCATCTTGGGCTCGGCGGTCCACATCAGGAAGGCCGCGATGTCCATCGCCATCTGGTCGACGGTCGCCTCGGTGCCGTCCTCGTAGGTGACCTGACCGTCGGACAGCGGAGCCGCCATGCTGATCCAGCCGCCGGGGAAGGCGGTGTTGCCGTGCAGCAGCGTGCCGGCCTGTTCCTGGTCCTCGCCGGTATAGCTGGTCAGCAGGGCGTGGATGTATTCCGGACCGCCCATGCCGTTGACCAGCTGGCTGAGGCCGGTGCCGAAGGGGCCGTGAAAGCCCGCGCGGGCCTTGGCCATCAGCGACAGGTCCGGGCCCATGCCGTCACCCGAGGTTGCCGGGAAGTGATCGGTGATGGTGCGCGGACGCTCCTCTCCGATCGCGTCGTCGAAGACCGGCAACAGTTCGGCCGCATAGGCGCGGACCTGATCCTCGGGCAGGCCGGGGCCGCCTTCATCCGCCAAGGTGCGGATGGCGACGTATTTCAGGCCGTGGCAGGCCGAGCAGACCTCGGTATAGACCTGCAACCCGCGCTGCAGCTGGAACTGGTCGTATGCGCCGAACGGACCCTCGTGCGGGAAGGCGACATCCTCGATGTGCCCGCCTTCGCCTGCGGCCATCGCCGGTCCGGACAGGCCAAGGGCCGTGACGGCGGCGATCGCTAGTGCTTTCAGCATGATCCTTGGTCCTCTCATTCGGCCGGCTGCGTCAGGCTGGTTCCACCAACCTTGGGCGCGTAGTGTTCGTTGAAGTCTTCCTCGATCGTGGCGGGCATGGGCTCCGGCTTCTCGATCACGCCCAGCAGCGGCAGGATCACCAGGAAGTAGCCGAACCAGTAGGCCGCGGCAGCCAGCGCGATGTAGGGATAGGGCCCCTCGGTGGGCATGGCACCGACCCAGGTCAGGACGACGAAGTCGACCGCCAGCAGCCAGAACCACCACTTGAACTGCGGACGATAGCGGCCCGAGCGCACGCGGCTGGTGTCCAGCCAGGGCGCCAGGCCCATCACCACGATGGCGCCGAACATCGCCAGCACGCCGAAGAACTTGGCGTCGACGATGCCGAAGGTCACGAACTGGACCAGCTGGACCAGCCACACCTCGGCGTCGAAGGCGCGCAGGATCGCGTAGAAGGGCAGGAAGTACCATTCGGGCACGATATGCGCGGGCGTGGCCAGCGCGTTGGCCTCGATGTAGTTGTCCGGGTGGCCCAGGTAGTTGGGCATGAAGCCCACGATCGCGAAGAACACGGCCAGGATGACGGCCAGCGCGAACAGGTCCTTGATGACGAAGTAGGGCCAGAAGGGCAGGGTGTCCTTGGCGGCCTCCTCCTTGCTGGTGCGACGCACCTCGATGCCGGTCGGGTTGTTGTTGCCCGTGGTGTGGAAGGCCCACACGTGGACGATGACCAGGCCCGCGATGATGAAGGGCAGCAGGTAGTGCAGCGAGAAGAAGCGGTTCAGCGTCGCGTTGCCGACCGCGGGTCCGCCAAGCAGCCAGGTCTGCAGCGTTTCACCCACGCCCGGAATGGCGCCGAACAGGCCGGTGATCACGGTCGCGCCCCAGAAGGACATCTGACCCCAGGGCAGCACGTAGCCCATGAAGGCGGTGGCCATCATCAGCAGGTAGATCAGCATGCCGATGATCCAGGTGACCTCGCGCGGGGCCTTGTAGCTGCCGTAGTAGAGGCCGCGGAAGATGTGCAGGTACACGGCCACGAAGAACAGCGACGCGCCGTTCATGTGGATGTAGCGCAGCATGTAGCCGCCGTTGACGTTGCGCATGATGTGCTCGACGCTGGCGAAGGCCATGTCGACATGCGGGGTATAGTGCATCACCAGGACGATGCCCGTGACGATCTGCAGCACCAGGCAGAAGACCAGCACGATCCCCCAGATCCACATCCAGTTCAGGTTCTTGGGCGTGGGGATCATCAGCGTGTCGTAAAGCACGCCGGCGACGGGCAGGCGGCGGTGAAGCCAGCGTTCGAAGCCCGACTTGGGCTCGTAATGGTCGTGCGGAATTCCGGCCATGATAACCCTCCTTAACCCAGCTGAATGGTGGTGTCGTTCACGAACGACGCCAGCGGAATATGCATGTTCTGCGGCGCGGGCCCGCGACGGATGCGGCCTGCGGTGTCGTAATGGCTGCCGTGGCAGGGGCAGAACCAGCCGCCGAAATCGCCCGCGCCGTCACCGATGGGCACGCAGCCCAGATGGGTGCAGACGCCGATCTGGACCAGCCATTCGCCGGTCTCGTCCAGCGCGCGGTTCGCGTCGGTGGCGGGCGATCCGTCGGCCAGATTGGGGTTCTGGGCGTTCTGGTCGGGCAGCTCGCTCAGCTCGACCGCACGTCCGGCCTCGATCTCCTCGGGGGTCCGGCGGCGGATGAACACGGGCTTGCCCAGGAACAGCACGGTGATCTGCGACCCGGCGGCGACGCCGCTGACATCGACCTGGATCGAGGCCAGCGCCTGCACGTCGGCCGAGGGGTTCATCTGATTCACAAGGGTCCAGGCGGCGGCACCGGCGGCCACCGTGCCTGCGCCCGCCGTGGCATAATAGAGGAAATCCCTCCGGGTGCCTACGTGGTCATCTGCGTGGGACACGGGTCATACTCCAATTCGGGCCGTCAATGCAGGCCGATACGACATTCCGGGCCGCGTCCGAAACGCAGCCTTCGCGGGGCGGTTCTAGCCCTCAATTCCTCGTCAGTCCAGATGATAAGCCGTCGCGGGCCGTTGCAATTCGACGCATCGGGCACAAATGCTGCACCCCCCGCGGGGATCAGAGCAGGCCCTCGGACCGGAACGACAGCTCGCGCGACTTGCCGATGATCAGGTGGTCGTGGATGGTGATTCCCATGCTTTCCGCGGCCTGCCCGATGCGTGCCGTCATGGCGATGTCGCTGTCCGAGGGGGTCGGATCGCCCGAGGGATGGTTGTGCACCAGGATCAGCGCCGAGGCGTTCAACTCCAGCGCCCGGCGGATGATCTCGCGCGGATAGACGGGGACGTGGTCCACCGTGCCACGCGACTGCTCCTCGTCCGCGATCAGGACGTTCTTGCGGTCCAGATACAGCACGCGGAACTGCTCGATCTCGCGATGCGCCATCGCGGTGTGGCAGTAATCCAGCAGCGATTGCCAGCTGGACAGGACCGGGCGGTGCATGATGCGGGCGCGGGCCATGCGCTGCGCCGCGGCCTCGACGATCTTCAGCTCGGTGACGACCGCGGGTCCGACACCGTCGACCGCCTGCAGCCGGGCGGGCGGCGCGGTGACCACGCGGTTGAAATCGCCGAAGGTCTCGATCAGGCGGCGGGCCAGCGGTTTGACGTCCTGGCGCGGGATGGCGCGGAACAGCACCAGCTCCAAAAGCTCGTAATCGGGCATCGCGGTCGCGCCGCCCTGCAGGAACCGTTCGCGCAGCCGTGCCCGGTGATCGGCCAGATAGGAGGGAGCAGCCTTGGTGGCCGGCACCACGTCATCCGCGGCCGGGCTGAACAGGGGCAGGGGCATTTCGCCAAAGGAACGATTCGGGTCCATGTGCGGAACATGAACCCGAATCGGTAAAGGAACGGTTAACCCTTAACGGGTCATCCCTTCCCAGAACCCCTTCACCTTGTCGAAGAAGCTGTCCGATTGCGGGCTGTTGTCGGCCTTCTCGGCCTCGAACTCTCGCAGCAGCTCCCGCTGGCGGGGCGTCAGGTTGACCGGCGTCTCGACGGTCAGCTCGATCAGCATGTCGCCGAAATCGCCCTGCGCGCCGGGGCCGTGGCGCAGGGGCGGCATGCCCTTGCCGCGCAGGCGCATCTGCCGGCCCGTCTGGCTCCCGGCGGCGACCTTGACGCGGGCGCGCCCGCCGTCGATGGTCGGCACCTCGACCTCGCCGCCCAGGGCGGCGGTGGCCATGCTGACCGGCACCTGGCAGGCCAGCGTCTTGCCGTCGCGCAGGAAGATGGCGTGGTCCTGGACCTCGATGAAGATGTACAGATCCCCGGCAGGACCGCCACGCAGCCCCGCCTCGCCCTCTCCGGCCAGCCGGATGCGGGTGCCGGTCTCGACACCGGCGGGAATGTTCACCGACAGCGCGCGGTCGCGTTCCATCCGGCCCGCACCGTGGCAGGCCTTGCACGGGTTCTTGACGATCTGGCCCGCGCCGCCGCAGGTCGGGCAGGTGCGCTCGACGGTGAAGAAGCCCTGCTGGGCGCGGACCTTGCCCATGCCTGCGCAGGTCGGACAGGCGGCGGGCTGGGACGCGCCCTCGGCCCCGGTGCCGTCGCATTCGCCGCAGGCGACCGAGCCGCGCACGGTGATGGGCTTTTGCACGCCGACATAGGCGTCCTCAAGGCTGACGCGCAGGTTGTAGCGCAGGTCCTGCCCGCGCTGCGCCCGGGCACGCCCGCCACCGCCGCCGCCGCGACGGCCCATCATGTCGCCGAACAGATCCTCGAACACGTCGGCGAACGCCGCGCCGAAATCGCCCGGATGCTGGCCGCGGGCACCGCCACCGCCGCCCATGCCACCCTCGAAGGCGGCATGGCCGAAGCGGTCATAGGCGGCCTTCTTGGTATCGTCCTTCAGGCAGTCATAGGCCTCGTTCGCTTCCTTGAAGCGGGCCTCGGCTGTCGCATCGTCCTGGTTGCGGTCGGGATGCAGCTCTTTGGCCTTGGTGCGGTAGGCCTTCTTGATCTCGTCGGTCGAGGCCCCGCGCGTGACCCCGAGCACTTCGTAGTAACAACGCTTGCTCATGTGTCGTCCTGTTCAGCTGTCCCCATGAAACAGGCCGGCCCGCGGGAAAGGCGGGCCGGCCCGGTCAGGGGATGCGGCCCCGATCAGCCGCGCTTCTTGTCGTCGCCCAGATCTTCGAAATCGGCGTCCACGATGTCGTCGTCGACATCACGCGGGGCGTCGCGGTCCGACGGATCGGACTCCTCGGCGCTCTGCTGGTTCTTGTAGATCGCCTCGCCCAGGCGCATGGACGCGTCCATGACGTTCTGGATGCCCGACCGGATCTTGCCCGGGTCCTCGGACTTCAGCGATTCCTCCAGCGCGCCGATGGCCAGCTCGATCGCCTCGACGGTCGAAGCGTCGACCTTGTCGCCATGCTCGGACAGCGACTTGTTGGTCGAGTGGATCAGGCTTTCGGCCTGGTTCTTGGCCTCGACCAGCTCGCGGCGGGTCTTGTCGGATTCGGCGTTCGCCTCGGCATCCTTGACCATCCGCTCGATGTCCTCGTCGGACAGACCGCCCGAGGCCGCGATGGTGATGGTCTGCTCTTTGCCGGTGCCCTTGTCCTTGGCGGCCACCGACACGATGCCGTTGGCGTCGATGTCGAAGGTCACCTCGATCTGCGGCATGCCGCGCGGCGCGGGCGGGATGTGCTCCAGGTTGAACTGGCCCAGCATCTTGTTGTCCGCGGCCATCTCGCGCTCACCCTGGAACACGCGGATCGTCACGGCGCCCTGGTTGTCCTCGGCGGTCGAGAAGATCTGGCTCTTCTTGGTCGGGATGGTCGTGTTGCGGTCGATCAGGCGGGTGAACACGCCACCCAGCGTCTCGATGCCCAGCGACAGCGGCGTCACGTCCAGCAGCACGACGTCCTTGACGTCACCCTGCAGCACGCCGGCCTGGATGGCGGCGCCAAGGGCCACGACCTCGTCGGGGTTCACGCCCTTGTGGGGCTCCTTGCCGAAGAACTCGGTGACCTCGGCCACGACCTTGGGCATGCGGGTCATGCCGCCGACCAGGACGACCTCGTCGATGTCGCCCTTGGAGCAGCCGGCATCCTTCAGCGCGTCCTGGACGGGCTTCATGGTGCGCTTGATCAGGTCAGCGACCAGGCTTTCCAGCTTGGAGCGGGTCAGCTTGACGACCAGGTGCAGCGGGGTGCCGCTGTTCTTGTCCATCGAGATGAAGGGCTGGTTGATCTCGGTCTGGCTGGAGGAGGAAAGCTCGATCTTGGCCTTTTCCGCGGCTTCCTTCAGACGCTGCAGGGCCATCTTGTCCTTGGACAGATCGACGCCGTGTTCCTTTTTGAACTCGTCGGCCAGATAGTTCACGATCCGCATGTCGAAGTCTTCGCCACCCAGGAAGGTGTCGCCGTTCGTGGACTTCACCTCGAACAGGCCGTCGTCGATCTCCAGGATGGTGATGTCGAAGGTACCGCCGCCAAGGTCATAGACCGCGATCGTCTTGGTTTCCTTCTTGTCCAGACCATAGGCCAGCGCGGCCGCGGTCGGCTCGTTGATGATGCGCAGCACTTCCAGGCCGGCGATCTTGCCGGCGTCCTTGGTGGCCTGGCGCTGGGCGTCGTTGAAATAGGCCGGAACGGTGATCACGGCCTGGGTCACGGTCTCGCCCAGATAGGATTCGGCGGTCTCCTTCATCTTCTGAAGGATCATCGCGCTGACCTGCGCGGGGGAGTACTTCTCACCCTGCACCTCGACCCAGGCGTCGCCGTTGCCACCATCCGCGATGGTGTAGGGGACCATCTTGCGGTCCTTCTCGACGGCCTCGTCGCCCATGCGGCGCCCGATCAGGCGTTTCACGGCAAAGACGGTGTTGGTCGGGTTGGTCACGGCCTGGCGCTTGGCGGGCTGGCCGACCAGGCGTTCACCGTCCTTGAAACCCACGATCGAAGGCGTGGTGCGCGCGCCTTCGCTGTTCTCGATGACCTTCGGCTGGCTGCCGTCCATGATGGCGACGCAGCTGTTGGTGGTGCCGAGGTCGATGCCGATGACTTTTGACATATGTGTTTAACCTTCTCTTGCGGCGATATCTTGGACTGCGGGTCCGTTGCGGCCCCCGAGGCCCGATCCCTTGACGAACGGGCCGGAACCTCCGGACCGCTTCGGGGGTGTATATAGGGATGCAATTCAGCCCCGCAAGCACTGCCGCAGCGCAAAATCGGTGGTTTGGGCCCGCGAAACCGGGGCCATGACGCTACTGCGCGGCGCTCCAGCTGATGGATTCGTACTTGCGGGTCGTGAAGTTGATCAGCAGCCCCACCATCAGCGCCGCGATCGCGAACCACAGGGGGTAGAACAGCATCGTGCGATGGGGCGAATAGTTGATGAACAGGAAGCCGCGTTCCTGGTCGATCAGATGGAACAGCGGGTTCCACGCGAACCACGGCAGGATGAAGCTGGGGATCATGTTGGCGACGAAGAACTTGCCCGACGCGAACATGTTCACGCGCTGATAGACCATCGTCAGCACCTTGCAGGCCTGCGGGGACCAGGGGCGGATTCCCAGGAAGATCAGCCCGATCGCGCAGCCGGTGAACCAGGACACCACGAACAGCGACCCGGCGCCGACAGGGTCCTCGATCGTGATCGGCTGGAAGACCATGTGGTAGACCGACAGGATCACCAGGCAGCTGATCGTCTGGCGGTACAGCACCGCCAGCGCCGCCCCCGAGATCAGCACCGCCGCGTTCAGGGGTTCGTGCTTGATGATGCCCGACGACACCGAATGGCTGCCCGCGACCGCGCCCACGGCCTGCACGTGCAGCATGAAGATGAAGATCCCCGACATGATATAGAGCAGGAAATCCCCGCGGATCTGCGACCCGCCGATGCCGATCAGCGTGTACATGCCCAGAAACACCACGACGAAGACGACGCTTTGCATCATGGTCATGACCAGGCCCAGCACCGCATTGCGGTGTTCGGTGCGCAGGTTGTACACCGTCTGGTGATAGATCAGCGCGAAGGTGGTGAAGGCGGCCTGGAACAGGTTCCGGTTCTGGCGCTGCTTGAACAAGGGCGGTGCTCCGTCACTGGCGGCCCGGCGCTTGCCGATGGACCCGCCGCACATCATAAGAGGCGCAGCACCCCCGCACAATCGGGCAGCGGCCGCAGGCCTCTGGCAGGGAAAGGAAAGTGAATGCAATTCGACCGACTGATCACCGAAATGCGGCGCCTGGCCCTGCAGGCCGGCGACCGGATCATGCAGATCTATGAGGCCGACGATTTCGATGTCCGCGCCAAGTCCGATGATTCGCCCGTCACCGCCGCGGACGAGGCCGCCGATGCGCTGATCTCGGCCGGGCTGCGCGAGGCGTTCCCGGACACGCCCCTGGTGACCGAGGAGCAGGCCGACACCCACGGCCAGAGCCTGCGCACCTTCCTGATCGTGGACCCGCTGGACGGGACCAAGGAGTTTGTGCAGCGCCGCGGCGATTTCACCGTCAACATCGCCTATGTCCAGGACGGCGTGCCGGTGCGCGGCATCGTTTACGCCCCCGCCAAGGGGCGGCTGTTCTACACCACCGCCGACGGGCGGTCCATCGAGGAGACGGGCCCCTTCGGGGACGCGCCCGGAGAGACCCGCCCGATCGGCGTGAACCCGATGCCCGACAACCGCGGCCTGATGGTCGTCGCCTCCAAGTCGCATCGCGACGCGGCGACCGACGCCTATATCGACCGCTACGGCGTGCGCGACATGACCAGCGCGGGCAGCTCGCTGAAGTTCTGCCTGGTCGCCACGGGCGAGGCTGACCTGTATCCGCGCCTGGGCCGGACGATGGAATGGGACACCGCCGCGGGCGACGCCGTCCTGCGCGGCGCCGGCGGAGAGGTCGTGCGGTTCGACGACCACAGCCCCCTGGCCTATGGCAAGCCGGGGTTCGAGAACCCGTTCTTCATCGCCTATGCGCCGGGCGTCCTGCTGGTGAAGGAGTGACCATGTCGGTCGTCATCGTCATTCCCGCCCGTTTCGCCTCGACCCGCTATCCGGGCAAGCCGCTGGTCGAACTGCGCGGCGCGGGGGGGCAGGCGCGCAGCCTGATCCGGCGCAGCTGGGACGCGGCCGTCGGCGTGCGTGGGATCGACCGCGTGATCGTGGCCACCGACGACGACCGCATCCGCGACCACGCCCTGGCCTTCGGCGCGGAGGTGGCGATGACCAGCCCCGACTGCCGCAACGGCACCGAGCGCTGCGCCGAGGCGGTGGCGACCCTGGGCCTGACCCCCGAGATCGTGGTGAACCTGCAGGGCGACGCGCCGCTGACGCCTGCCTGGTTCGTTGAGGATCTGGTCGCCGGCCTGCGCGCCGATCCCGACGCGCAGGTGGCGACGCCTGTCCTGCGCTGTACCGGGGCGATGCGGGCCGACCTGATCGCGGACCGCCATGCGGGGCGCGTGGGCGGGACGACGGCGGTTTTTGGCCATGAGGGCCGTGCGCTGTACTTTTCCAAGGAGGTCATCCCCTTTGTTCCGGGTGACGTGGCCCCCGACGCGCCAAGCCCGGTCTTTCATCACGTGGGCGTCTATGCCTATCGCCCGGCGGCGCTGGCCGAATACGCCACCTGGCCCGAAGGCGCCCTGGAACGGCTGGAGGGACTGGAACAGCTGCGTTTTCTGGAACGCGGCCGCCATGTGCGCTGCGTCGAGGTCGAGGCACGCGGTCGGCAATTCTGGGAACTAAACAACCCTCAGGATGTTCCGCGTCTGGAGCAGATGATGCAGGACATGGCGATGATGTGATCGCCTGCCCCGCAGCGTTTGATCTTTGTGAATTTGCAGCGAATTCTCGACATTTGCTTGGCGACAAGCTGCCGAGAGCCTAACCTGCCCATTGAAGTCAATGTCGCTGCTGCACTAGGCATCGACGCCATTGCGGCGGGGACTGGTCCCGCCGAGCCATACAAAAGGTATCCGTCATGGGTCGCAAGGTTACAAAAGCCATCTTTCCGGTCGCCGGACTGGGAACACGATTCCTGCCCACCACCAAGAGCATCCCCAAGGAAATGCTGTCGCTGGTCGACAAGCCGCTGATTCAATACGCCATCGACGAGGCGCGCGCGGCAGGCATCAAGGAATTCATCTTCGTGACCTCGCGCGGCAAGGGCTCGCTTGAGGACTACTTCGACCACGCGCACGAGCTGGAATCCAGCCTGAAGAAGGCCGGCAAGACCGAGCTGCTGGAGATTCTGCGCGCGACGAACATGGATTCGGGCGCCATCGCCTATATCCGGCAGCACAAGGCCCTGGGCCTGGGCCATGCGGTCTGGTGCGCCCGTCGCCTGCTGTCGGATGACGAGCCCTTTGCGGTCGTGCTGACCGATGACGTCATCCAAGGCGAGCCCCCCTGCCTGCAGCAGATGATCGAGGCTTATGGCGAGACCGGCGGCAGCATGGTCGCCACGATGGAGGTCGCGCCCGAAAAGGCCAAGGCCTATGGCGTTCTGGACGTGGCCGAGGACATGGGCGCGATCGTGCGCGCCAAGGGCATGGTCGAAAAGCCCGCCACCGGCACGCAGCCGTCGAACTTGGCGGTGATCGGCCGCTATATTCTGGCGCCGACGGTCATGAAGAACCTCAACAAGCTGAAGCAGGGTGCCGGTGGCGAGATCCAGCTGACCGATGCTATCGCCGAGGAGATCCAGGCGGGCCGCGACGTGTTCGGCCTGCGCTTCCGCGGCCAGCGTTTCGATTGCGGTTCCAAGGCAGGCTTCCTGCAGGCGACCGTGGCCTTTGGCCTGGAGCGCGACGAGCTGAAGGACGAGTTCGCCGAGTACCTGCACGAGGTGATGTCCATGCGCCGGGCGGCCGAATAATCCATGTCGGATACGGTTCTGGTGACGGGCGGCGCGGGCTATATCGGCTCGCACGCCTGCAAGGCACTGGCGGCGGCGGGGTTCACCCCCGTCACGCTGGACAATTTCTCCACCGGCTGGCGCGATGCGGTCAAGTTCGGTCCGGTGGTCGAGGCCGACCTGATGGACCGTGCCGCCCTTGACGCGGCCTTCGCCGAACACCGGCCCGTGGCGGTGCTGCATTTCGCGGCCCTGTCCCAGGTCGGAGAGGCGATGGCCGAACCGGGCCTCTACTGGCGCAACAACGTCGCGGGGTCGCTGAACCTGATCGAGGCCGCAGTGGCCGCGGGCTGTCTGGATTTCGTCTTCAGTTCGACCTGCGCGACCTATGGTGACCGCGATGGCGAGATCCTGGACGAGGACACCCCGCAGGCGCCGCTCAATGCCTATGGCGCCTCCAAGCGCGCGATCGAGGACATGCTGACGGACTTCGGCGCGGCCCACGGCCTGCGTTCTGTGATTTTCCGGTATTTCAACGTCGCGGGCGCCGATCCCGACGGGCAGGTCGGTGAATTCCACCGCCCCGAAACGCATCTGATCCCGCTGATCCTGGATGCGGTCGATGGCAAGCGCGCGGCGCTGACCATCCACGGCACTGACTATCCCACCGCCGATGGCACCTGCATCCGCGACTATGTTCATGTGATGGATCTGGTCGACGCGCATGTGAAGGGTCTGGAATGGCTGCGGGCTGGACGCGAAAGCCGGGTGTTCTGCCTGGGCACCGGCGACGGATTCTCGGTCCGCGAGGTGGTGGACGCGACGCGCTCGATCACCAACCGCGAGGTGCCGATGCTGGACGGCCCGCGCCGGGGCGGCGACGCGGTCAAGCTGGTCTGCGGCAGCACGCGCGCCAAGGCCGAACTGGGCTGGTCGCCCGACCGCTCGACAATGCCCCAGATGATCGCGGATGCCTGGCGCTGGCATCAGACTGGCGATTACAGGCAGTGACACCGCGCGCGGCGTGGCAGGCCTATCGCCTGCGCTGGAAACGCCGCGAACTGATCTGGCGCGCCCTCAGGGCGCGCCATCTGCTGCAGCCGGTCGCCGACCGTACCGCCGCCATCCGCCCCGCCGCCATCCTGGCCGTGACCACCCTGCGCAACGAGATCGCGCACCTGCCGGGGTTTCTGGACCATTATCGCCGCTTGGGCGTCGCGCATTTCCTGATCGTCGACAATGCCGGCACGGACGGGTCGGACCGGTTTCTGGCCGCCCAGCCCGACGTGTCGCTGTGGCGCTGCGACGCCAGCTATCGCGAAGCGCGGTTCGGGCTGGATTGGGCCGGCGCGCTGCTGTGGCGCTTCGGGCGGGGGCATTGGTGCGCGACCGTCGATGCCGATGAATTGCTGGTCTATCCCCATCACGATACCCGGCCGCTGCCCGATCTGACGGGCCATCTGGATCGGATCGGGCAGCCGGGGTTGGGGGCGGTGATGCTGGACCTGTATCCGTCGGGGCCTCTGGGCACCGCCGATGCGCCGCCGGAGGCGCCGCTGACACGGCGTCTGCCCTGGTTCGACGCGGGGCCATGGCGGTCCAGCAGGGCGGTGCCGCGCCAAAACCTGTGGTTGCAGGGCGGTGTCCGCGACCGTGTTTTCTTTGCCGATGCCCCGCGGCGCGCGCCGACGATGAACAAGCTGCCGCTGATGCGCTGGACCGGGCGGGCCGTCTATGTGAACTCGACCCATTCGATCCTGCCACCCCGGCTGAACCTGATCTATGACGGGCCGGGCGACGCGCGGCTGTCGGGCGCGCTGCTGCACGGCAAGTTCCTGCCCGACATCGTCGCCAAGTCGCATGAGGAACTGGGTCGGCGCCAGCATTTTGCGGATCCGGATGCCTATGCCGCCTATCACCGCGCGGTGGCGGCCGGGCCGCGGCTGCACGGGCCAGAATCCGTGCGATTCACGGGGTGGCGGCAGCTTGTCGACCTTGGCCTGATGGGCACAGGCGACTGGCCGCGTTGACCAAAGCGCTGAATGGGCTTGCCAAAACGGGGTGTCCTGCACATTGCTAGGGCATGACGTCGCGCCGCACATCTTCTGCCGATCGCCGGTCCGCGTGATGCGCATGGGCCGGTTCCCGATCCCCGACCGCCTGCGGCGCAGGGCCGAACGGCAGTACCTGATCGCGCGCGCGTTCAACCGGCGGCGGGCCCTGCGGCCTGTTGTCAACCGCACTGCCCAGATCCGCAAGAACGACATCCTCGCCCTGGTGACGATGCGCAACGAACGGGTGCGGTTGCCGTTCTTTCTGAACTATTACCGCAACCTGGGCGTGAATCACTTTCTGTTCGTGAACAACGACAGCGACGACGGCAGCGGCAATTATCTGGCCGAACAGCCCGACGTGTCGCTGTGGTGGACCAATGCCGGCTACAAGCGGTCGCGGTTCGGGATGGACTGGATCAACAGGCTTCTGGCAAAGTACGGCCACGGGCATTGGTGCCTGACCGTCGATCCGGACGAGTTCCTGATCTATCCGCATTGCGATTCGCGCCCGCTGCCCGCCCTGACCGACTGGCTGGAGGCCTCGGGGCGGCGCAGCTTTCCGGCCATGCTGCTGGACATGTACCCCCGCGGCCATATCGAGGACGAACCTTATGCCGAGGGGACGGACCCGTTCACCATCGCCCGATGGTTCGATCCGGCGAACTATACGATCAGCAAGAACCCCTATTACGGCAATCTGTGGATCCAAGGCGGTCCGCGCACGCGCAAGTTCTTCACTGCCGAACCCCTGTCCGGCCCGGCGCTGAACAAGACCCCGCTGGTCAGGTGGGACTGGCGCTATGCCTATGTCAGTTCGACCCACATGCTGCTGCCCCGCCATCTGAACATGGTCTATGACGAGGCCGGCGGAGAGATGGCATCGGGCTGCCTGCTGCACGCCAAGTTCCTGTCCACCTTCGCCGACAAGTCCGCCGAGGAGCTGGACCGTCGCCAGCATTATGCCAACAGCAAGGAATACAAGGCGTATCACGCCGGGCTGCGCGGCGGCACCGACCTGTGGTGCAGCGAATCGCGCGAATACGACGACTGGCGCCAGCTGGAGGATCTGGGGCTGATCTCCCGGGGGAACTGGGCATGACGGGCCCGGTGGAGGTGCGCCGTGTCAGGCTGGGGGTGGTGCTTCTGTGCCATGCGCGCCTGGACGTGGCGGCCCACATGGCGCGGATCTGGGTCCAGGGCGGCGCTCGGGTGGCGATCCATGTCGATGCCAAGGCCTCGGCCCGGTCGGTGGCGCGGATGCAGGTCGAACTGTCCGACCTTCCCGGCATCGTCTGGTCGCGGCGCCATACCTGCGACTGGGGCCGCTTCAGCCTGGTGCGCGCCACCCAGGATGCGGCGCGGCTGCTGCTGGACAGCTTTTCCGACGTCACCCATGTCTATCTGGCATCCGGGGCCTGCCTGCCGCTGCGCCCGGTGCGCGACCTGACGGCGTTCCTGGCGCAGGACCCCGACCGCGACCATATCGAAAGCGTCAGCGCCATCGATGTCGGCTGGACCGTCGGCGGGCTGAACGAGGAACGCTTTACCCTGTTCTATCCGCTGGACTGGCGCAGGCGGCGCTGGCTGTTCGACCGCCTGACCGACTGGCAGCGCCGCCTGGGCATCCGCCGCAGGCTGCCCAAGGGACTGACCCCGCATCTGGGCGCGCAATGGTGGTGCCTGACGGTGACGACGCTGCGCGCGATCCTGGACGATCCGCGCCGGGCCGAGTTCGACCGCTATTTCCGCATGGTCTGGATCCCGGACGAAAGCTATTTCCAGACGCTGGCGCGGCGCCACGCGACCCGCATCGAAAGCCATTCGCTGACCCTGGCCAAGTTCGACCACGACGGCAGGCCCTATCAACTGTACGACGACCACGCCCTGATGCTGGAGGAGTCGCGCTGCTTCGTGGCGCGCAAGGTCTGGCCCGAGGCCGCGCATCTTCTGGCGCATTTCCCGCGTCCGGCCGGTGCCCGCCCCGATCTGTCCGCGCCCCAGCCCCAACGGATCGAACGTCTGATCAACCGGACGGTCCGCCGCCGCCTGCTGGGGCGGCCCGGCCTCTACATGCAGTCGCGCTTTCCGCGCAAGGATGCCGAGAACGGCAAGACTTCGGCCCCCTATGCGATGTTCCAGGGCTTTTCCGACATCTTTCCCGGCTTCGAGGGGTGGCTGTCCGCGCAGGTCGATGCCGATGTCCACGGCCACCTGCTGGGGCCCGAGACGGTGGAATTCGGCGGCCGCCCGCAGATCGGGCCGGGGGCGATCTCGTCCAGCACGCTGATCCGCGACCGCGACCCGCACGGGTTCCTGGCCGCGCTGATCCGTATCACCACGCGGATGCAGGTGTTCCAGTTCAGCCCGCGCGACAACCAGGCGCTGAACTGGTTCATCGCCACGGACCCGAACGCCCATATCCATGTGGTCACCGGGGCCTGGATGCTGCCGCTGCTGCGATCGGACATGCCCTTCGACGACATCCGCCGGGTCACGGCCCTGCTGCAGCGGGCCGAGATCGCGCAGATGGACGTGCTGAATTCGGTCTGGGTCAAGGCGCGCGTGCATGTCCATGAACTGTCCGACTTCCTGGCCCGCCCCCAGGAGATGCTGTTCCAGTCCCTGGCCCAGCTGCCGCGCCTGGCGGACGCGCCCACCGACATGCCGCAGATGCGCGACCTGCACGGGCTGCCCGAGCTGCTGCGGCGGCTGCGCAATTCCGGGCTGCGTCCGCGCATGTTCGGCGACGGCCTGCCCATGCCGGACATCCCCCTTCCCGAAAGGACCGCCGCCGAATGACCGTTCCGTTCCGCCGCTTCGTCATCTTCGCCGAGATGCGCACGGGCTCGAACCTGCTGGAGGCGACGCTGAACGCGCTGCGGGGCGTTACCTGCTTTGGCGAGGCGTTCAACCCCTACATGATGGGCTGGCCCGACAAGGACGAATTGCAGGGCGTCACCCGCGCCCAGCGCGAGGCCGACCCGATGGTCCTGCTGGACAGGCTGTTCGACCGGCCCGGACACCTGCCGGGCTTCCGCTATTTCCACGATCACGATCCGCGGGTCTTCGACGCGATCATGCATGACCCCGAATGCGCCAAGATCGTGCTGACCCGCAACCCGCTGGACAGCTATGTCTCGACCCAGCTTGCGCGCGAGACGAACCAGTGGAAGCTGAACGAGACAGAGACTCCGATCCCCGCCGCGATCACCTATGACGGGCCAGAGTTCCGCGACACCATCGCGGCTGTCGAGCGGTTCCAGCTGCGCGTGATGCACCGGTTGCAGGTGACCGGGCAGACCGCCTTCTGGCTGGGATACGAGGACCTGCGCGACCCCGAGGTGATGACCGGGCTGGTCCACTGGCTGGGCCGCACCGACATCGCACGGGTCGAACCCGCCAGCGACCAGGTGCCCCAGAACCCTCGCGAACTGGCCGACAAGGTCCGCAATTTCGACGAGATGCAGGCGGACCTGGCGCAGATCGATCCGTTCATGCTGCGCCGTATCCCGAATTTCGAACCGCGTCGTGGCCCCTCCGTGCCCAGCTTTTCCGCGGTCGAGGCGGGTCAGGGGCTGATCTTCATGCCGGTCCGCTGCGGGCCGGGGGATGCGGTGCGCGACTGGATGGCGACACTGGGCACGGTGTCGGGCGATTTCACCCAGACCAGCCTGCGCCAGTGGAAACGCCAGCATCCCGGCCATCGCAGCTTTGCGGTGCTGCGCCACCCGCTGCACCGGGCCTGGACGGCGTTCCGGCAGCTGCTGACCGACAGCCGCCCCGAACTGCGTCAGCTGATGCGCGACGTCCATCGGGTGGCGCTGCTGCCGGACGCGGCATTGGCGGGGATGGATCGTCAGGCGCAGCTGGAGCTGTTCGCACAGTTCCTGGCCTTCCTGAAACGCAACCTGAACGGCCAGACCACGCTGCCCACCCATGCCGGTTGGGCCAGCCAGTCCGAGGTGATCGCCGGGTTCAGCCGGGTGGCCAGCCCCGACATGCTGATCCGCGAGGACCGCATCGCCGACGAACTGCCCACGCTGGCCCGCGCGGCAGGGATCGACGACGCGCGCCTGGCGGGGCTGAAGGTTCAGCCGATGCCCCATTTCCTGCGCGACAAGGCCCTGCTGCAGGCCGCGCGTCAGGCATATCTGCGCGACTACATCGCCTTTGGGTTTTCGGACTAGGGGGCGGGCCTTTCGGCCCGCCTGCCCGTCACGCCTTGAGCAGCGCCGCCAGTTCGGCCTGCTTTTCGCGCACCAGCGCCGCGTCGCCGTCGGATTCGACGTTCAGGCGCACCACCGGTTCGGTGTTCGACTTGCGCAGGTTGAACCGCCACTTGCCAAAGTTCAGCGAAACCCCGTCCAGGTCGTCCCGGCTGTCGGCCTGCGGCTCGTAGGTTTCGATCAGGCGCGCGATGGCCGCATCCGGGTCCGAGATGGTGTAGTTCGTCTCTCCGGACGACGGATACAGGCGCATCCGCTCTTCCAGCATCTCGGCCAGGGTCATGCCCTTGCGCGACAGCAGTTCGATCATCAGCAGCCACGGGATCATGCCGCTGTCGCAATAGTAGAAGTCGCGGAAATAGTGATGCGCCGACATCTCTCCGCCATAGATCGCGCTGACATCGCGCATCTTGCGCTTGATGAAGGCGTGGCCGGTCTTGGACACCACGGCCTCGCCACCGGCCTCTTCGATCATGGCACGGGTGTTCATGATCACGCGGGGGTCATGGACGATCTTCTCGCCGGGCGACTTCTCCAGGAATGCCGCGCCCAGCAGGCCCACGATGTATTCCCCGGGAATGAAGCGCCCGTTCTCGTCGAAGAAGAAGCAGCGGTCGAAATCGCCGTCCCAGGCCACGCCCAGGTCGGCCTTTTCTTCCTTCATCCGCGCGACGGTGGGGGGCTGGTTCTCGTCCAGCAGGGGGTTGGGGATGCCGTTGGGAAAGCTGCTGTCGACGTTGTGGTGCATCCGCACGAAGGTCAGCGGCGCGCCCCGACGCTCCAGCTCCTCGGCGATCGCGTCGAAGGTCGGGCCCGCGGTGCCGTTGCCGGCATTCACCACGATCTTCATCGGGCGTAGCGCGGCCACATCGACGAAATCGGCCATGCGCGATGCGTATTCGGCGCGGGCATGGCTGAAATCGGTGACGCTGCCCTTGGTGGTGGGGGCGAATTCGCCGTTGGTGGCCAGATCGACGATGGGCGGCAGTTCGGTCGCCGGGTCCAGCGGCGCCGAACCGCGACCCACGATCTTCATGCCGTTGTAGTTGATCGGGTTGTGCGAGGCCGTGACCTCGATGCCGCCATCGGTGTCCTGGTTGCCGGTGTGGAAATACACCTCCTCGGTGCCGGCCAGGCCCAGGTCCAGCACGTCGGCGCCGCCGTCGGTCAGGCCCTCGATCAGCGCCGCGGCCAGTTCGGGCGAGGATTCGCGGCTGTCGCGACCCACGACGACGCGCTTGGCGCCGCGCGCCTGCGCAAAGGCGCGACCGATGCGATAGGCGACGTCCGCATCCAGGTTCTTGCCCAGCTCTCCGCGCACGTCATACGCCTTGAAGCAGGTGATCTCGCGTTTGCCCAGCTGATCGCGATTGTCCATGAAGTCCTCCGGTTCCTGTTTGCATCAGCGCTAACAGGTTCAAACCGTTTTTCAAGGCCGCCGGGGCCGGATTGGTTCCCTCGGACCTTGGGATCAGGTGACGGCGCGCGTTCGGCACGCTAGCCTTGCGCAAAAGCAAGGAGACCCCGATGGATGCCAAGGCCCTGATCGCCGCCTATTACGACGCCTTCAACGCGGGGCGCACCGACGACATGCTGGCGCTGCTGCATGACGACGTCGAGCACCACGTGAACGAGGGCAAGATCCGCCGCGGCCGCGCGCTGTTCGCGGAATTTAACGCCCACATGACCGAAAGCTATCGGGAAAACCTGACCGACATGGTCATCATGGCCAACGAGGCGGGCGACCGCGCGGCGGCGGAATTCGTCGTGAACGGGACCTATCTGAAGACCGATCCCGGCCTGCCCGAGGCCCGCGGCCAGACCTATCGCCTGCCTGCGGGCGCGTTCTTCACCGTCCGCGACGGCCGCATCGCGCGGGTGACCACCTATTACAACCTGGCCGACTGGATGGCCCAGGTCGGCGCATGAGCGTCGCGGTCCGCGTCCTGACCGGCGATGCGCTGGCCGACGCGCTGCCCGACGTGGCGCGCCTGCGCATCGACGTGTTCCGCGACTGGCCGTACCTGTATGACGGCGATGCCGATTACGAACGCGACTATCTGCGCTCCTACCAGTCGCCCGGCGCGGTCGTGGTCGCCGCGATGGACGGGGACCGGATCGTGGGGGCGGCCACGGGCGCGCCGATGTCGGATCACGCCGCCGATTTCGGCGCGGCATTCGCGGATCGCCCTGAACCGCTGTCCGACATCTTCTATTGTGCCGAATCGGTGCTGCTGCGGGCCTATCGCGGGCACGGGCTGGGCCATGCGTTCTTCGACGCGCGCGAGGATCACGCCCGCGCCCTGGGCGCACGCTGGTCGGCCTTCTGCAGCGTGATCCGCCCCGCGGATCACCCGATGCGTCCGGCCGAGTACTGGCCGCTGGATGCGTTCTGGCGCAAGCGCGGCTATGCGCCCCTGCCGGGCGTCGTCGCACAGTTCGCCTGGAAGGACCTGGGCCAGGCCACCGAGACCGAAAAGACCCTGCAATTCTGGATGAAATCGCTGTGAAGATCGCCGCCGCCGCCTATCCGATCGACTGGTTCGACAGCTTCGACGCCTATGCCGCCAAGCTGGCACGGTGGGTCTCCGATGCTGATGCCGATCTGCTGGTCTTCCCCGAATACGGCGCGATGGAGCTGGCATCCCTGTCCGGGCGCGCGGTCGCCGGCGATCTGGAGGCCAGCCTGCATGCCGTGTCGGCGCTGGACCCGCAGGTCAGGGCGCTGCATGCGGACCTTGCGGCGCGGCACGGCTGTCACATCCTGGGCGCGTCGGGGCCGGCCTTCGACGGCGCGCGCCCGGTCAACCGTGCGGTGCTGTATGGCCCCGACGGTGTGATCGGCCACCAGGACAAGCAGATCATGACCCGGTTCGAACGCGAGGAATGGCATGTCACCGGCGCGCCCGGCCTGCGGATCTTCGACACGACCTTGGGGCGGATCGGCATCCTCATCTGCTATGACAGCGAGTTTCCGTTGCTGGGACGGGTACTGGCGCAGGCCGGGGCGCAGCTCCTGCTGGTGCCCAGCTGCACCGACACGGTCGCGGGGTTCAGCCGGGTGCGCATCGGCGCGATGGCCCGCGCGCTGGAAAGCCAGTGCGTCGTGGTCCAGGCGCCTACCGTCGGCCCCTGCGACTGGATGCCCGCGCTGGACGAGAACCGGGGCCGCGCCGCGATCTATGGCCCGCCCGACGGTTTCTGGCCCGAGACCGGGATCATCGCCGAAGGAGAGATGGACGCACCGGGATGGGTGCGCGCGACCGTCGATCTGTCCCGCGTCGATGTCAGCCGCAGGGACGGCGCGGTCCTGCCCTTCGCGCATTGGCCGGAACAGGAACCCTGTCGCCTGATCTGAGGACAGCCGGAATTTACACTGTGTTAACCGGTTTGCGCTTTAACTGACCCCGGATCGCGCCATATCCTGAAGGTCATGCTGCATGTCACCGAAACCATCGCCATCCAGGAATGGGAACTGTCCGAACAGTTCACCCGGTCTCAGGGACCGGGCGGGCAGAACGTGAACAAGGTCGAGACCGCGGTCGAGCTGCGGTTCGAGGCCGCGACATCCCCCAGCCTGACCGACCCGGTCAAGCGGCGGCTGCAGCGGCTGGCCGGGCGGCGCTGGACGCAGGACGGGGCCGTCCTGATCCTGTCCCAGGAAACCCGCAGCCAGGCCCGAAACCGTGAACTGGCCCGCGAACGGCTGGCCGACCTGATCCGCCAGGCCCTGGTCGCGCCCAAGCGCCGCATCGCCACCCGCCCCACCCTGGGCAGCCAGCGCCGCCGCCTGAAGGCCAAGTCGGTGCGCGGAGAGGTCAAGTCCCTGCGCGGCAAGGTGGAGGACGAATGAGCGTCTGGCGCCGGACCCTTGATCTGCTGCTGGGGCGGCGGCCGGTGCTGATGCAGGTCGGCGCGATCTGCCGCGACCCGGCCAGCGGCAACGTCCTGCTGATCACCAGCCGCGACACGGGCCGTTGGGTCATTCCCAAGGGCTGGCCGATGGAGGGGCGCACCCTTCCCGGCGCCGCAGCCCAGGAGGCCTGGGAGGAGGCCGGCGTGCGCGGGCGCATCCGCCCGGCCGAACTGGGCCGCTTCCGGTACAGAAAGCAGCAGAACCAGGGCTATGCCGTCCCGGTCGAGATGCGTGTCTATCTGCTGTCCGTGGACAGCGTGTCAGACCGGTTTCCCGAGGACCGGCAGCGCAAGCGTCGCTGGTTCGCCCCGGTCGAGGCCGCCCGCATGGTGGTCGAACCGGGGCTCAAGCAGATCCTGGCCGGTCTGGACCGCCCCGATGCCGCCTGAGCCGGCATGACGCACCGCCCCGGCTTTCGCGCGCTGGACAAGGATCTGGGCCGCATCGGCCATGCCGAGGTCGCACAGATGCATGCCTTCCGTCCCGTCTGGCGGCTGGGGCTGGCGGTGCTGGCGCTGGTGGGCGGGTTGCTGATGGTCATGGCGCTGTCGGGTGCCGCGCCCGGCATGCTGGCCATCGGGGCGGGGCTGGTGGTCGCGGCCTGGCTGGGCGTGGCGATCGGGGCGAACGACGTTGCGAACTCACTGGGTCCGGCGGTCGGGGCGGGGGCCATCGGACTGCTGCCCGGGCTGGCGCTGGTCGCCGTCGCGGGCGTGGCGGGGGCGGTGCTGGCTGGGGGCGCGGTGTCGGCCCGTCTGGCGGGCGGCATCGTCCAGCTGGCACCCCTGGCCGAGGGCGGGCGCGCCCCGATGATGATGGTCGCCGCGCTGATCGGGGCGGCAGTCTGGATCACCCTGGCCACGGGCATCGGCCTGCCGGTCAGCACGTCGCATTCCATCGTGGGTGGCATCGCGGGGGCGGGGGCGGTGGCCCTGGGCCTGTCGGCGGTGGCTTGGGGGACGCTGGCGATCATCGCATCTGTCTGGATGGTGACGCCGGTGGTGGCGGGGGGCTTGGCCGGCGGTCTGCTGATCCTGCTGCGCCTTAAGGTGGTCGAGGCGCCGGACCGCGCCGGGGCGGCGCTTTTGTGGCTGCCGCTGCTGGTCGGCCTGATGGCGGCGCTGTTTTCGGCCTATGTCGTGGTGCTGCTGGACTTGGGACCGCTGGCCGCCTGTGCGGCGGCCGCGCCGACCGGGGCGGGCGCGCTGTGGCTGACGCGGCGCAGCGTGCTGCGCGAGTTGGCACGCCATCCGCGTAAACCAAGCACCAAGTCGCTGCTGCGCCCCGCGCTGGTGATGTCCGTGCTGATCCTGGGCTTTGCCCATGGCGCCAACGACGTGGGCAACATCGCGGGACCGCTGTCGGTGGTCCTGCGCGGACAGGGGATGTCGACCGCGATCGGCGTGGTCCCGGTGCTGGTGCTGGCGGGCGGGGGGCTTGCCATCGCCACCGGCACGCTGCTGTTCGGGCGCCGCCTGGTCCACATGGTGGGCAGCGGCATCACCAAGCTGAACGCGGGGCGCGCCTTCTGCGTGTCGCTGGCCACCGCCGTGACAGTGCTGGGCGCATCGGCCCTGGGCCTGCCGGTATCGACCACCCATGTGGCGGTCGGCGGCATCTTCGGCGTGGGCTTTGCGCGCGAATGGCTGGACCGTCGCCGCGGCAGCCGGTCCGAGGCTCTGCCCGCGGACGAGACGCGCCGCCGCATCCTGGTGCGGCGCAGCCATGTCGTGACCATCACCGCCGCCTGGCTGGTGACACTGCCGATCACGGCATCGCTCGGGGCGCTGGCCTGTCTGCTGGTGCTGTGGGCGACCGGGGTCTAGACCGTGACCGACAGCGCCTGCTGGACGCCCACCCCGAAGACGCGCTTGTAGCGTTCGATCTCGGCCGCGGGACCGGTGGCCTTGGCGGGGTTGTCCGACAGCTTGACCGTGGGCCGCCCGTCGGCCGCCACTGCCTTGCAGACCAGGCTGAAGGGCGCCAGCCCGTCCCCCGGCACCAGCCCGCGAAAATCGTTCGTCAGCAGCGTGCCCCAACCGAAGCTGACCTTGACCCGGCCGTGGAACTGCCGATGCAGGGCCAGGATCTTGTCCACGTCCAGCCCGTCGGAAAAGATGATCAGCTTGCCCCGCGGGTCCTCGCCGCGCGACTGCCACCAGCGGATCGCGGTCTCGGCGCCCGTGGCCGGGTCGCCGCTGTCGATGCGGATGCCGGTCCAGCCCGCCAGCCAGTCCGGCGCGCCCGCCAGGAACCCTTCGGTGCCGTAGGTGTCGGGCAGGATGATGCGCAGGTTGCCGTCATGCTCCTCGTGCCAGTCGGCCAGCACGTCATAGGGCGCCTGGCGCAGGGCCGCGTCGCCATCGGCCAGGGCCGCGCGCACCATCGGCAGCTCGTGTGCATTGGTACCGATCGCCTCGATGTCGCGGCGCTGCGCGATCAGGCAGTTCGAGGTGCCGGTGAAGCGGTCGCCCAACCCCTCGATCATCGCCTGCACGGCCCAGTCCTGCCACAGGAAGCTGTGCCGCCGGCGGGTGCCGAAATCGGCGATGCGCAGGTCGGGCAGGGCGCGCATGGCCTGGATCTTCTCCCACAGGCGGGTCATGGCGCGGGCATAGAGGACCTGCAGCTCGAACCGGCCCATGTCCTTCAGGACCGCGCGGGACCGCAGCTCCATCAGGATCGACAAAGCCGGGATCTCCCACAGCATCACCTGGGGCCAGGGGCCCTCGAAGGTCAGCTCGTACTGGCCGTCGCGCTTGTCCAGGTGATAGGCGGGCAGGCGCAGCCCCTCCAGGAACTCCATGAAGTCGGGGCGGAACATCTGCCGCTTGCCATAGAAGGTGTTGCCGCGCAGCCAGGTGCTCTCTCCGCGGGTCAGGGACAGCGACCGCACATGGTCCAGCTGCTCGCGCAGCTCGCCCTCGTCGATCAGGTCGGCCAGGCGGACATCCTTGCTGCGGTTGATCAGACTGAAGGTGACGGTGGTGTCCGGGCTGTTGCGGAACACCGACTGGCACATCAGCAGCTTGTAGAAATCGGTGTCGATCAGCGACCGGACGATCGGGTCGATCTTCCATTTGTGATTGTAGACCCGCGTGGCGATATCGGCCATGACGCTGTTTCCTTGACCATTTCGCCCTTGGTGCCTTGATCCGCGCGGGGGCGCAACCCTCAGGCCAGCGTGACGCCCGCCTGGCGCATCGCCGCGCGCGCGGCGGCCAGGCTGCCATCCAGGTCGATCGCACGGCACGCATCCTCCGCCACGCGGGCGGCAAAGCCCAGGCGGGCGGCGTCCATCGCGCTCCACGCGACGCAGAAATCATGGGCCAGCCCGACAAGGGTCAGGTCGGTGATGCCGCGGTCGCGCAGATAGCCGGCAAGACCGGTGGCGGTCGTGCGGTCGTTCTCGAAGAACGCGGAATAGCTGTCGATGCCGGCGCGGAACCCCTTGCGCAGCACAAGATCGGCCCGGTCGACCTGCAGGTCGGGGTGGAACTCCGCCCCCGGCGTGCCGATCACGCAATGGGCGGGCCACAGCACCTGCGGGCCATAGGGCATCTGCGTCATCGAAAAGGCGGCGGCGCCCGGGTGGTTGTCGGCAAAGCTGGCATGGTCGGCCGGATGCCAGTCCTGCGTCAGGATCACCGCGTCGAAATCGGCCATCATCGCGTTGATCGGCGCCACGATCTGGTCGCCCCCCGCCACGGCCAGCCGACCGCCGGGGCAGAAGTCGCGCTGCATGTCGATCACGATCAGGGCTTGGGTCATCCGGTCCGCCTTGGCTTCGGTGTGGCGCCACTAGACCGCCGGGCGGGGCCGGTCGTCAAGGGTGGTCGCGGACCCGGTTTTACCATACCCTGACCGCAAGAAGATGTCGCACGAAAAGGGAGGACACGATGGGGATACAGGACGATCTGCACCACCCCGGTGAATATGACGAGAACGAGGTCCCGACCCGCTCTGCGCAGATGATCTGGGTGCTGCGGGCGCTTGGGGTGGTGATGGCCGGCATCGTCTGGCTGCTGCTGGGCGGACAGGAGGGGCTGTCCGAGGATGCACGCATCGTCGCCGCCGTCGGCACGCTGATGGCCATCTGGTGGATGACCGAGGCGATCCCGCTGTCGGCCACCGCGCTTCTGCCGATCGTGCTGATCCCGGCGCTGACGGAAACGACCGTCGGCCAGGCGACGCAGCCCTATGCGTCGTCGATCGTGTTCCTGTTCCTGGGCGGCTTCCTGATCGCCATCGCGATGGAGAAATGGCACCTGCACACGCGCATCGCGCTGCTGACGCTGCGCAAGGTGGGTGTGGCGCCCCGGCGGATCGTCCTGGGCATGATGCTGGCCACGGGATTTCTGTCGATGTGGGTGTCCAACACCGCCACCACGCTGATGATGCTGCCCATCGGCCTGTCCGTCCTGTCCCTGGTGGTCGAACGCGGATCGCGCCAGGACGGCGCCGCGGCCGAGGATGCGATGAAGGCCGGCGGCACCATCACCGACGTCGTCAAGGACCCCAACATCAGCGCCTTCGGCGTCTGCCTGGTGCTGTCGATCGCCTGGGCCGCGTCGATGGGGGGCTTGGGCACGCTGCTGGGCAGCCCGCCCAATGCCATCGTCGCGGGCTATGCCTCGGACGAGCTGGGCCGCAACATCGGCTTTCTGGAGTGGATGGTCCTGGGCACGCCGCTGGCCTTCATCTTCATCTTCATCGCCTGGTTCCTGATGACCCGCGTCCTGTACCGGTTCGACCTGCCCGAGATCCCCGGCGGCAAGCAGATGATCGAGGATCAGGTCCGTGACCTGGGCGCGCTCAGCCAGGGAGAGAAGATGGTCCTGGCCGTGTTCCTGGGCGCGGCGTTCCTGTGGATCGTGCCGGGCCTTCTGACCTCGATCCCGGCGATCGAGGCCGCGGCACCCTGGCTGGGCAACCTGGATGACACGGCCATCGCCATCGGCGCGGGCCTGGCCATGTTCCTGCTGCCCGGCAAGGGCCGCGACAAGATGGTCCTGGACTGGAAGGATGCCGAGGCCGGGCTGCCCTGGGGCGTCCTTCTGCTGTTCGGTGGCGGGCTGTCGCTGGCCTCTGCCGTGGCGTCGTCCGGGCTGGACAGCTGGTTCGGCCAGCAGGTCACCGGCCTGGGTTCGCTGCCGACGATCCTGCTGGTCGCGGCCGTGGTCACGATCATCCTGTTCCTGACCGAGATCACGTCGAACACCGCCACCGCCGCGACCTTCATCCCGATCCTGGGCGGTGTCGCCCTGGGCATCGGGGCCGATGCGATGACGCTGCTGATCCCCGCGGCGCTGGCCGCGACCTGCGCCTTCATGCTGCCGGTGGGCACGCCGCCCAACGCCATCGTGTTCGGCACCGGGACCGTTACCATCGCCCAGATGGCCAGGGGCGGGTTCGTGCTGAACGTCGTGGGCATCCTGCTGATCACCGGCCTGACCTATCTGCTGGGCGGTCTGGCCCTGGGCCTGACCTTCTAGGGTCTGCGTTCTGATCTTGCGCCAAGGGGCGTGGCCGCGATAAGGCCACGCCCATGCTGCCCAAAACCCCCCTGACCGTTGCCGCGCTTTATCACTTTGCCCGCCTGGCCGATCCGGCGGCCCGGCAGGGACCGTTGCTGGACCTGTGCCGTGCGCAGGGCCTGTGCGGCACACTGCTGCTGGCGCCCGAAGGCGTGAACGGCACCATCGCGGGCCCGCGCGCGGGCATCCTGGCGGTCCTGGACCACATCCGCGCCTGGCCCGGTTTCGCGGGCCTCGACTGGAAGGATAGCGCCGCCGACGCGCCCCCCTTTGCCCGCATGAAGGTCCGGCTCAAGGCCGAGATCGTGACCATGGGCCAGCCCGACATGGACCCGGCCACCACCACCGGCCATTACGTGGCACCGCGCGACTGGAACGCGATGATCGCCGCGCCCGACGTGGCCGTGATCGACACCCGCAACGATTACGAGGTCCAGATCGGCACCTTTCAGGGCGCCGTCGACCCCGGCACGAAAAGCTTTCGCGACTTTCCGGCCTGGTGGACCGACAACGCGCATCGGTTTCAGGGCAAGCGCATCGCGATGTTCTGCACCGGCGGTATCCGCTGCGAGAAGTCGACCAACTACCTGATCTCGCAAGGCGTCGATCAGGTCTACCACCTGCAGGGCGGCATCCTGAAATACCTGGAGGACGTCCCCCAAAAGGACAGCACCTGGCAGGGCGAATGCTTCGTCTTCGACCAGCGGGTCAGCCTGACGCATGGGCTGGCGCAGGGGCGGCACGGTCTGTGCCATGCCTGCCGCCGCCCCCTGGCACCCGAGGACCGCGCCCGCCCTGAATATGAGGATGGCGTCAGCTGCCACCGCTGCGCCGACGAATACTCCGACGCCGACCGCGCCCGGTTCCGGGAGCGGCAGCGCCAGTTCGACCGCAACGCCTGAACGTCTCCTTTGCCCAAATACCCCCTTCGGCGCGCCCTCAGCCCTGCGCGCCGACCCCGCCCGCGGCGATGGCGGCCATGTTCAGGATGTCGCTGACTGTCGAGTTGGTCGAACAGATCTGGATCGGGCGAGCCACGCCCGTCAGGATCGGACCGATGACGGTCGCGCCCGCCATCTCCTGCATCAGCTTGACCGAGATCGAGGCCGAATGCCGCGCCGGCACCACCAGCACGTTCGCGGGCGCGGTCAGGCGGCTGAACGGATAGCGTGCGGCCGCGTCCATGTTCAGCGCCACGTCCACGGTCATCTCGCCCTCGTATTCGAAATCGGCGCCGCGGCGGTCCAGGACGGTGGCGGCCTGGGCCATCTTGATGGCGCGTTCGCTGACCGGATAGCCGAAGTTCGAGAAGGACAGGAAGGCCACGCGCGGCTCCAGCCCCAGGTTGCGGGCGACGGCGGCGCCGCGGGCGGCGATGTCGGCCAGATCCTCGGCCTCGGGCCATTCATGGACCAGTGTGTCGCCGATCAGCACGATCCGACCCCGGTGCAGCACGGCGGTGATGCCAACCGCCCCGTCCTGCGGGCGCACGTCGAAGACATGGCCGATCTGCGCCAGCACCGGTGCGTTCTTGCGCGTGGCGCCGGTCACCAACCCGTCGCCATGCCCATGCGCCAGCATCAGCGCCGCAAAGATGTGGCGGTCGCGGTTGGCCAGCTTGAACGCGTCCTCGCGGTCGACGCCCTTCCGTTGCAGGCGCTGGTACAGGAACTCGTGATAGCTGTCCAAATGCCGGGTGTTGGCGGCGTTCACGACGCTGATCTCTCGGAAGGCGTCGCCCATGCCCAGGGCCTCCAGCTCGGCCTTGACCTCGGCCTCGCGGCCCACGACCAGCGACTGGCCCATGCCGGTGCGCTGCCATGCCACGGCGGCGCGCAGCACGCGCGGATCGTCGCCCTCGGCAAAGATCATCCGGGCCTGGGCCTGCCGCGCGCGGGCATGGATGCCCTGCAGGATCGCGGCCGTCGGGTCCATCCTGTTCTTCAGCGTCTGGACATAGCCCTCCATGTCGATGATCGGGCGCCGCGCGACGCCCGTGTCCATCCCGGCGCGGGCGACCGCGGGCGGGATCACGTGGATCAGCCGCGGATCGAAGGGGGTCGGGATAATGTAGTCGCGCCCGAACTGCAGCTTGCGGCCATAGGCGACGGCGACCTCGTCAGGGACATCCTCGCGCGCCAGGCGGGCCAGGGCCTCGGCGCAGGCGATCTTCATCTCGTCGTTGATGGCGCGGGCGTGGATGTCCAGCGCGCCGCGGAACAGATAGGGAAAGCCCAGGACGTTGTTCACCTGGTTCGGATAGTCGCTGCGGCCGGTGGCCACGATCGCGTCGGGGCGGACGGCATGCGCATCCTCGGGCGTGATCTCGGGGTCGGGATTCGCCATGGCAAAGATCACCGGGTTGTCGGCCATGCTGACGACCATGTCCTGGGTCACCGCCCCCTTGGCGCTGACGCCCAGGAAGACGTCGGCGCCCTTCATCGCCTCCTCCAGCGTGCGGGCGGTGGTGACGACCGCATGGGCCGATTTCCACTGGTTCATGCCCTCGGTCCGGCCCTGATAGATGACGCCCTTGGTGTCGCACATGATGCAGTTGTCATGCCGCGCGCCCATCGACTTCAGCAGTTCCAGACAGGCGATGCCGGCAGCACCCGCGCCGTTCAGCACGATCCGCACATCCTCGATCTTCTTGCCCGACAGCTCCAGCGCGTTCAGCAGGCCCGCGGCGCAGATCACCGCGGTGCCGTGCTGGTCGTCGTGGAACACCGGGATGTCCATCAGCTCCTTCAGGCGCTGTTCGATGATGAAGCATTCCGGCGCCTTGATGTCCTCCAGGTTGATGCCCCCGAAGGTCGGGCCCATCAGCTTGACGGCGTTGATGAATTCGTCCGCGTCCTCGGTGTCCAGCTCCAGATCGATGGCGTTCACGTCGGCAAAGCGCTTGAACAGGACCGCCTTGCCCTCCATCACGGGCTTGGAGGCCAGCGCGCCCAGATTGCCCATCCCCAGGATCGCCGTCCCGTTCGAGATCACCGCCACCATGTTGCCCTTGGTGGTATAATCGTATGCCGTCTCGGGCCGGTCGGCGATGGCCTGGACCGGCACCGCGACGCCCGGCGAATAGGCCAGCGACAGGTCGCGCTGCGTGGTCATGGGGGTCGAGGGCGTGATGTCGTATTTGCCCGGCCTCGGTTCCAGATGATAGGCCAGCGCCTCTTCGGGGGTGATGCGGCTGCGGCTGGTCTTGTCGGTCATGATGTCCCCCGAAGATGATGCTGGGGACTGCTTAACGGCTTGGCAGGACTGCTTCAACGCGGATGCGGTCCGGCTTGCGCTAACAGCTGCGGGTCAGATGCTGACCTTGACGAAGCTGTCGCGCAGCGCCGCGGACCAGGCCGCGCTCATCTGCATGAAGTCCGGATCGCCGTCCAGGATGCGGCGGCGCGTGGTGACCGCACAGGCATCGGCGCCGATCACCGCCAGGTCCAGCGGCATCCCCACCGACAGGTTCGACCGCAGCGTCGAATCCATCGACAGCAGCACGGCCTTCTGCGCGTCGGCCAGGCTGGTCGCGGGGGTGACCACCCGGTCCAGGATCGGCTTGCCGTACTTGTGCTCTCCGATCTGCAGGAAGGGCGTGTCCTCGGTCGCCTCGATGAAGTTGCCTTCGGGATAGATCAGGAACAGGCGCATGTCGCCGCCCTTGCGCTGTCCCGCGACGATCATGCTGGCGGATGCCTGCTGCTTGAGGTCGCGGCACTGTTCGGCGATCTCGCGCCGGGTGCGGCACAGCGTGTCGCCGATGATCGTGGCCACGCGCAGCATGGTCGGCGCCTTGAGGATCGAGGTCGTGTCGTCTGCCAGCTCATCCTCGATCGCCTCCTCCAGGCGGGCGATGGTGGTCTGGGTCACGGACAGCGACCCGGCGGTCATGATCGCGATGATGCGTTCGCCCGGCGCCTCGAAGAAGAACATCTTGCGATAGCACGAGATATTGTCCAGCCCGGCATTCGTGCGGGTATCCGACAGCAGCACAAGCCCGGCATCCAGTTTCAGTCCGACGCAATAGGTCACCGGCACATCTTTCCGTTGCATTCCGCAGGGCAGACTAGGACCGGGGGGCGTGGGCTGCAATCGCTCGTTTGCGGGTCGCGTCATGAAACTTTGGGTCGCCTTGGCGCGCCGAATCGCACATCGTGCAGGTTCCACCACCCAAGGACGAACATGATGACCCATCCTCTTGCCCTCAGCCGCCGCGGTTTCCTGACATCGGGGGTGGCCGGCCTGGCGCTGGTCGCGCTGCATCCCTATTCCGCACGGGCCGAGGCGGGGCAGGCGCATCTGCGCATCATGGAGACGACGGACCTGCACGCGCATGTCTGGCCCTACGACTATTACGCGGACACGGCGACCGACACCCTGGGCCTGGCGCGGACCGCGGCCCTGGTCGGTGCCGTGCGGGCCGAGGCCACGAACGCGCTGCTGTTCGACAACGGCGATTTCCTGCAGGGCAACCCGATGGGCGATTTCATCGCATACGAGCGCGGGATGGAGGGGGACGCGACCCACCCGGTGATCCAGGGGATGAACGCCCTGGGCTATGACGGCGGGACCCTGGGCAACCACGAATTCAACTATGGGCTGGAGTTCCTGGGCGCCAGCCTGGCGGGCGCGGGCTATCCCGTCGTCTGCGCCAACGTGGTGACCGAAGCCGGCGCCACCCCGGACCAGGACCGGACCCTGGTGCCGCCCTATGCGGTGATCGACCGGGACCTGACCGACGGGGCGGGCGCCACTCATCCGATCCGCATCGGCATCATCGGCTTCGTGCCGCCGCAGATCATGCAATGGGACCGCGCGCATCTGGAGGGGCAGGTCACCGTCCGCGACATCGTCGAGGCGGCCCAGGCCTGGGTGCCCAAGCTGCGTGCCGAGGGGGTGGACCTGGTCGTGGCGCTGGCCCATTGCGGCATCGGCGGGCGGACCGCTGAACCGGGGATGGAGAACGCGGCCATTCCGCTGGCGGCCATCGACGGCATCGACGTCATCCTCACCGGGCATTCGCATTCGGTCTTTCCCGGCCCCGACTACGACGGCGTGGCCGGGGTGGATGCCGCGGCCGGCACCATCGGCGGCAAGCCCGCGGTGATGGCCGGGTTCTGGGGGTCGCATATGGGCCTGGTCGATCTGCTGCTGGAGCGGCAGGGCGACGGCTGGACCATCGTCAGTCACCAGGTCGAGGCGCGCCCGATCTATCAGCGCGACGACGAGGGCGTGGTGACCCCCCTGGTCGAGAGCGTACCCGCCATCGAGGAGGCGACCGCCACCGAACACCAGCAGACGCTGGATTATGTCCGCCGACCCGTCGGCCAGACCAGCGCCGCGCTCTACAGCTATTTCGCGATGGTGGCGGATGATCCTTCGGTCCAGATCGTGTCGAACGCGCAAAGCTGGTACATCGCGCAGATGCTGGCCGGGACCGAGCACGAGGGGCTGCCCATCCTGTCGGCGGCGGCGCCCTTCAAGGCCGGCGGGCGGGGCGGGCCGGATTACTTCACCGACGTGCCGCCGGGCGACATCGCCATCCGCAACGTGGCCGACCTGTATCTGTATCCCAACACCATCCGCGCCGTGCGCGTGACCGGCGCGCAGGTCAAGGACTGGCTGGAGCGCAGCGCGGGGGCCTTCAACCGGATCGAACCGGGGCAGGCGGACCAGATGCTGCTGAACCCCGACTTCCGCAGCTACAACTTCGACGTGATCGACGGGGTGACCTATCGGATCGACCTGTCGCAGCCGTCGCGGTTCGACGCCGACGGGGCGCTGGCCGACGCGGACGCGAACCGCATCGTCGATCTGGCCATCGACGGGCAGCCGGTCGATCCGGCGGCCGAGTTCATCATTGCCACCAACAACTATCGCGCCACCGGCGGCGGGTCGTTCCCCGGCGCGGATGGCTCGACCGTGGTGTTCGAGGGGCCGGACACCAACCGCGACGTGATCGTCCGCTATATCCTGGACCAGGGGACGATTAACCCGTCGGCGGACGGCAACTGGTCGTTCGCGGCCTTGGACGGCGCGACGGTGCTGTTCGACACGGGGACGGGGGCCGCGGCCTATCTGCAGGACGTCACCGCCCTGACCATCGAACCGGCGGGCGACGCGCCCGAAGGCTTTGCCCGCTATCGCATCACCCTGTGACGACAGGTGAACCGGGGGTGCTGCCCCCGGTTCCTACTGGGCCATCTCCTCGACCCGGACGCTGACATCCATGTCCTCGGACCCGGTGCCCAGGGCAACGCCCCGAATCGGGGCCGCGTCCGCCGCGTCCAGGCCCGACCCCAGACGGACATAGCGTTCGTCCGGGCAACAGCGGTTGGCGGCGTCGAAGCCGACCCATCCCAACCCCTCGACATGGATCTCGGCCCAGGCATGGGCCGCGTCATGGGCCTGCCCGTCGATGGTCGAATGCAGATAGCCGGAAACATAGCGCGCCGGCAGGCCGCGCAGGCGCGCGATGGCGGTCAGGGCGTGGGTGTGGTCCTGGCAGACGCCCTCTCCCAGGGCCAGGGCCTCGGATGCGGTGGTGCCGGTATGGGTCACGCCGGGGCGGAACGCGATCCGGTCGCTGACCGACATCGACAGCTGATGCGCCAGGTCCAGCCGGTCGGTGCCCTCGACCGACTGCGCCAGATCGCGCAGCGCATCGTCGGGGCGCGTGGCAGGACTGTCGCGCAGATAGGTCAGCGGGTGGATCATCTCGCGGTGGCCGCGCAGGACGCCCGCCGTGTCGCGGGTGTCGATGCGTCCGCTGATGCGCACGGTCACATGATCGACCGGACCGCGCACGGTCCAGCCCTCGATCCAGTCGCCGGCACCGTCGCGGAACCCCGGTCCCTTGACGCCGCCCGACACGTCGACCTGCCATTCATGGGTCTTCTGCCCCTCGAACACCGACGGTGTCAGGCGCAGGCTCTGCACCAGGTTCCGGATCGGCTGGCCATAGCGATAGACCGTCTCGTGAGAGATCTTCAGGCGCATGGGTCACACCCCTCCAAGCAGGTAATCCTGGTGCACCAGGTTGGAAATCTCGGACAGTTCCAGGATGAACCAGCTGAGGAACTCGTGCAGCCCCTCGTCGAAGATCATCTCGATGTCGCGGGCCTGCAGGGCTGCCAGAACCTCTCGCGCCTTGTCGCGGGCGCTGGTCGGCACCCCGTCGCCATAGCGCCGCGCCAGCCCTTCAAGGTGCCACACGGTCTCATACAGCGAAGTGATCAGTGCGCGGGGGCTTTCCCCGTTCAGGATCAGGAAATCGGCCACCTGGCCCGCGGTGATGTCGCCGCCATAGGCCCAGTGATAGGCCCGGTGCGCCGACAGCGCGCGCAGGATCACCTGCCACTGATAGGTGTCGAGACCCGATCCCACGAACTCGATCCGCGGCAGCAGGACGAAATACTTGACGTCCAGCAGGCGCGCGGTCGCGTCGGCGCGTTCCAGCCCGTATCCCAGGTTCATGAAATGCCAGCCGTCGTTCCTCAGCTGCGTCGCGTTGATCGCGCCGCGCACGGTCGAGGTGTGGCCGGTGGTGAAATCGGTCAGCCCTGCGGTGTCCAGCTTTGCGCGCGGCTGGCGTTCGATCCGGCGCAGCTCCTGGAAGGCCACGTTCAGCGCGTCCCAGACCTGGCTGGTCAGCGCGGTGCGCACGATCCGACCGGCCTCGCGCGCCTTTTCAAGGCAGCTGGCCACCGATGACGGGTTGGCGCGGTCGAAGAAGATGAACTCCTCGATGTTCTCCTGGGTGATCTCTCCGTATTTCTGCGCGAACAGGTCCGAACTGCCCGAGGCCTGCAGCAGCGAGTTCCATTCGTTCTGGTACCCGGCCTCGGTGTTGGGAAGCAGCGTGATGCGCTGTCCCACGTCCAGCAGGCGCGCGGCGGTTTCGGCACGTTCCAGATGGCGGCCCATCCAGAACAGGTTCGAGGCGGTGCGGCTGAGCATCGTGTTACGTCCCCTCATTCCGACAACACCCAGGTGTCCTTGACACCCCCGCCCTGGGACGAGTTCACCACCAGCGACCCCTCGCGCAGCGCGACGCGCGTCAGCCCGCCCGGCACCAGCTCGATCCGGTCGCCGCACAGGCAATAGGGGCGCAGGTCCACGTGGCGCGGCGCGATGCCCTCATCCACGAAGGTCGGGCAGGTCGACAATGCCAGCGTGGGCTGGGCGATGTAGTTCGACGGATTGGCCTGGATCTTGGCGCGGAAGGCCTCGATCTCCTCCCTGGTCGACTTGGGGCCGACCAGCATGCCGTAGCCGCCCGATCCGTGGACCTCCTTGACGACCAGTTCGGGCAGATGCTCCATCACATAGCGGTAATCGTCGTCCTTCCACAGCGTCCAGGTCTGGACGTTGTTCAGGATCGGCTCCTCTCCCAGATAAAAGCGCACCATCTCGGGGACGAAGGTGTAGATCGCCTTGTCATCGGCCACGCCCGCGCCGGGGGCCGAACAGATCGACACGCCGCCAGACCGGTACACGTCCATCAGCCCCGGAATGCCCAGCATCGAATCGGGGCGGAAGCACAGCGGGTCCAGATAGGGGTCGTCGATCCGGCGATAGATCACGTCCACGCGCTTGGGCCCGGTGGTCGTGCGCATATAGCAGAATTCGCCATCCACGAACAGATCCTGCCCCTCGACCAGCTCGACCCCCATCAGATTGGCCAAGAAGCTGTGTTCGTAATAGGCGCTGTTGTAATGGCCCGGCGTCAGGATCACGCAGGTCGGCCGGTCGCTGCATTTCGCGGGCGCCACCGATTCCAGCGTGCGGCGCAGAAGGTCGGGATACTGGTCGACGGGTTCGATGCGGTTGCCGCGGAACAGGGCCGGGAACATGCGCATCATGATCTCGCGGTTCTCCAGCATGTAGCTGACCCCGGAGGGCGTGCGGCAGTTGTCCTCCAGCACATAGAACTCGTCCTTGGCGGTGCGGACCAGGTCGATGCCGATGATGTGGGAATAGATGCCGCGTGGGGGCACGAACCCCACCACCGACTTCTCGAATGCCTCGTTCTGATAGACCAGGCGGGCGGGGATGCGCCCGGCGCGGATGATCTCTCCGCGGCCATAGACGTCGCGCAGGAAGGCGTTCAGCGCGCGGGCGCGCTGCTTGATGCCGCGTTCCAGGCGGCGCCACTCGGCCTGCTCGAACACGCGGGGCATCATGTCGAAGGGGATCAGCCGGTCCGGGTCGCCCCCCTCGCCATAGACGGCGAAGGTGATGCCGATGCGGCGGAACAGCGCCTCGGCCTCGGCCTGCTTCATCTGGCGGAAATCGTCGGGCATGGTCTCGACCCATTCCCGCAGACGGGCATAGGGGTCGCGGACGCTGTCGCCCTCGTACATCTCGTTATAGTAACTCATCACTCCCCCACTGGCTGACGCAACGCTTCCGGGTCTTTCCTTGGATCGATGATCCGCGCCCGGTTCCGGTAAGTCCACAGCAGAACCGCCGGATTTGCCCATTGGTTCCGCAGCTTGGCGCCGTGGCGGGGGCGCCGCTGCCGGCGCCCGGGGCAGCCTGCCGGTTTGGCAGGCAGATCAGCACAGTTCGACCGCCAGCGCGGTTCCCTCGCCGCCGCCGATGCAGATCGCGGCCACGCCCCGGCGCAGTCCTCGCGCCTGCAGCGCATGGATCAGCGTGACAATGATCCGCGCCCCCGACGCGCCGATCGGATGGCCCAGGGCGCATGCTCCGCCATGCACGTTCACGCGGTCATGGGACAGGCCCATCCGCGCCATGAAGGCCATCGGCACGACGGCAAAGGCCTCGTTCACCTCCCACAGATCGACGCTGTCGCTGTCCCATCCGATCCGCGCCAGCAGCTTTTCGGCGGCGGGCACGGGCGCGGTGGGGAACTGGCCGGGGGCTTGGGCATGGCTGGCATGGCCGACGATGCGCGCGACGGCGCCCTCCGCCCGACCGCCCAGCACCAGCGCCGCCGCCCCGTCCGAGATGGACGAGCTGTTGGCCGCCGTCACGGTGCCCCCGTCGCGGAACGCGGGTTTCAGCAGCGGGATCTTGTCGGGGCGGGCCTGGCCGGGCTGTTCGTCGGTGTCGACCACGGTGACCTTGCCGCGACCCGGCACGGTGACGGGTGCGATCTCGGTCGCGAACGCGCCGCCGGCGATGGCATCCTGTGCGCGCGTCAGGCTGGCCAGGGCGTAGTCGTCCTGCGCCTGGCGGGAAAAGGCGAACTCCGCGGCGCAATCCTCGGCAAACGTGCCCATCAGGCGGCCCTTGTCATAGGCATCCTCCAGCCCGTCCAGGAACATGTGGTCCAACGCCTGTGCATGCCCCAGGCGCGCCCCGGCGCGCATTTTGGGCAGCAGGTAGGGGGCGTTCGACATGCTCTCCATGCCGCCCGCGACGACGATGCCGGCGCTGCCGGCGCGGATGGCATCGGACGCCATCATCACGGCCTGCATCCCCGATCCGCACATCTTGTTCAGCGTCGTTGCCGGCACCTCCTGTCCCAGCCCCCCGGCAAAGCCCGCCTGCCGCGCCGGGGCCTGGCCCTGGCCCGCGGGCAGGACGCAGCCCATGAACAGCGCATCGACCGCGGGCCCGCCCGCGCGCGCCAGTGCCGCGGCGATGGCCGCCCCACCCAGATCGGCCGCGGACACCCCCGACAGCGCGCCCATCAGCCCGCCCATCGGCGTGCGCGCCGCCCCCAGCACGTAGATGTCCTGAATTGTCATGATCTTTCCCCCCGATCTGTCCTCGCGCTTACCGGATCGTAACCTTTGGGGTCTAGTCAAGGATGCAGATGCGCAAGGAAGGCCCGGAATCATGCAGTTCATCGTCGAAGACGCCGAATCCCATCTGAACATCACGGTGACGGAACCCCGGATCGACGCGGCGATTGCGACCCTGTTCAAGGACAAGCTGCGCGAGATCGTGGTCAAGAACCGCAAGCCGGTGCACATGGACATGGCGGCGGTGGACTTCATGGACAGCTCTGGCCTGGGGGCGATGATCGCCGTCCGCAAGAGCCTGCCCGAGAACCTGGCGCTGGTGCTGTTCGCGCTGACGCCCAATGTCGAACGCGTGTTCCGCCTGACGCGGATGGACAGCGTGTTCGACATCCAGCCCCGCACCGCTCAGCCCCGCACCGCTCAGAAGGAGCAACGAGAATGACACCCAGTGAACGCTCCGATCCGGGCATCGGAAACCGTGCATCCGCGCTGACGCAGCCGATGTTCCACCGCGTCCTGAACGCCCATCCGATGATCGTGCGCGACACCCTGCAGGACGTCCGCCAGCGTTTCCGCGGAGAGGTGGGCGACGACACTCTGGGCCGGCTGGAACTGGTCTTGGCCGAGGTGATGAACAACGTCGCCGAACACGCCCCGCTGGGCCAGGCGGAACAGGCGCGCCTGCCGGTGATCCACCTGTGCATCGTGCGCCACAGTTCGGGCCTGGCCTGCGCGCTGACCGATGACGGGATCTCGCTGCCTGACGACTGCCTGCTGCCGCGCAGCCTGCCGCCGATGGTCGCGGACGATCTGCCCGAAGGCGGCTTCGGCTGGTTCCTGATCCAGGACCTGACGCAGGCCCTGTGCTATTACCGCGAGGAAAGCCGGAACTATCTGGCCTTCAGCATCCCCTTTGCCCAGATGGAGGTCGACGCCTAGTTGACCGGTCCCGCCAAGAAATAGCGGCCGTCCTGAAAGGCGCTGAACATGTCCCCGACCTCGGGGTGGTCCAGCGGTTCGCCCGACACGTCCAGTTCAAGGTTCTGCTCGGACACATAGGCCACGTAATAGGTCGCCTCGGTCTCGGCGAACAGGTGATAGAACGGCTGGTCGCGATCGGGGCGCGAATCCTCGGGGATGGATTCGTACCATTCCTCGGTATTCGCGAATTCGGGATCGACGTCGAAGATCACGCCCCGGAACGGCCGCGAACGGTGCCGGACGACCTGTCCCAGGCTGTATTTCGCGTGGCGGCTTTGGGCCTGCATCCGGGCGGTATCCATCGTTCGTGTCAGGGATCAACAAAAGTCAGCGCGCCTTCTAGCGCGCCGCGACGGTCCTGTCCACCGGCAGGCGATCAGGGGGCGATGTCGTCCGCCGTCAGGGGCACGGTCGCCATCGACATCTTGGCCGACCCCTCGCTGACCTGGTTGGCATGGGCCAGATAGACCAGCACGCGGTTGTCGGCGTCATAGATGCGCTGCACCCGCAGCGACTTGAACACCAGCGAACGCCCCTCGCTGAACACGTTTTCTCCCTCGCCGGGGGTCAGGGCGCTGACGTCGATGGGCCCGGTGCGGGTGCACTGGATCGCGCTGTTGGACGGATCCTCGAACCAGTTGCCCTGGCTCAGCCGGTCCAGGACCGAGCGGCTGAAATAGGCCAGGTGGCAGGTCACGCCCGGCACCTCGGGGTCCTTGATCGCCTCGATGACGACATCGTTGCCGACCCAGTCCACGCCGACGCGGCCGACCTCCTCGGCCTGCAACGACAGGGGGGCAAGGGTCAGGGCAAGGGTCAGGGCAAGGCGCATGGTCTACTCCGGCAACAGGGGCTGGCGGCCCGATTCGGTCAGCAGGTGCACGGCACCCGGTTCGATGACGGCGGCGGACAGCGGCCGGCCATAGGCGGCGCCCCCGTCCAGGTTCAGGCGGTTTGCGTACAGGGCAGGGGCCTCCAGCGCGGTGTGCCCGTGCACGACCAGCGACCCGAAATCGACGTCGCTGTCCAGGAACCCCTGACGGATCCAGACCAGGTCGCCCTCTGCCTGGTCCTGCAGGTCGATGCCCGGGCGGATGCCCGCATGCACGACCAGCGCCAGCGGATGCAGATACCACAGCGGCAGTGCCGCCAGGAACCGCGCGTGATCCGCAGGAACCGCCGCCCGCGCATCGCGCAGCAGCGCATCGCGCGGCTGATCCGGGTCCACGCCATAGGACCGCAGCGTCGCGGCCGCGCCCAAGCCCGGATGATCCACCCAATGCTGTCCGGACGACAGGCCCGGGTCGATCCAGTCGGGCTGGTTCAGGAAGGCGGGCAGGAAGCGGTCGTGATTGCCGCGGGTGACGATCCAGGGCCGCCCCGCCTGCTGGCCGCGCAACAGGTGGTCCACCACGCCACGCGAATCGGGGCCGCGGTCGATCAGGTCGCCCACATGGGCGATGACCGCATCAGGCCCACCGTCGTCAAAGATCCGCTGATGCGCGGCCTTCAGCAGGTCCAGCTGTCCGTGAATGTCGCCGATCGCATAAAGTCGCATCTCTCACCTGGCCGTGGCGCGCGGCAGGGAGGGTCCGCACGCCCCTTGGGTAAGGGCGTGCGGGGCCGAGGTCAAACCTCGAACTGCAGCCGGCGGGCCTGCAGGAACTTGCCGGTGTTCTGCAGCGTGGCCAGGGCCTCGTCGCTGATCGCCTCGTCCAGGTACAGGATCGCGATGGCATCCGCCCCGTTGGCGGCCCGCCCCAGGGTAAAGTTCGCGATGTTCACGCCCAGATCGCCCAGGGTCATCCCAAGCGCGCCGATGACGCCGGGAACGTCCTTGTTGCGGGTGTACAGCATGTGGCTCCCCACCTCGGCGTCCACGTTGATCCCGCGGATCTGGATGAAGCGCGGCTTGCCATCGCTGAACACCGTGCCCGCGATGGACCGCTCGCGCGTCTCGGTCACGCAGGTGACCTTGACGTAACCCTCATAGGCGCCGGCCTTGTCCTGCTTGGTGGTGGACACCTGCACGCCGCGATCCTTGGCCATGACCGGGGCCGACACCATGTTCACGTCCGGGTTCGACGCCTTCATCACGCCGGCGATCACCGCCGCGTTCAGCGCGTTGAGGTTCATCTCGGACACGACGCCGTCATACAGCACGTTGATCGCCTTGATCGGCTCGTCGGTCATCTGGCCCACGAAGGCGCCCAGATGCGCGGCCAGCTTAATCCAGGGGCCCATCACCGCGGCTTCCTCGGCGGTGACCGAGGGCATGTTCAGCGCGTTCTGCACCGCGCCCGTCAGCAGATAGTCCGACATCTGCTCGGCGACCTGCAGGGCGACATTCTCCTGCGCTTCGGTCGTGGCGGCGCCCAGGTGGGGCGTGACGACGACGTTGGGCAGGTTGAACAGCGGGCTTTCCGTCGCGGGCTCGACAGCAAAGACGTCGAATGCGGCACCCGCCACGCGCCCGTCCTTCAACGCCTCGGCCAGCGCCTCCTCGTCGACTAGGCCGCCGCGGGCGCAGTTGATGATGCGCACGCCCTTCTTCAGCTTGCCGATGGCCTCGCGCGATAGGATGTTGCGGGTCTTGTCGGTCAGCGGCACGTGGAAGGTGATGAAGTCGGACTTGCCCTGCAGGTCGTCCAGCTCGACCTTGGTCACGCCCAGTTCCTTGGCGCGATCCTCGGACAGGAAGGGGTCATAGGCCAGCACCTTCATGTGCAGACCCAGGGCGCGGTCGATCACGATCGAGCCGATATTGCCCGCCCCGATCACGCCCAGGGTCTTGTTGAACAGCTCGACCCCCATGAAGCGGTTCTTCTCCCACTTGCCGGCATGGGTGCTGACGCTCGCCTCAGGCAGCTGGCGGGCGACCGCGAACATCATTGCGATGGCATGCTCGGCGGTGGTGACGCTGTTGCCGAAGGGCGTGTTCATCACGATGACGCCCTTCTTGCTGGCGGCCGGGATGTCCACGTTGTCGACCCCGATGCCCGCGCGGCCGATGACCTTCAGGTTCGCCGCCTGCTCCAGCAGCTTCTCGGTCACCTTGGTCGCGGACCGGATGGCCAGCCCGTCATACTGCCCGATCACCTCGGCCAGCTTCTCCTTGTCCTTGCCCAGATCGGGCAGGTAATCCACCTCGACGCCGCGATCGCGAAAGATCTGGACGGCGGTTTCCGACAGCTTGTCGGACACGAGAACCTTCGGCATGGGACTTATCCTTGTCATGCGGCATCCGGGCACAGCCTCGCGGACGCCTTGTTTCTTCTTCAGAAAAATATCCTGCGGGGGGTCCGGGGGGCGCAAGGCCCCCCGGCCTCTCGGATCACTGCGCGGCCAGCTCGGCGCGGTACGCCCATTCGATCCACGGCATCAGCGCCGCGACATCGGCGGTCTCGACCGTCGATCCGCACCAGATCCGCAGACCGGCCGGCGCGTCGCGATAGGCGCCCGCATCCAGCGCGACGCCTTCCTTCTCCAGCCGCTTGGCCACGGCCTTGGCAAAGGCCGCGCCGTCCTTGATGGCCGGATCGGTGAACTTCAGGCAGACGCTGGTCGTCGATGCGGTGGCGGGGTCCTCAGCCAGATCGGCGATCCAGTCCTTGTCCGCGATGAAATCGCGCACCGCGCCTGCATTGGCATCCGCCCGCGCGATCAGTGCCGACAGCCCGCCCAAGCCCTGCGCCCATTTCAGCGCAACCAGGTAATCCTCGACCGCCAGCATCGAGGGCGTGTTGATCGTCTCGCCCTTGAAGATGCCCTCGATCAGCTTGCCGCCCTTGGTCATGCGGAAGATCTTGGGCAGCGGCCAGGCGGGGACATAGGTCTCCAGCCGCTCGACGGCGCGCGGCGACAGGATCAGCACGCCATGCGCGCCCTCCCCGCCCAGCACCTTCTGCCAGCTGAAGGTCACCACATCCAGCTTGTCCCACGGCAGGTCCATGGCGAAGGCCGCGCTGGTCGCGTCGCAGATGGTCAGGCCCGCGCGGTCGGCGGGAATCGCGTCGCCGTTCGGCACACGCACGCCGCTGGTGGTGCCGTTCCAGGTGAAGACGACATCCTTATCGAAATCGACCTCGGCCAGATCGACGATCCGGCCGTAGTCGGCCTTGCGGACGGTGGCGTCCAGCTTCAGCTGCTTCACGGCATCCGTGACCCAGCCCTCGCCGAAGCTTTCCCAGGCCAGCATCTCGACGGGGCGCGCGCCCAGCAGGGTCCACATCGCCATTTCGACCGCGCCGGTGTCGGAACCGGGGACGATGCCGATGCGGTAATCGGCCGGCACGCCCAGGACCGCGCGGGTCAGGTCGATGGCCTCGGCCAGCTTGGACTTACCGACGGCGGCGCGATGCGACCGGCCCAGGGGCGCGTCCGACAGCATGTCCAGCGAATAATGGGGGATCTTGGCGCAGGGGCCCGAAGAAAAGCGCGGGTTTTCCGGCCGCGCAGCCGGGATCGCATGATCGGTCATGTGGCTAGCCTTCCAGCTAAAAAGCCCCTCGTTGGGGAGGGGTGTCCCACCGACCGACCTAAGGCCCCTCCCGCTCTGGCGCAAGAAAAAACTTTGTCCTACACCCGCAGGCAACCGCACAAGGACCGCGCCCATGTTCACCGTCTCGCTGATCGCGGCGCCTGCCGCAGCCAATCTGGATGATGCCCTGCCCGGCGGTCTGGCCGACCGGTGGGGCGGCGACGTGACGCGCTGGCTGTCGCCGGGCGTGGCTGCCGAATTCGACATCGCGGTACTTCCTGGCGATTCGGATCAGGTCTGGTCCGACCTGCAGGCCATCGGCATCGACCTGGCAATCCAACCCGCTGGCGGGCGGCGCAAGCGCATCCTGATCGCCGACATGGATTCGACCATGATCGATCAGGAATGCATCGACGAACTGGCCGACATGGCGGGCTTTGGCCCCCGCGTGGCCCAGATCACCGCCCGCGCCATGAACGGAGAGCTGGACTTCAACGCCGCGCTGACCGAACGCGTGGCCCTGCTGGCGAACCTGCCGGAGGCGATCATCGCTCAGGTCCTGGCCGAACGCATCACCTATGCCGCGGGCGGGGCCGTGCTGGTGGCGACCATGCGCGCGCACGGGGCCTATACCGCGCTGGTGTCGGGGGGCTTCACCAGCTTTACCCGGGCCGTGGCCCAGACCCTGGGCTTCGACGAACACCGCGCCAACACGCTGCTGGCGCAGGACGGCGTGCTGACCGGGCAGGTCGCCCTGCCCATCCTGGGCCGCGAGGCCAAGGTCGATGCCCTGACCCAGATCGCCGCCCGCCTCGGCACCACGCCCCAGAACGCGATCGCGGTGGGCGACGGCGCCAACGACCTTGGCATGATCCAGCTGGCCGGTGCCGGCGTGGCGCTGCACGCGAAACCCGCGGTCGCCGCCCAGGCCCACATCCGCATCAACCACGGCGACCTGACCGCGCTCTTGTACCTGCAGGGCTTCGCGGACGAGTATTTCGTCACCCCCTGATTTCTCCTTTGTCCAAATACCCCTGCGACGATTGCCCCACCGAAAGTCCCGATGATGTTCGAACTGACCGCCGACCTGGTGATGCTGCTGATGATGGCGGCCTTTGCCGCAGGCTTCGTCGATGCCATCGCGGGCGGGGGCGGGCTCATCACGCTGCCCATCCTGATGCTGGCGGGACTGTCGCCCGCGCAGGCGCTGGCCACTAACAAGGTGCAGGGCGTCTTTGGCGCGGGGACGGCCGCGCTCAGCTATGCGGCGCGGGGTCTGGTCGATCTGCGCAGCCAGTGGAAATCCGCGCTGATCGCGGGGGCGGCGGGGGCCGCGGGGGCGGTGCTGGTCAGCGCGATCCCCACCGCCGGGTTGCGGCTGATCCTGCCGGTCATCCTGATCGGCATCGCGTTGTTCTTTGCGCTGAAACCCGGACTGAACGACCTGGACCGCACGCGCCGCCTGACGCCCTTGGTCTTTGCGGCGACGGTGGTGCCGTTCGTGGGCTTCTATGACGGGCTGATCGGGCCGGGGGCCGGGGCCTTCTACATGATCGGGTTTGTCACCCTGGCCGGATACGGGGTTCTGAAGGCCACGGCCCATACCAAGCTGCTGAACTTCGCCTCGAACCTGGGCGGGCTGGGGGCCTTCGCGCTGGTCGGCCAGCCGCTGTGGCTTTTGGGCATGGCGATGGGGGCGGCGCAGATCGCGGGGGCGATGCTGGGCGCGCGGCTGGCCTCGCGCATCGGCGCGCGGCTGATCAAGCCGCTGCTGGTCGTGACCTCGACCCTGTTGGCGGGTCGGCTGATCTGGCAGATGATCTGAGACCGCGCATCCGGCGCCCGCTCTGCCAAGGGGCGCCGGTTCGGGGCACGGGAACGGGACGGGGGCATCCCGTGCCGTACAGTAAAGCACGGCTCCATGTCGGGGATGTGACGGCCCTCAGGCGGGAAAGCCCGGCGCGCGGCGCAGGTTGCCCGTGACCATGCCGCGACAGTTCAGGATCGGTCCGTCCAGAAGCGCCTGCGCCGCCGGATGGGCCGCATCCAGCACGCCTAGGTGGATCAGCAGCGCGGTGATCGCGGCCTCGCTGGCGCGGGTGCCGCCATCGGTGATCTTCAGCGCGACGCCCAGGCCCTGGTCGGGCAGGATCGCCACGAACACCGCCTCGGCCCCGGTCTTGATCGCCGCGACGCCCCCCATCGCGCGCATCAACTCGGTGCAGGACCGACCCTCGCCCGCGACCATATCGGGGTGGCTGCGCATCGCGTCCACCAGCTGCCGCATGGCCATGCCGCGCCTGTCCGTTCCGGGATTGGCGAACCGCGCCATCGCGCGGGCCAGCCCCTCGACCGTGCAGGCCCAGTTCGGGGCCGAACAGCCGTCGATGCCGAAACCGGGGCTCTCCTCGTCGGTGACCTCCTCGAAGGCGGCCTTGACGGCGCGCTGGACCGGGTGGTTGGGCTCGACATAATCCGGCCCGCCCTTCAGGTGGCGGTTCAGCGTCAGAAAGCCCGCATGCTTGCCCGAACAGTTGTTGTGCAGCTGGCAGGGCGCGCTGTCCGAACAGGTCAGGCGGCGGTTCTCCTCTGCGTCGCGCGGCATGTGGCTGCCGCAGCGCAGGTCGGGCTCGCCCAGGCCCAGCCCGTTTAGCCAGCCGTCCACGGCCGCGACATGCATCGCCGCCCCTGAATGGCTGGCGCAGGCCAGGGCCAGCTGGCGGTCGGTCAGGCCCGCCGCATCGGCGGCCCCGCTTTCCATCAGCGGCAGCGCCTGGATCATCTTGCACGACGATCGCGGATAGATCACCTGCCCGGGTCGTCCCCAGGCCTCGACCACGCCATGGGCGTCGCAGATTACGGCATGGCCGGCATGCAGGCTTTCGCGCATGTCGCCGCGCCACAGTTCGATCATTTCTGCGGACCGCATGTTTTCTCCCTGACAATTGCGCGATTGTGCTTGCGCAGCCTTTAACGGGCGGCGATTTTCGCTATCCTGACGACAGATGGTTGAAAAGACCACAGCAATCAGGAAGAACGCCGGGCGAAGCGGCGAATTGAATTGGCAGGAGGCCAGAGCATGATTACCACCACCCTGCGCGGCATGGGCGCCAGCCTTGTCCTGATCGCCGGACTGGGCACGGCGGTTGCGCAAGAATCCAGCAACGTCGTGGCGACCGAAGGGGACTGGACAGTCTTCGCGGCCGACAACCCGCGCGAATGCTGGGCAGTCTCGCCCCCGAAATCCACGCTGAACACCCGCGACGGTCAGCCGACCGAGGTGACGCGCGGCGACATCCGCCTGTACGTCGCCTACCGTCCCGGCCAGAACGGAGAGGTCAGCTTCAGCGGCGGCTATCCCTTCGCCCCGGATTCGACGGTCGAGGTCGATGTGGGCGGCCGCACGTTCAACCTGTTCACCGAGGGCGAGAGCGCCTGGACCGGCAGCCCGTCCGACGACGAGGCGATGATCGCGGCCCTGCGCGGCGGCTCGTCGGCTGTCGTGACCGGCCGTTCGGCACGCGGCACCACGACCAAGGACACGTTCAGCCTGTCGGGCATCACCGCCGCGACCAACAGCGCACGCGAGCGCTGCCAGTAACCGCAAGGTTGCAGTCCTGACGGAACCAAGGGGGCGGGCCGGTTGATTTCGGGCCCGCTTTCGCATATGTGGCTGTCTTTCGCCCCTTGGGCCGTTCCAACACCGGTGATCTTCATGACCGATCAGACCCCGTCTGCGCCGATCACGCAGGACGTGATGACGCTTCCGCGCAAGCTGCCCCAGGGCGGGCTGACGAACATCGTCGGCCTGACGCGTGCGCAGCTGCTGGACGCCCTGGTCGCGGCGGGCACGCCCGAGCGTCAGGCCAAGATGCGCGTGGGCCAGGTCTGGCAGTGGGTCTATCACTGGGGCGTGCGCGATTTCGCGCAGATGACCAACCTGGCCAAGGATTACCGCGCCCTGCTGGCTGCCAATTTCGAGATCACCCTGCCCGAGATGGTGACCCGTCAGGTGAGCAGCGACGGCACGCGCAAGTATCTTGTCCGCATCGCCGGCGGCCACGAGGTCGAGGTCGTCTACATCCCCGAGGAGGGCCGCGGCACGCTCTGCGTCAGCAGCCAGGTGGGCTGCACGCTGACCTGTTCGTTCTGCCATACCGGCACGCAGAAGCTGGTGCGCAACCTGACGCCCGGGGAAATCGTCGGCCAGTTGATGCTGGCGCGCGACGATCTGGGCGAATGGCCCGTCCAGGGCGCCCCCAAGGACGAGACGCGGCTGATTAGCAACATCGTCCTGATGGGCATGGGCGAGCCCTTGTACAATTTCGAGAACGTCCGCGACGCGATGAAGGTCGTGATGGACAACGAGGGCCTGTCCCTGTCGCGCCGCCGCATCACCCTGTCGACCAGCGGCGTCGTCCCCGAGATCGCGCGCACCGCGCAGGAGATCGGCTGCCTGCTGGCCGTCAGCTTCCACGCCACGACGGACGAGGTCCGCGACCGCCTGGTCCCCATCAACAAGCGCTGGAACATCGAGACGCTGCTGGCCGCGCTGCGGGACTATCCTCGCCTGACCAACAGCGAGCGGATCACCTTTGAATACGTGATGCTGGCGGGCGTGAACGACAGCGACGAGGACGCGCACCGCCTGGTCAAGCTGATCGAGGGCATCCCGGCCAAGATCAACCTGATCCCGTTCAACGAATGGCCAGGCGCCCCCTACAAGCGGTCCAGCAACAACCGCATCCATGCCTTCGCGAACATCATCCACAATGCGGGCTATGCCAGCCCGATCCGCACCCCGCGCGGAGAGGACATCATGGCCGCCTGCGGCCAGCTGAAATCCGCGACAGAACGCGGCCGCAAGTCCCGCGCCCAGATCGCGGCGGAAACCGCTTAGAACAGCCCGTCTGAACCTGGCGCTGGGCCGGTCGCGGCACCTGCCACCGGCAGGCTGCTCGACGGCGACCTCCTGTGCGGATGGCACGCTCTACAGTGCGTTTGACGGTGATCGCCGCCGCGGCGTCACGGGAGTTTTTGCCCGTCGACCAGACCAGTCCAGAGACCTGTCTTCGATGCGTTTGGTCTCGCCTACGCATCAGCCGTTCTGGCGCGTGACCCTTGGCCCTGTTCGTCGCATTTTTGGCATAGCTACAAAGGCGATGTTTGCCGACGTGGAGCGGGTTGCAGTTTTTGCCCTAGATTCTTCAACGACGTTTGCAGCAGCAGGGGATACCCAAACCGGGAAACGTCCGCCAAGGGACGACCCTCCCACAACTCGTTTGGCACAATTGCGGGAGCAATGACCGTCAGCGCCGCCTGCCGCCGCGGGGCAGGGTGGTGCGGTTGCCGCGGGGTCCGGTCTGGACCGGGGTGTTGTCGCGGTTCTCGTCGTGCAGCTTGCGCCAGCGTTCCAGGCGGTCCGCGTCCAGCGTGCCGGCGCGCACGGCCGCCTGCACCGCGCAGCCCGGTTCATGCGCATGGGTGCAGTCGCGGAACCGGCAATGGGGGGCCAGTTCGGTGATCTCGGCGAACAGCATCTCGATGCCCACGGCGACATCGGCCACGTGCAGCGTGCGCATGCCGGGCGTGTCGATGACCCAGCCCCCGCCCGCCACCGGATGCAGCGACCGCGCGGTGGTGGTGTGCCGCCCCTTGGCGTCCGATTCGCGGATCTCGCCTGTGGCCTGGGCATCGCGGCCCGACAGCGTGTTCAGCAGCGTCGATTTGCCCACTCCGGACGAACCCACCAGCGCGACCGTCCGCCCCGGTCCGCACCAGGGTGCCAGCACCGCGGCCGCATCGGGCGACTTGGCGTTCAGCGCCACGACCTGCAGCCCGCGCTGCAGGGTGCGGGCGCGGTCGACCCAGTCCGACGGGTCGTCGACCTTGTCGATCTTGGTCAGCACGATCACCGGGTCCGTCCCGGCCTCGTTCGCCAGGGCCAGATAGCGTTCCAGTCGCGCCGGGTTGAAATCGTCGTTGCACGACGTGACGACGAACAGCGTGTCCACGTTGGCGGCGATCAGCTGGCGGGCATCCGCCCCCTCGGTCCGGCGGCGCAGCAGGGCGCGGCGGTCCAGCAGGCGGGCCACCACGCGCGTGTCGCCCTTGGCCAGCACCCAGTCGCCCACCGCATAGTCTGCGGTCGTGGCATGCAGCGGCAGGTCCAGCCGGACCTGGCCCGCCCCGGTTTCGGCCATCAGCCGCGACCGGTGCACCGCGGCGATGCGCATGGGCACCAGCCCCGCATCGTCATCGGTGACCTGATCGGCAAAGAAGGGCCCCCAGCCCAGATCGTCCAGCGCGCGTGTCATGCGATCTGCATGATCGGGCCACGGGCGCGATGCAAGCGTTTCATTCCGGCGACCAGGCGTCGATGATCGCCACGGCCTCGTCTGCGGTCTCGACATAGCGGATCAGGTCCAGGTCCGACGCGCTGATCGTGCCGGCGCGGGCCAGGGCCTGCCAGTTGATGATGCCGTCCCAGAACTCGGCCCCGAACAGCAGGACCGGGATGCGGGCCATGCGGCCGGTCTGGATCAGGGTCAGCGCCTCGAACAGTTCGTCCAGGGTGCCGAAGCCGCCGGGGAAGACCGTGATGGCGCGGGCGCGCATCAGGAAATGCATCTTGCGGATCGCGAAATAGTGGAAGTTGAAGCACAGGTCCGGCGTGACATAGGGGTTGGGCGCCTGCTCGTGCGGCAGCACGATGCCCAGGCCGATCGACTGGCCGCCGACCTCCTGCGCGCCCAGGTTGCCCGCCTCCATGACGCCGGGGCCGCCGCCGGTGCAGATGACCAGGTCCTTGCCGCCCTGCGCCAGGCTGCGTTCGGTCATCAGGCGGGCGAACAGGCGCGCCTCGGTATAGTATTTCGACAGTTCGGCCAAGGCCGGGCTGCGGGCGTCGCGGGCCGCGCCGTCGGGCGCCGGGATGCGCGCGCCGCCGAACATCACCACGGTGGATTCGATGCCGTGTTCGTCCATGATCATCTGGGGCTTCAGCAGCTCCAGCTGCAGGCGGACGGGGCGCAGCTCCTCGCGCAGCAGAAAGTCGCGGTCGCTGAAGGCCAGCTGATAGGACGGCGCACGGGTCTGGGGCGTGTCGGGCACGTGCCGGGCGCGGGCCGCGTCGCGGCTGCTGGCGGGCAGGGTGTGGGCGCGGTCCTGTTCGGTCGTATCGGTCATCAAGGCCTCGGGGTGGGGGATGCGCGGATTGCGCGGGCATTGGTTGATGCTTATAGCCCACAGGCAACAGTTTCCACCCGGACGCGACAGCAGCAAGAGGCCAAGATGACCCAAGACCTGGAACAAGCCATCGAAACCGCGTGGGAGGCCCGCGCCGAGATCACCCCCGACACGCAGGGCGCCGCCCGCGAGGCCGTGCGCGAGACCCTGCACCAGCTGGACAGCGGCGCCCTGCGCGTGGCCGAAAAGCGCGGCGCCGACTGGCATGTGAACCAGTGGGCGAAGAAGGCGGTGCTGCTGTCCTTCCGCCTGAACGACATGGAGGAGATGGCCGGCGGTCCGCAGGGCACCTCGTGGTGGGACAAGGTTCCGTCCAAGTTCCACGGCTGGACTCAGGACGACTGGCGCCGCGCGGGGTTCCGCGCCGTGCCGGGCGCGATCGTGCGGCGGTCGGCGTTCATCGGTAAGGGCGCGGTGCTGATGCCGTCCTTTGTCAACCTGGGCGCCCATGTGGGCGAGGGCGCGATGATCGACACCTGGGCCACTGTCGGGTCCTGCGCGCAGATCGGCCGTAACGTCCACCTGTCGGGCGGCGTGGGCATCGGCGGCGTGCTGGAGCCGCTGCAGGCGGGGCCGACGATCATCGAGGACTACTGCTTCATCGGCGCGCGTTCGGAGGTGGTCGAGGGCTGCATCGTGCGCGAGGGATCGGTCCTGGGCATGGGCGTCTATATCGGCCAGTCGACCAAGATCGTCGACCGCGAGACCGGCAGCGTGACCTATGGCGAGGTTCCGGCGGGGTCGGTCGTGGTGTCGGGCACGATGCCGTCCAAGAACGGCGTGAACCTGTACTGTGCGGTGATCGTCAAGCGGGTCGACGCGCAGACGCGGTCCAAGACATCCATCAACGAGCTGCTGCGCGACTGATGACCACGCTGTTCATCGATGCGGATGCCTGCCCGGTCAAGGTCGAGGCCGAGCGGGTGGCCGTCCGCATGGGTGTGCCCATGGTGCTGGTCTGCAACGGGGGCCTTAGGATGCCCACGCATCCACTGGTCCGGCTGCAGATCGTGTCCGCGGGCCCCGACGAGGCCGACAAGTGGATCGCCGACAGCTGCGGTCCCGGCGACGTGGTGGTGACGGGCGACCTGCCGCTGGCGGATCGCTGCATCAAGGCGGGGGCGGCGGTGCTGACCCACGCCGGAGAGGTGCTGGACGTGCGCAACATCGGCCCACGGCTGGCCACGCGCGACCTGATGGCCGACATCCGCGCGGCGGACCCGTTCCACAAGGGCGGCGGGGCGGGGTTCGGCAAGGCCGACCGGGCACGGTTCCTGCAGTCGCTGGACCGGCTGCTGACCGCCGCACGCCGCGCGGGCTGAGCGCGGACCCCGCGACGCGTCCATGCGTTGCACCCTCGACAAGCAGGAGAATGCGATGAGCGATGACACCGTCATCACCGATCTGGTCGGCCGCGTGCGCAAGGGGGCCGAAGGCGACAAGGTCAGCGTCGGACAGATCGCCGAGGCCCTGGGCCAGGATTCGCTGCCCCCCAACCTGATGATCCCGGCCTTTGCGGTGGCGTCGCCCCTGTCGGGCGTGCCGCTGTTCTCCAGCATCTGCGGCCTGCTGATCGCGCTGGTGTCGGCACAGATGCTGATCGGTCGCGATCACGTCTGGCTGCCGGGCTTCCTGATGCGGCGGCAGGTGTCCGGCGATCGGTTGCGCAAGGCGCTGGACTGGATGGAGAAGCCCGCGCGGTTCCTAGACCGGGTCAGCCACGAGCGGCTGACCCCGCTGGTGCGCCGGCCCATGCGCTGGATCGTGCAGGGGATCTGCCTGTGCTGCGGGCTGGTGATGCCGCTGCTGGAATTCATTCCGTTCACCTCGTCGCTGATGGGCGTGGTGGTCAGCCTGCTGGCGTTCGGCCTGCTGGCGCGGGACGGTGTCTTCGTGCTGCTGGGGTTCCTGGCGATCGGCGGGGTGGTCACGCTGGTCCTGACCCTGATGCCCTGAGCGAGGAGCGGTCGGCCGGGGCATCGAGCCCCGGCCGACCGCTGCCGCGGCACGGGCCCAAGGCCCGCGACGCGACATGGCGCCCCCGTCAGGCGGGCTTGATCTTGTCCGCGGTTCCGCCGGCGAAGGCCGCCAGCCTGTCACGGGCCGCGGCCTGGGTGTTCACGACGCCTGCCACGGCGGCCTCGGCATAGGCTGCGTCCAGCGCGCTCATGTTCTGCATGTGGCTAATGGCCGAGCAGATGGCGAAGTTCGACAGCGGCGGGTTCTGTGCCGCCTTGCGCGCGATCTGCAGCGCATGGGCGGCCGGGTCGTCGACCATGTACTGGCACAGCCCCACCGACACGGCCTCGTCCCCGCGATAGAGGCGCCCGGACAGCATCATGTCGATCATCCGCGCCTTGCCGATCAGGTCGGCCACGCGGATCGTGGCGCCGCCGCCCGTGAACAGGCCGCGCTGCCCCTCGGGCAGGCCGAAATAGGTGCCGGGCCCCGCCACGCGGATATGCGCGGCGCTGGCCAGTTCCAGCCCGCCGCCCACGACCGCGCCCTGCAGGACGGCGATGACCGGCACGCCGCCATATTCCATCCGGTTGAACGCGTCGTGCCAGCGCAGGCAGACCTGCATGAAATCGGCGGCGCTGCGATCCTCGCGGTGGTGTTCCACAAGATCGAGCCCCGCGCAGAAATGATCGCCCGCCGCGTCCAGGATCGCGGCGCGCACGCCTGCGCGCGGCAGGGTGGTGAAGATGTCGATCAGCTCCTCGATGGTGGCCAGGTCCAGCGCGTTGCGCTTGGCCGGGCGGTTCAGGGTGACGCGGGCGATGCCCTCGTCATCCACCGCCAGCAGGATGTTCGACAGCCTCAGGTCCGCGATGTCGCGCATGTCCGGTTCCCTCCCTTGAACGTGCGCGTCCGGGGATAGCCCGCCCCGCCGCCTGCGTCGAGGCGAAGTTCGCCGTTGGCAAGCGCGTGCGAAAGGATCACCCTTGGACCATCCATCCAGGGAGGGATGCACCATGAAGGACCTGACCGCCGCCGCGACCAACGCGGCAACCGCCGCCCGCCGCCGCGCCGCCATGGCCCGCGGCGTGGGCGTGATGACCGACCATTTCGCGGCACATGCCGAAAACGCCACCGTCACCGACATCGAGGGCAACCGCCTGATCGACTTCGCCGCCGGTATCGCGGTCGTGAACACCGGCCACCGCCACCCCCGCGTGATCCAGGCCGTGCGCGCCCAGCTGGACGCGTTCACGCATACCTGCCACCAGGTTCTGCCCTATGAGAACTATGTCCGCCTGGCCGAGCGCCTGAACAACGCGACCCCCGGCGATTTCGCCAAGAAGACGATCTTCGTCACGACCGGGGCCGAGGCCTGCGAGAACGCGGTCAAGATCGCCCGCGCGGCCACGAAACGCGATGCGGTGATCGCCTTCACCGGCGCGTTCCACGGGCGGACCTTCATGGGCATGACGCTGACCGGCAAGGTCGTCCCCTACAAGAAGGGCTTCGGCGGCATGATGCCCGACGTCTTCCACGCGCCCTTCCCCTGCCCGCTGCATGGGGTCACCACCGAGGACAGTCTTGCCGCCATCGACAAGCTGTTCAAGGCCGACCTGGACCCCGCCCGCGTCGCCGCCATCGTGTTCGAGCCGGTGCAGGGCGAGGGGGGCTTCTATCCCGCGCCCACCGATTTCGTCGTGGCGATCCGCGCGCTGTGCGACCGGCATGGCATCGTGATGATCGCCGACGAGGTGCAGACCGGGTTCGCGCGCACCGGCCGCCTGTTCGCGATGGAGCATCACGGCGTCGCCGCCGACCTGGTGACCATGGCCAAGGGCCTGGGCGGCGGGCTGCCCATCGCCGCGGTCACGGGCCGGGCCGAGATCATGGACGCGGCCGAGCCGGGGGGCCTGGGCGGCACCTATGGCGGCAACCCTTTGGGGATCGCGGCTGGCTTGGCGGTGCTGGACGTGATCGAGGAGGAGGGCCTGTGCGCCCGCGCCGACCGCCTGGGCGCAGCGCTGAAGGCGCGGTTGGAGGCGATCGGGCCGCAGATGCCGGAACTGGCCGACATCCGGGGGCCGGGCTTCATGATTGCGGCCGAGTTCATCGGCCCGGACGGGCCCGATGCGGGCCTGACCGCGCGGGTGCGCGAACAGGCGCTGGCGCGGGGGCTGCTGCTGCTGACCTGCGGGGTGCATGGCAACGTGATCCGCTTCCTGGCGCCGCTGACCATCCCGGACGACCAGTTCGCGCAGGCGCTGGACATCCTGGAGGAGGCGATGCTGGCCGCGCGCGCCTAGGCGCCGATCAGCACCATCAGCGCGGGGATGGTCAGGATGCTGGCCGCGGTCGAGATCAGGATCGCGGTCGACACCCGCTGCTGCGCCAGCCCGAAATGCTGCGCCAGGATATAGACGTTGCCCGCCACCGGCAGGCCCGCCGCGACGACCATCACCCCCGCCGCGACCGGATCGACGCCGAACCCCCACGCGGCCAGCCCCACCGCGGCCGGATGAAGGATCAGCTTGGCCCCCGAAAGCCAGGCCGACGGGGCCAGCCGCGCCAAGCTGCGCCCCGCCAGGCTGGCGCCGATGGCAAACAGCGCGCCGGGCGTCGCGGCCGCGCCCAGAATCGACAGGAACTCGTCCAGGGGGGCGGGCATGGGCAGGCCCAGCCCGCCCCAGGACAGGCCCGCGACCATCGCCAGGATCATCGGGTTGGCCGCGATCCCCCGCAGCACCGGCACAATCGCCGCGACGCCGACCCCGCCATTGCGCGAGGCATGCACGATCAGCGTGATCAGCGTGGAAAAGACCAGCATGTCGATGATCAGCACCATCAGCACCGGCCCGATCGCCGCCGGGCCCAGCAGCACGACCAGCATCGGCACGCCCAGAAAGCCGGTGTTGCCGATCATGCAGCACTGCGCCTCCATCGCGGCCTCGGCCAGACCCAGGCCGCGGGCGCGCGCGACCCACAGGCCCACCGCCCAGACCGCCGTGGACCCGGCCAGATAGGCCAGCACGAAGCGCAGATCGAACAGCGCGCCCAGATCGACCCCCGCGGCAAAGCGGAACAGCATCGCCGACAGCGCGAAATAGAACACGAACTTCGTCAGCCAGGCCGCGCCCTGGGCGGGAAAGAACCGCGTGGCGGCGGCGACCCAGCCCAGCCCGATCAGGGCGAAGAAGGGCAGGGTCTTGAGCAGGATCTCGGTCATCTGGCCCCCGGGCGGGGGCCGTCAGCCCGATCCGATCAGCACCCCAACGGCCAGCACCAGACCACCGCCCACGACGACTTGCAAGACGGCCCGCCAGAAGGGCGTCTGCATCCAGCGGTTCTGGATCCAGGCGATGGCCCACAGCTCGACGAAGACGACGATGATGGCGATGGTGGTGGCGGTCCAGAAATCCGGGATCAGATAGGGCAGGGCGTGCCCCATCCCGCCCACGGTGGTCATCACCCCCGACGACAGTCCGCGCTTCAGCGGCGATCCGCGCCCCGACACCACGCCGTCATCGGATGCGGCCTCGGTAAAGCCCATGCTGATGCCTGCGCCGATGCTGGCGGCGGCGCCCACCAGGAAGGTCGTCCAGGGGTTCTGCGTGGCAAACGCCACTGCAAAGATCGGCGCCAGGGTCGACACGCTGCCGTCCATCAGCCCCGCCAGCCCCGGCTGGACCCAGGTCAGGACGAAATCGCGATGGGCGACGGCATCCTCCTCGGCGCGGGCATCGGCGGGCAGCAGCTGTTCGGTCAGCTCGTGGGCGCGGTTCTCGTGGCCGCGCTCGGCGGCGGCCAGATCGCCCAGCAGCTTGCGCGTGCCGGCGTCCTGGCTGACCTGGGCGGCATGGGCATAGAACTCGGCCGCGTCGCGTTCCATGCCCGCGGCCTCGGCGCGGATGCGGTCCAGCGACAGGTTCTCGATCATCCAGGCGGGGCGGCGGGTGACATAGCCCGCGACATGTTCGCGGCGGATCACGGCGATGGCGTCACCCCACCGGCGCTGGTGCATGTCCAGCAGCAGGCGGCGGTGGCCGTCCTCCTCGGCGCTCATGGCGTCGAACACGGCGGCGCTGGCGGGATAGTCCTTGCGCAGGAACGCCGCCCAGTTGCGATAGATGCGCGCGTCATCCTCCTCGGAGGCGATGGCCAGGGCCACGATCTCTTGCTCCGTCAACTCCGATAGGCGCTTGCGCGAGGGCAGGAAGGGCATGGTCATCGTCGGTGCTCAACTCTCTTCGGGGGCAGGATCGGCTGCCTGTCCGGTCGCGGGGCCGCGCCTGACCGTGAATTCCGTGACGCCGTCGCCCAGATCGCGCATCCCGATCATGGCATGCCCGGCCTGCCCGCAGAAATGCGGCACATCGACCATCGCCATGCCGTCCGTCGCGATCAGCCGTATGGTCGCCCCCGCAGGCATCGCCAGCAGCGCCTTGCGCAGGCGCAGCACCGGCAGGGGACACAGCAGCCCCCGCGCGTCCAGGTCCGTCACGACGCCGCCGCGAATCGGTCCAGGCACCAGGACCGCAGCTGGTCGGGCCGGATCCGCACCGCCAGATCGCCCGCGAAATCCAGAAACGCCGCCTGCTGCTGGCGCGGCACGTAGAGGATCACCGGCTGCCCGTCGGCCACCGCCTGGCCGATCAGGTCGCGAAAGCCGCGGCCCATCGCCTCCTGCCGGCCGAACTTGGGGATCACCACCAGGCCCGCGCCGGCCAGGCGGGGCGCGGTGCGGGCCACCGCCTCCTCCAGCGCGCCGGTATCCAGCCGGCAGCCCTGCGCCCCCGGCCCAAGCGACTGAGAGATGCGGACCGGATCGCCGGGATCGCCCAGCACGATCATCTCCATGTCGCAGGCGCAGTCGGGGCCCAGGTCCAGGTTGCGCTGCACCGCCCCCGCCACGGGCAGGCCGCGCGCGCGCAGGTCCGCCGCCAGCGCCTCCAGCGCCAGGTCGGCCGCGCCGGGCGTCGTGTCGGTGTCGTTCGTGAACCAAGCCAGCATGCCGACCCCCTATACGCCGCTGTCCAGCGCGAATTTCATCAAGCCGTTGATCCCGTCCACGCCCAGCTTCTTCTTGAGCGCCGACGAGGTGTTGGCCGCGGTCTTGTAGCTGACGCCCAGCTGATCCGCGATGGCCTGCAGCGCATGCCCCTGTCCGATCAGGGCCAGGACCTGGCGTTCACGGTCCGACAGCGCGCCCAGGGGGTCGCCCGCGGCGCCCGCGCGCAGCGTGGCCAGCGCCATCGCCTGCTTGGGGGCCAGATAGAACTCTCCGGCCTCCAGCGTGCGCACGGCGTCGCGGAAATCGGACGGCGGGGCGTTCTTGGACAGGAACCCCTGCGCGCCCGCCTGCAGGGCACGGGCGGCAAAGCCGGTCTGGTCGTTCATCGAGAAGACCAGGATGCGCGCGTCGGGTGCGGCGGCCAGCAGCGGGGCGACCAGGTCCAGGCCACCCGCGCCGGGCAGGCTGATGTCCAGGACGATCAGGTCGGGGGCGGGGTCGCGGGTCAGCTGGTCCAGCGCCTCCTCTCCGGACATGGCCTGGCCCACCGGGTCATAGCCCAGATCGCGCAGCAGGCGGCTGGCGCCCAGATGGGTGATCGGGTGGTCGTCGATGACCAAGGCGCGTTTCGTCACGGGGTCGTCCTGTCCTCAGTGCTGGCGGTCGTCAGGGCTGTCCGGCCTGCCGGGGCAGGTCCGCGATCAGGCGCGTGCCGGGCGACCCGGCCTCAAGGCGCAGGGTGCCGCCCAGCAGGGTGATGCGTTCGCGCATGCCCGTCAGGCCGGTCCCCTCGCGCCGGTCGGGGGCCATGCCCACGCCGTCATCGGCCAGCACCATGCGCCAATGCGCCGGATCGGTCCAGAGCCGGATGTCCACCCGGTCCGCCCGGGCATGGCGCAGCGCGTTCGTGGTGCCCTCCTGCAGGATGCGGAACAGGGTCAGGGCGGTGGCCTCGTCGGGCTCTGGCAGGCCCGCGGCCATGTCCAGGGCAAAGCGGGTGCCCGGAAAGCGGCGGTTCAGATCGGCCACGTAATCCGCCAGCACCGTGGCCAAAGGCAGCTGTCCCACCGCCATCGGGCGCAGATCGTCCAGCAGGGTGCGGTTCACGCGGGCGATCTGTTCCGCGATCGCCGCGATCTGGTCGGCCGATGCGGCGGTCGCGGGGTCGGGCGCCGCCTCGCGCAGCGCATCGGCCTCGACCCGAAGGCCGAACAGGCACGGGCCCATCTCGTCGTGCAGGTCGCGGGCGATGGCCTTTCGTTCGGCGTCCGCGCGGGCGATCACCTGGTGCTGCAGGCGGGTGCGGTCGGTGCGGGCCTGTTCCAGCGCCTGCGCCAGCCGGTCGGCATGGGTGGCCAGCGCCGCCAGGTCGGGATGGGGCAGCGGGCCGATGCGGCTGTCCAGGTCGCCCCGGGTCATGTCGGACAGGCGCGCGGCGATGGTCGCGACCGGGCGCAGCCCCTGCGCCAATGCCCCGGCGATCAGCGCCGCCTGCAGGACGGCCGCCGCCGCCGCCAGCGCCATCAGGTCACGGATGTCGCGCCAGGCGCGGGCGATCTCCTCGGCCGGGTCGCCGGTGATCAGCACATAGCCGCGCGGGCGGCCGTCGATCACCACCGGCAGGCGGGTCTCCTGGGGGTCGGGGGCGACCAGGGCCGCGAACCAGCCGGGTGCGCGCAGCGCCGGGTCGGGCGGACCCGCAGGCTGGCGCAGCGTGCCGTCCAGCGCGTTCAGGATGCCGATGCGGGCGTGGCGGGGTTCGGTCAGCCGTTCGGGCAGCCGCGCCATGATGCGGTCGGGCGGCACGGCCCCCTGCATCGTGCCGATCGTGGCCAGTACCAGGTTGCGCGCCGTCTCGGCGCCCATGCGCGTTTCGGTGGCGATGTCGCGACGCAGCCGGTCCAGGCTGCCCAGGGCCAGCAGCGCGATCAGGCCCAGCTGGACGATCAGGATCAGCGTCAGGATGCGGGTGCGCAGCGTCATGGCGCGACAGTGCCGCCAAGCGGTTGCCGGGGCAATGGCCCGCATCCCCGCCGCAATCGTCGCGGCGGTGAACGGGCGGGCTTTCCTGTCCCGACGGCCCCGCGTAAGGATATGCGGATGAGCGATTATGACGATCTGTCGGCCCGCATCCGGGCCCTGTGTGCGGGCGAGACCGACGAGGTCGCGCTGATGGCGACCGTCGCCTGCGAACTGCATCATTCCGACGACCGGTTCGACTGGACCGGCTTCTATCGCGTGGTGGGCCCCGGGCTGCTGAAGATCGGGCCCTATCAGGGCGGGCACGGCTGCCTGGTCATCCCGTTTTCGCGCGGGGTCTGCGGGGCGGCGGCCCGCACGCGAACGGTCCAGATCGTGCCCGATGTCGAGGCCTTCCCGGGCCACATCGCCTGTTCCAGCAGCACCCGGTCCGAGATCGTGCTGCCTGTCCTGGGCGCGGGCGGGCGGCTGATCGGGGTGCTGGACATCGACAGCGACCGTCCGGATGCCTTTGGTCAGGCCGACGCGGATGCTTTGACGGCGATTCTGGCGGACGCCTTCGGGCATCTGTGATCACGATGGGGACGGCAGCACGATGATCTGGGACACCTTGGCGAACATTCCTGTGGGACAGCTGACCGCGTTCATCGCGGGCGGGCTGGTCCTGAACTTTGCGCCCGGTCAGGACGTGTTCTTCGCCAGCGCCTGCGGCATCCAGGGCGGGCCGCGCGCCGGGGCCTGGGCCGGGTTCGGCGTGGGCCTGGGCGTGCTGATGCACGTGGCGCTGGCGACCGTGGGCCTAGGCGCGATCGTCGCCGCCCATCCCGAGGCGCTGCGCGCCATCAAATACGCGGGCGCGGCCTATCTGCTGTGGCTGGCGTGGAAAAGCTGGCGGTCGGGCGACATCGACCCGTCGGCCCGGGGCAGCGTCAGGGTCTGGAACATCATTCGCCGCGGGTTCCTGTCCAACGCGCTGAACCCCAAGCCGGTCCTGTTCCTGCTGGCCTTCCTGCCGCAGTTCACCAACCCCGCCTGGGGCCCGGTCTGGCAGCAGATCCTGGGCCTGGGGCTGATCTTCGCATTCACGGGGACGCTGGTGACCATGGGATACGGCATCGTCGGCGGGATCGCAGGCGGGGTGATCGGCAAGCGGCTGGGGATGGTCAACAAGATCGCCGCCGTCATGTTCGCGGGGCTGGCGCTGCGCCTCGTCTGGAAATGACCGAATTCGTTTATGCCCCGCCGCCGGACATCCCGGTGGTTCTGCATGCCGACGACCACGTGCTGGTGGTGGACAAGCAGGCGGGGTTGCTGTCGGTGCCGGGGCGCGGAGAGGATCGGGCCGACTGCCTGATCGCCCGCCTGCGCGAGGCGTTTCCCACCGTGCTGCTGGTGCATCGGCTGGATTTGGACACGTCGGGTGTGATGGTCTTTGCCTTGACCCCGCAGGCGCAGCGCGACCTGTCCAAGCAGTTCGAGGATCGGCTGACCAAGAAGGTCTATGTCGCGCGGCTCTCGGGCCGCCTGCAGCCGGAAACCGGTCGGGTCGACCTGCCGCTGATCGTGGACTGGCCGAACCGGCCCCGCCAGAAGGTCGACCATGCCGAGGGTCGGCCCGCCCAGACCGATTGGCGCGTCGTCCGCGCGACCGATGCGGAAACACGGGTGCGCCTCATGCCCGTCACAGGGCGCAGCCACCAGCTGCGGGTACACATGGCGTCCCTGGGCCACCCGATCCTGGGCGATCCGCTTTATGCGACGGGGACGGCCGCCGACCATCCCCGCCTGATGCTGCATGCCGAAAGCCTGCGGTTCCGCCACCCCGACACCGGGGTGCAGACCGGGTTTTCGGCAAAGGTGCCGTTCTAGGCGTCCGCTTCGGCATACCACGGTGCCACGACGACCTGCGTACCCGACCCGCCCTCGGCCACCAAGGCCGTGAACGCGTCCAGGTCGCTGCCCCGGTGGTGGTACGGATAGACCACGTCGGGGGCAAAGGCCGTGACCGCCGCCGCCGCCTGATCCACCGACATCGTATAGGGCAGGTTCATCGGCAGGAACGCCACATGGATGTCGGTCAGGGCACGCAGTTCGGGCGTATCCTCGGTATCGCCGGCGATCAGGAAGCGCTGGCCCCCGATGGTTAGGATGTATCCGTTGTCGCGGCCCTGCGGATGGTTCTGCAGCCGGTCCTCGGTGATGTTATAGGCGGGGATGGCCTCGATCGGCAGGCCCAGGGCCTCTCCGCTGTCGCCATTGGCCATCGTCGTCGTGCGTTCGGCCATGGCGGCCGGCAGCATCCCGGCCACGGCGGGGTTGGCGATCATCGGCACCTCGGGCAGGGCATCCAGCGTCGGCTGGTCGTAATGGTCGCTGTGTTCATGGGTGATCAGGATCAGGTCGGGCGCAGGCAGGTCGGCATAGGCCTCGGCCCCGCCGACCGGATCGACATAGATCACCCCCGCGGGCGTCTCCAGGACCATGCTGGCGTGATCGACGGGGTGGATCACGACCTCTCCACCCTCGACCGCATGATGAAAGCCGGCGTCCTGCGCGCGGGCGGTGCGGGGCAGGACCAGGGCGGGCAGGACGGCAGAGCCCATCAGGGCTGCGGCCAGTTTCAGTCCGGTGCGACGGGTCAGGTGCATGCTTTCTCCTGCGGAACGGGGGAAAGGAAAGCCAACCCCGGCAGCGTGCCGGGGGTTCCGGCCCGTGCTTGCGGCGCATTGCCGCGTGACCTACAGCTTGGGGCGCAAGCCATGGCAGGGGATCGGGATGACACATCTGTGGGTCAGGGCGGAAAGCCGTCCGAACGAGGATCGCGTGGGCATCACCCCGGACGGGGTCGCCGCGCTGATCGGGCAGGGCATGCGCGTCACGGTCGAGGACAGCCCCCGCCGGATCATCCCGACCGACGCCTATGCCAAGGCCGGCGCGGCCATCACCCCCGAGGGCAGCTGGCCCACCGCGCCCGACGATGCCATCGTCTTCGGCCTCAAGGAGCTGCCCGAGGACGGCACCCCCCTGTGCCATCGCCACGTGATGTTCGGCCACGCCTTCAAGGGCCAGCCCGCGGGTCGGGTGCTGCTGGACCGGTTCCGGGACGGGGGCGGGGCGCTGTATGACCTGGAATATCTGACCGACGACACGGGGCGCAGGCTGGCGGCCTTCGGGTACTGGGCGGGCTATGCGGGGGCGGCGGTGTCGCTGATGGCCTGGGCCGCGCAGCAGTCGGGCGGCATCTGCGGCCCGGTGGCCGCCTATCCCGACCGGCACCGCATGCTGGACGACCTGCGGGCGCGGCTGGACGCCACCGGCCGCCCGCGTCCGCGGGCCATCGTCATCGGCGCCAAGGGCCGCGTAGGCAGCGGCGCGGCCGACCTGCTGACCGCGATGGGCGTCACCGTGACCGGGTGGGACATGGCCGAGACCGCCCATGGCGGCCCCTTCCCCGAGGTGCTGATGCACGATGTCTTCGTCAACGCGATCCTGGCCCATCCCGGCGCCCCGGTCTTCGTGCCTGCCGATGCCGTGGCGCCGGGTCGTGCGCTGAGCGTCATCGGCGACGTGGCCTGCGACCCGACCAGCGATTTTTCCCCGATCAAGGTCTATGACCGCACCACCACCTGGGACGCGCCGGTCCTGCGGGTGGCGGATGCGCCGGTGCTGGACGTGATGGCGATCGACAACCTGCCCTCGATGCTGCCGCGTGAAAGCAGCGAGGATTACGCGGCCCAGCTGCTGCCCGTGCTGCAGGGGCTGGACGACCTTGACGCGGGCGCCTGGGGCCGGGCGGGTGCGCTGTTTCGCGACCATCGCGACGCGCGCTGACATGGGCGCCGTCACGGCCGCCTGACAGGGACGTGTTGCCGCAGGGGGGAACGCCGGGCCGCGTCACGAATTGGGCAGGGTATTCACCGGATCGGAGGACCCAATGACGCGCCGTACGACGACAAGCCTGACCACCCTTGCCGCCACAGGATTCCTGGCCTCGATGGCCGCGGCGCAGGGTTTCAACGATGCCGCCCCCAACGGGGCCGCCTACGACCAAAAGCCCGCCTTCGAAGGCCAGACCCGCGCGCCCATGCTGGACAGCACCGGCCTGCAGCAGCAGGTTCTGGTCGAGGGGCTGGAGCATCCCTGGGGCCTGCAGGAATTGCCCGACGGGAACTGGCTGATCACCGAACGCCCCGGCCGGATGCGCATCTATACCACCGACGGTACCCTGTCCGAACCCATTCAGGGCCTGCCCGAGGTCGATGCCCGCGACCAGGGCGGCCTGCACGACGTGTCCGTGGCGGACGATTTCGCGGACACCCGCCGCGTCTGGTGGACCTATGCCGAACCTCGCGGCGACGGCACGAACGCCACCGCCGTCGCGACCGGTATCCTGTCCGAGGACGGCACCACGATGGACGATGTCCAGCGCATCTGGCAGCAGCAGCCGGCATGGGCCTCGACCAAGCATTTCGGCGCACGGATCGTGCATGACGGCAAAGGCCACATCTTTGTCGGCCTGGGCGAACGCAGCGACCCCGAACCCCGCCAATACGCCCAGGACCCGCAGGCGACATTGGGCAAGATCATCCGCATCAACGCCACCGACGGCACGCCGGCCGGGGCCGGAATCGAGGGCGCGCTGCCCGAGATCTGGTCCATCGGCCATCGCAACATCCAGGGCGCCGCGATGGGCCCTGACGGCCAGCTGTGGATGAACGAGCACGGCCCCAAGGGCGGTGACGAGCTGAACGCCGTCGATGGCGGCTTAAATTATGGTTGGCCCCTGGCCACCTACGGCACCGACTATAGCGGGGCCCAGATGGGAGCGACCCAGGTCGAGGGCACCGAACAGCCGGTCTATTACTGGGATCCGTCGCCTGCGATCAGCGGCATGGCCTTCTATGATGGCGACATGTTCCCCGACTGGCACGGCGACGCGCTGATCGGCGGGTTGCGGTCCGGCGACATCATCCGGCTGGAACTGGACGGCACCACCGTGACCGGAGAGGCGCGCCTGGCCCAGGGCATCGGCCGCGTCCGCGAGGTCGAGGTCGCCCAGGACGGCGCCCTGGTCGTCATCACCGACGAGGAGAACGGCCGTCTGGTTCGCCTGACCCCGGAAGGGTGATCCGGCCACGATCGGTCTTGGTCTTGGGGCGGTCCTGCGGGGCCGCCCTTCGTCATACCGGACGCTGCAGGTCGTCTTCGATGTCGCCGGGAGAGATGCCCAGCCCCTCCAGCCCGGCCTCCAGCAGGTCGGCCAGTCGGGGTTCGCCCATCAGGTAATCCTCGGTCGGGATGGTCCGTTCGATCCGGGCGGTGCGGATCGCCTCCTCCAGTTCGGACGGCTCAAAGCTGTCGCGCCCGATCCACATCACGGCGACCAGGCTGGCCTGCTCATCCTCGTTCAGGCCAGCGATGAAATCATGCAGCTCGGACCGGGTGCCATGCTGGCGTCCGCCGCCCTGATGGGCCCAGGGATTCACGCCGCTTTCGTAATCGCGGGCGCGGATGATCACGTGGGCGATCTTGTCGACGGCAATCTGCAGCATCGCGGCACCTCCTGTCTGGGCACAGGATCGATCCGCGCGCGTCCTGCGTCAATCCCTGCGACCGAACAGGCGTTCGATGTCCGACAGCTGCAGCTTGACCCAGGTCGGGCGGCCGTGATTGCACTGGCCCGATTTCGGCGTCCGCTCCATCTCGCGCAGCAGGGCGTTCATCTCGTCCGCGCCCATCCGGCGGCCGGACCGGACCGACCCGTGGCAGGCCATCGACGACAGCACCGCATCGATGCGCGCCTGCAGCCGGTCCGACGCGCCCTGATCGGCAAGATCGTCCAGGATGTCGCGGATCAGCGCGCGCCCGTCCAGCCGCGCCAGCATTGCTGGCACCTCGCGCAGCGCGACCGCGCCCGGGCCGAACGGCTCGACCACCAAACCAAGCGCGGCCAGATCGGCGGCGATGGACAGGATGCGATCGGCATCGGCCGGGGACAGCTCGACGATCTCGGGGATCAGCAGGGCCTGTGCCGGGATGCCCGCGGCCTGCGCCTGCGCCTTCAGCCGCTCATAGACCAGCCTTTCATGGGCGGCATGCTGATCGACGATCACCAGCCCGTCAGGCGTCTGCGCGATGATGTAGTTCTCGTGGATCTGCGCGCGCGCGGCCCCCAGGGGTGCGTCCTCCATCGGCGCGTCGGCCACGACCGGGTCGAACCGCGCCGACGGCGTCTCGGCAAAGCCCGGCATCTGCAGGTCCAGCGCCGCCCGCACGGCCGCCGCCGACGGCCTGTCGGCCTGCCATGCGGGCCGCGGGTCTGACCGGTTTTCGGCCAAAGGTTCGGGCCCCGGTTCGACCTGCACCGCCCGCAGCGTCGCGTCGCCCACCGTGCTGGAGGCGCGGTGCCCGGCGCCTGCCATCGCATGGCGCAGGCTGCCCACGACCAGCCCGCGGGCCGATTGCGGGTCGCGGAACCGCACCTCGGCCTTGGCCGGGTGGACGTTCACGTCCACCATCTGCGGATCGCATTCCAGAAACAGTACCGCCGCCGGATGCCGGCCCGCCGCCAGCACGTCCATGTAGCCCGCCCTGAGCGCCCCGGTCAGCAGCTTGTCGCGCACCGGCCGCCCGTTCACGTACAGATGCTGCGCCACCGCCGCCCCACGCGAATAGGTTGGCAGGGCGGCATAGCCCGTCAGGGTGATCCCGTCGCGTTCGGCATCCATGGGCAGGGCGTTGTCGATGAAATCAGCCCCCATCAGCCGGGTCAGCCGCGTGGTCAGCGCCCCGAACAGCTCTCCCTGCTCGGCATCGGCGCGAAAGATCTCGCGCCCGTCGGCGGTCAGCGAAAAGCCCACATAGGGTTCGGCCATCGCCAGGCGGCGCACCGTGTCGGCCACCGCCTGCGTCTCGGCCCGGTCGGTGCGCAGGAATTTCAGCCGCGCGGGCGTGGCAAAGAACAGGTCGCGCAGCTCGACCACGGTGCCGCAATTGGCGGCCGCCGGGCGCGGCGGGTCCAGCCGCCCCCCGGTGACCGCGATGGACGCCCCCTCGCCCCCCCGCGTGCGCGAGGTGATGGTCAGCCGCCCGACCGCGCCAAGCGAGGGCAACGCCTCGCCGCGAAAGCCGAAGCTGGTGATGGCCAGCAGGTCGGTCCCGTCGATCTTGCTGGTGGCATGGCGCGACAGGGCCAGCGGCAGGTCGTCCGGCACCATGCCGCAGCCGTCGTCGGTGACGCGGATCAGCCGCTTGCCGCCGTCCTGGATGGCGATCTCGATCCGGGTGGCGCCGGCGTCCAGCGCATTCTCGACCAGTTCCTTGACCGCCGAGGCCGGACGCTCGACCACCTCGCCCGCCGCGATGCGGTTGGCGGTGGCCTCATCCAGCTGGCGGATCACGGGGCGGCCGTCGGGGCGTATCTTGGGGGCATGGCTGTTCATCGCCCCAAATCTAGCAGGACTGCCCCGCGGCTGCCAGAGATTCGCGGGACATCAGCCCCCCGGAACGACCGCGCCGCGCCCCTTGAGGCGCGGCGCCACCGCTGTTGTCGGTTCAGTTGGTGACAGGGTCCGATTCGATCCCCTCGGGGCGGCCGACCAGCACGAAGCGCAGCCGTTCGGGGTCCAGCAGGCGCTGCGCCACGCGGGACACGTCCTCGGACGTCACCGCCTCGACCTTGGCATTGCGGGTATCGATATAGTCGATCGGGAATCCGATCAGCTGCATCCCCGCTAGGATCGATGCGATGCGTCCGTTCCCGTCGAACCGCAGGGGATATTCCCCGGTCAGATAGGTCTTGGCATCGGTCAGTTCCTGGTCCGTCACACCCTCGGCCATGCGGGCCCATTCGGCGCGGATCAGCTCCACCGCCTCGGCCGTGGTGGCGTTCGATCCCGACATGCCGCCCTGCCAGGTCTGGCCGTACAGCCCCGTGGCCAGCGCTGTTCCCACGCCATAGGTCAGCCCGCGCTTCTCGCGGATCTCCTCCATCAGGCGGGAACTGAAGCCCCCGCCGCCCAGGATGTGGTTGGCGACGAAAGCCGCGAAATAATCGGGGTCGTCGATCGGGATGCCCGGCCCGGCAAAGGCCACCACGGTCTGCGGGCTGTCCCAGTCGATGACCGTCGTGCCGCCGGTCACCTGCAGCTCCGCCTGCTCGGGCAGGGGGGCGGTCGCCTGTTCCGGCAACCCGCCCAGGATGCGGTCCAGCAGCAGCCCCAGCTCCTCGGCCGAGATGTCGCCCGCCGCGCCCACGACCACCCGGTCGCGCGCCAGCACGCGGTTCTTGGCCGCCACCAGGTCCTGCCTGGTCAGGGCCGCGACGCTCTCCGCCGTCCCGTTGATCGAGGTCGCATAGGGATGCTCGCCCCAGGCCTGCGCCGCCATCTCCTTGGCGGCGATGCTGTTCGGATCGGTCGCCTCGGACCGGATCACTGCCTGCACCTGTCCGCGCACGCGGGTCAGCGCATCTTCGTCGAACCGCGGCTGCGCCAGCGCCTGGGCCAGCAGGTCGGCGGCGGCGTCGCGGTTCTCGGTCAGGGACTGGAAGCCCACGGACACCGTGTCGTCGCTGGCCGAAAAGGACAGCCGCGCGCCCAGGTCCTCGACCGCCTGGGCGAACTGCGTGGCGCTGTTCGACCCGGCGCCCTCCTCCAGCAGCGCGGTCATCATGTTGACCGCGCCGCGCTTGCCCTCGGCGTCCATGCTGGCACCGCCGCGGAACTGGATGTCCAGCGCCACAAAGGGAATGCTGTCGTCCTGGACCAGCCAGGCCTTGATCCCGCCCGGAGAGGTGACGTCTTGGATCTCGATCGCCTGCGCCGGCACGGCCAGCAGGGCAAGAACGGTGGCGATTGCGGCACGGATCATCCTTGCACCTCGGTCTGTTCGTCGGGGGTGGCCGGGGCCGGTTCCTGGGTCGCGGCGGCCTCCACCTCCGCGGGGGCGGGCAGCAGCCAGCCGGTCACGGCGGGCGCCTGCAGCACGTCGCGGGCGGCGGCCATCACGTCCTCGGCGGTGACCGCGTCCAGGATGTCGGGCCAGTCGTTCACGTCCTGCACGGTCAGGCTGGTCGACAGCCCCTGGCCATAGTCATAGGCTCGGCCATGCGCCGAATCGCGCGAATAGATCTCCTCGGCCCGGATGCGGGTCTTGACGCGCTCCAGGTCGGCCTCGTCCGGACCCTCGGCCAGAAACTGCGCCAGCGACTCGTCCAATGCTGCCTCGGCCTCCTCGGGCGGGGTGCCCTCGGCCGGAACCAGCGACAGCATGAATTCGGTCCGGTCCAGCGACAGCCCGTCATAGCTGGCCCCCGCCCACAGCGCGGTTCCCGGCAGGGTCAGCTGCTGCGCCAGATACGAGGTCTGCGATGACCCGCCCAGCAGCGCCGCCAGCACGGTCAGCGCCGCCGCATCCTCCTGCGCGCCCGGATCGCGTTCCGCGGCCAGCACGGTGCGGATCATCCGGGGCTGCGCGACGCGCGGGTCCGACATCTCCAGCCGACGTGCGGTCCGCTTGGGCGGTTCCTGCGGGCGGACGCGCGGTTCGGCCTCGCCCTTGGCGGGGATCGCACCGTAATGCTCCTCGGCCAGGGCACGCGCCTCTTCGGGGGTGACGTCGCCGGCGATGACCAGTACGGCTTCGTTCGGCGAATAATGCGTGTCGTACCAGGCGACCGCGTCGTCGCGGGTCAGCGCCTCGATCTCGTCGCGCCAGCCGATGATCGGCCGGCCATAGGGGTGGTTGTCATAGACGACCGCGTTCAGCTCCTCGGCGAACAGGGCGGCGGGGTCGCTGTCGACGCGCTGCGCGCGCTCCTCCAGCACGACCTGGCGTTCGGCCTGCCAGTCCTCGTCGCGGATGTTCAGGTTGGCCATGCGGTCGGCCTCCATCCCCATCACCAGGGGCAGGCGGTCGCTGGCGATGCGCTGGAAATAGGCTGTGAAATCCCACGATGTGAAGGCGTTGTCGCTGCCGCCGTTCGCGGTCACCGTCTTGGACAGCTCTCCGGGCTCCAGCGTGTCGGTGCCCTTGAACATCAGGTGTTCCAGATAGTGCGCGATGCCGGACTTGCCCGGCACCTCGTCCGCCGCGCCGATCTTGTACCAGACCATCTGCACCACGACGGGCGCGCGCTCGTCCTGGATGACCACCGTCTCCAGGCCGTTGGGAAGGGTGAAATGGGTGACGCCGTCGGGCATCGGGGCGGCGGCGTCCTGCGCCAGGGCGGGCAGGCCGGTCAGCGACGTGCCAAGCGCCAGGGCCACGGCCAGGGCGGAACGGGATGCGGGGTGACGCATGGATGGAGCAACCTCCTCTTGCTGAGGGGCAACTTGGACCGCAGGGGCAGGCCGCGCAAGCCACGCTCGCGCGAATGTGCAGCGCCCGCGGCAGGGGTCGCGGCGCCAGCCGCGCGCCCGGACGGCCCCCTCGATGGGGGCGGGCCGGGCGACCCGTTCCGACCCGAGCGCCGGTCAGGCGGTCAGACGCACCGGCAGGGACAGCGGTCCATGCGCCTGCAGCCCCTGTTTCCACCGCACCGGCCCATCCGCCGCCATCCCCGGCGCGCGGGCCAGCAGGGCCGTGAACAGCGTCTCCATGTTCAGTCGCGCCAGATTGTTTCCCAGACAGACGTGCACGCCTGCGCCAAAGGCCAGATGCACGTTCGGACGGCGGGTGACGTCAAAGCGGTCGGCATCGGCAAAGGCCTCGGGGTCGCGGTTGGCCGACGCGTAAAGCAGCCCGAACAGCGTGCCCTTGGGCCAGTCCCGCCCGCAGATCGTCAGGTCCTCCGACGCATAGCGGTGAAAGAACGGCAGCGGCGCGGCAAAGCGGAACATCTCCTGCACGGCCTGCGGCATCAGGTCCGGCTGCGCGCGCAGCAGGGCCGCCTGGTCCGGGTGATCCAGCAGCGCCACCATCCCCGACCCCAGCACGTCGATGGTCGATCCGTGCCCCGCATGCAGGATCTGCATGATCGTGGCGATCAGTTCGTCATGGGTCATCAGGCCCGCGCGCTCGGCCTCGATCATCGCGGACATCAGGTCGTCGCGCGGGCGGGCGGCGCGTTCGGCGTGCAGGTCCTCCAGCAGCGCCGCGAACAGGCGCGTGGCCTCCTCGGCGCGGGCCTTCTTGGCGGGCGTCCGGTCCATGTCGAAATAGCTGACCACGTGATCGGACCATTCGGTCATCTGCGGGGCCAGCGCCGGGTCCGTGCCGATCAGGTGGCCGATCACCTGCCCCGGCAGATGCGCCGCCAGATCGGCGATGAAATCGATCCGCCCCTGCGGGACCAGGCGGTCCAACGCAGCATCGACCCAGGCCGTCACGAAGCCGCGCATCCCCTCCAGCCGGGTCCTGGTAAAGAACGGGAACACCGCGCGGCGCAGCCGGTCGTGATCCGGCCCGTCCGTGTCCAGCATCGAGGTCTGCACGAAGCGTTCGTGAAACGGCATGTCGTGGAAGTTGCCCGCGACCTGCATCGCGCGCACCTGTTCGGGCGGGGCAAAGGCCGCGGGCGCGCGCACCATGCGCCGGTCCAGCGCGATGGCGCGCACATCCGCCATGCGCGATGCCAGATGGCCACCGAAGCCCGGCCAGAGGGGAAGGCCCGGCTGCGCCCTGAGCGCCGCATAGGCGGGCCAGGGATCGGCCCCGAAACCAGGGTCGGTCGGGTCGAAGACGGCGGTGCTCACTCTGCCGCGGGCGCCGGCGCGGTCGAGGTAATGGCCCCGGCGCGCTGCCAGCGCCGCTGTTCGCTGACGGGGTCCAGCGCCATCGGCGCATAGGCGCGCTGATAGACCGGCGTGCCCATGATGCGCTCCAGCGGGCGGCGGCCGTTGCGGGCCCGCCATTCGGCGTCCGATTGTGCCAGGCGTTCGCGGATCTGCGGGTCGGTGCCCGCGCGGGCGGCCTGCGCGACCAGCGCCTGGTCCGCGGCCCCGATGCCCTGGTTCGCCAGCCGTTCCGGGTTGCCGCCCAGGGCGGCGACCGCGTCGCCGCGGGGGTTCGGATCAGTGATGTTCGCGCCGCCCGGCGTGGGTGCGGGCAGCACCGCCAGATCGGGCGGCATCGACAGCGACCGCGTGGGCAGGATCGCGAATTCATCCGGCCCCACCTGGCCCGCGCCGATATTGTTCAGCGTCCCGCCGCCACAGGCGGAAAGCCCCATCGCGGCCGCAAATCCGATCACCAGCGCGCTTGTCCGCATGTCCTGCCCCCTTTGATCCGTTGCGCCGTTCTAGCCCGGTTTTCCGTCGCCGTCACGACCCTGTTGGTCGGCGGGCGCGAACAGGTCGGGCTGGCGCGGACCGGCGGGCGGCGGCGAAGGCACCTTGGGTGCCGGACGCGCAGGCGGCTTGGGGGCCGTGCGCTGTGTGCGGGGCTTTGCCGGGGCGGGGGTCTCGGTCGTCTTGGGCTGCGGCATCAGCACCAGCCCCAACGCGCCCGCAAAGATCGAGATGTCGGCCACGTTGAAGCTGTAGGGGTTCTGCCAGCCCGGCAGCGACATGTTCAGGAAATCGGCCACCGCACCATAAAGAACGCGGTCCACCACGTTGCCCAGCGCGCCGCCGATCAGCAGCCCGGCCGAGATGCGGGCGAACCGCCCCAGGCCCGCGCGCCAGATCCAGATCCACACCCAGGTGCAGATGACCAGCGCCACCGCGATCAGCACCCACCGCATGATGTCCGTATCCGACGCCATCAGGCCAAAGTTCACGCCCTGGTTCCAGGCCATGCGCAGGTTCAGCCAGGGGGGGAACACGTCGATCGACCGCACGCGGTCCAGGTCCAGCATGTGGACGACGACGTATTTCAGCGCCTGGTCGGCCAGAAAGATCGCCAGCGCGACCCAGATCACCGGCCGCATGTCGCTGCGCGCGGGCTGGGGTGCCGGGCGCGCCTTGCGGGCGGCGGGTTTCGCGGGCGCGGCCATCAGTGGCGGAAGTGACGCTGGCCGGTCAGGACCATCGCCAGCCCAAGGCGGTTGGCCGCCGCGATCACCTCGTCGTCGCGCATCGACCCGCCGGGCTGGATGACCGCGCGGGCGCCGGCCTCGGCCAGGGCCTCGATGCCGTCGGCAAAGGGGAAGAACGCGTCGGACGCCACCGCCGCGCCATTGGTCAGCGGTTCCGACAGGCCCAGGACCTGGGCCATGTCCTCGGACTTGCGCCGCCCGATGCGGGTGCTGTCCACGCGGCTCATCTGGCCCGCGCCGATGCCGACGGTGGCCAGGTCCTTGGCATAGACGATGGCATTGGATTTCACGTGCTTGGCGACGGTCCAGGCAAACATCAGGTCGGCCAGTTCCTGTTCCGACGGCTGGCGGTCGGACACGATGCGCAGGTCGGCGCGGGCCACATGGCCGTTGTCGCGACCCTGGATCAGCATGCCGCCCGACACCTGCCGGAAGGTCAGCCCGCCCGCCCGCGGATCGGGCAGACCGCCCGTGGTCAGCAGGCGCAGGTTCTTCTTGGCGGCAAAGATGCGGCGCGCGTCGGCGTCGGCATCGGGGGCGATGACGACCTCGGTGAAGATCTTGACGATCTCTTCCGCGGTGGCCCCGTCTAGCGGCTGGTTCAGCGCGATGATGCCGCCGAAGGCGGAGGTGCGGTCACAATCAAACGCCCGCTTGTAGGCCTCCAGCGCGGTCGCGCCCTGGGCCACGCCGCAGGGATTGGCGTGCTTGATGATCGCGCAGGCGGGGCCCTCCGCCGGGTCGAACTCGGACACCAGCTCGAAGGCGGCATCGGTGTCGTTGATGTTGTTGTAGGACAGCTCCTTGCCCTGATGCTGCTGCGCGGTGGCAACGCCGGGGCGCGCATCGCCCGTGACATAGAAGGCCGCCTGCTGGTGCGGGTTCTCGCCATAGCGCAACTCCTGCGCCAGCGTGCCGGCAAAGGCGCGGCGGCGGGGCGTCGCCTCTCCGATGGCCTCGGCCATCCAGGTGCTGACGGCGGCGTCATAGGCCGCGGTGCGGGCATAGGCCGTCTGCGCCATCCGCTGCCGGAAGGGCAGGGTGGTCCCGCCATTCGCGTCCAGTTCGGCCAGAACGGCGTCGTAATCCTGAACGTCCACGACAACGGTGACAAAGCCGTGGTTCTTGGCCGCGGCGCGGATCATTGCCGGGCCGCCAATGTCGATGTTCTCGATGCAGTCGTCATAGGCCGCGCCCTTGGCGACGGTCTCCTCGAACGGATAGAGGTTCACGACCAGCAGGTCGATCGCGCCGATGCCATGCTCCTCCATCGCCGCCACGTGGTCCGCGTTGTCGCGCAGCGCCAACAGGCCGCCATGCACCGCCGGGTGCAGCGTCTTGACGCGGCCGTCCATCATCTCCGGGAAACCCGTCACGTCTGCCACGTCGGTCACGGACAGGCCCGCGTCGCGCAGGGCCTTGGCGCTGCCGCCGGTGGACAGGATCTGGACGCCGCGCGCATCCAGGGCGCGGGCGAAATCGATCAGGCCGGTCTTGTCGGAAACGGAGAGAAGCGCGCGTCGGATGGCGACGGGGTCGGACATGGGGGCCTCGTGTCTCTGGGTGACGCCCAGTTACCGAAACCCCCGCCGAAGGTCCAGCGCCTCAGCGCTTGCGGGACGAGAACAGCTGCTGGGCCAGCTGCACCGCCGCCACGACCATCACGGCCGTGCCGATCCCCGAGGCAAGGCCGCCCGCACCCTTGGCCGCCGTGCTGGCGCCGCGCGTGCGCAGGACGGCCTGCGCCAGTTTCAGTCCCATCGCGACAGTGGTCAGCCTCATCTGGTCATCCTTTCATCCGCATTCGCGGAAGGAAGGCGCAAGGCGGCCCGACGGTTCCGTTCAGCCGGGCTTGCGCAGGCAAGCCATGTAGAACCCGTCCATCCCGCCCCGGTCGGCCCAGTAATCCGGGCGCAGGCGCAGGCCGCCCTCCTCGGTGACCCAGGCGGGGTCGATGCCGGGCAGGTCGATCCGCGCCAGATCCGGGCGTTCCACGATCAGGCCGGGATGGCGGACCAGCACCTCGTCGATCTGGACCTCGCCCTCGTCGGGGATCAGCGAGCAGGTGGCATAGACCAGCCGCCCGCCGGGCCGCAGCACCGACAGCGCGTGATCCAGCAGGGTCGCCTGCAGCTCGATCAGCTCGGCGATGCCGTGGCCGTCGCGGATGAAGGGCAGGTCGGGATGGCGGCGGATGGTGCCCGTGGCGCTGCAGGGCGCGTCCAGCAGGATCGCGTCGGGTGCCACGTCGGGGCCCCAGTCCAGCACGTCGGCCGCGACCAGATCGGCGGTCAGCCCGCAGCGGGCCAGGTTCTCGGTCACGCGGCGCAGGCGCTGTTCGCTGATGTCCACGGCGGTGACATGGGCACCGGCCGCCGCCAGCTGCAGCGTCTTGCCGCCGGGCGCCGCGCACAGATCTGCGATGCGTTCGCCGGGCTGCGGGGCCAGCAGGCGCGCGGGCAGGGCCGCGGCGGCATCCTGGACCCACCACTGGCCCTCATCGAACCCCGGCAGGGCAGTCACCTGCGCCGGACCCTGCAGGCGCCACGACCCGGTGGGCAGCGCATCGGCGCCCGGCACCGGGTCCGCGCCGGGCTTCATCGTCAGGTCCAGGGGCGCGCCGCGCTGATGGGCGGCCTCGATGGCGGTCATCACCGCGTCGCCGTAAGCCTCGACCAGCGGGCCGCGCAGCCATTCGGGCAAGGGTTGCGGGGCTAGGTCGGCCCAGCCCTGATACGCGCCCGCCTTGCGCAGGACCGCGTTGACCATGCCCGCCGCCGCCTGGCCGCGCGCGCCCAGCGTCCGGGTCAGGTCGACCGCCGCACCCACGACGCCGTGGGCAGGGGCGCCCAGCTCCAGCATCTCGACCACGGCCAGGCGCAGCACGTCGGCGATCTGGGGGGCGGGCCTGCGGTTCACGAAGGCGTCGATCACCACGTCCGCGCGACCCTGATGGCGCAGCGTCTCGGCCGCCAGCCGGGCCGCCCGGGCCTGTTCGGCAACCGGCAGCGCGCGCAGGCTGCCGGACTGGTCCGACAGGGACCGCCCGTCGCGCACGCCCTGGATCAATCGCAATGCGCCCTTGCGCGCCATATCGCCGCCCGGCTTTGCCAAAACGCTTTCCTTTGCCTAAGTGATGTTCAACACTGTTCCGCGACCCCTTACGCCCATTCGGAGGATCTTTCCATGAGCGATGACACCCCCGCCCTGCCCGCCGCCGCACAGCGCGCCCTGGCCGAGGCCGAGGCCCGCAGGAAACAGCAGGCCGGGCAGATCCTGCCGGTCGAATACGGCGGGCGCGACGGGCCGGAGCCGGTCCGCTATGGCGACTGGGAAAAGGGCGGAATCGCGGTGGATTTCTGAATGGACTGGTTGCGGGCATCGGCCACCCAGCAGGGCCGCGCCATCATGGCGGGGGTCCTGGACCCCATCGACCAGACCGAGGCCTATCTGGCCGCCGCGAAGGATCACCCCGACTGCGCGCGCATCTATGCCCGCCTGACCGCCGCCCGCGCCCGGTCCGAGGCCGTGGCCGCCCATGACCGTGCCAAACAGGAACGCCGCCACAGCCTGCTGGACGGCGTGGCCATCAGCTGGAAGGACAACATCGACAGCGGCGGCACCGTGACCGAGGCCGGATCGCGCCTGCTGGAGGGGCGCGTGCCGCGCAAGGACGCCAACATCCTGGCGCGCGCGGCCCGTCGCGGCATGGTCTGCCTGGGCAAGACCCACATGACCGAACTGGCGTTTTCCGGGCTGGGGCTGAACCCGCGCACGGCGACGCCGCCCAATGCGCTGGACCCGGACCTGGCGCCGGGGGGCTCTTCATCCGGGGCGGCGGTGTCGGTGGCGCTGGGGCTGGCGGCGGCGGCGGTTGGCACCGACACGGGCGGGTCCGTCCGCGTGCCCGCGGCGTGGAACGGGCTGGTGGGGTTCAAGCCCACGCATGGCGCGCTGCCCGAAAAGGGCGTGGTGCCCTTGGCGCGCAGGTTCGACATCGCGGGCCCCATCGCCCGCAGCGTCGAGGACTGTGCCCAGATCTTCGCGATCATGGCCGACCAGCGGGCCCCCGACTTGGACGGCGCCAGCGTGCAGGGCCTGCGCCTGATGGTGCTGGAGGGGCTGCCTTTCGACGACGCCGAATCCGGGCCGGTGACGGCGTTCCAGGACGCGGTGGATAGGCTGGGTCGGGCCGGTGCGCAGATCGCGCACGTCTCGACCGACTGGCTGGACAAGGCCATGGCCCTGTCGCCGCAGCTGTTCGCCCCCGAGGCCTATGGCATCTGGCGCGCCCAGATCGAGGATGCGCCGGAACTGATGTGGCAGCCCATCCTGGAGCGGTTCCGTGGCGGGGCAGGGGTCAGCGCGCCCGACTATGTCGCGGCATGGGAAAGCCTGGCCCGCGTGCGCCGCAAGTGGATCAAGGAGGTCGTCGGCGGATACGACGCCGTGCTGCTGCCGACGGTGCCGATCCTGCCGCCCGCGACCCAACGGCTGATGACCGACGGGTCGGAATTCGTGCGCGCCAACCTGCTGACCCTGCGCAACACCCGGATCGCGAACCTGCTGGGCCTGCCCGCGATCACCCTGCCCACCGGGCACCCGGCCTGCGGGATCAGCCTGCTGGGCCATGCCGGTCAGGACCGGCATCTGCTGCGCGTGGCGGCGGGGGCCGAGGCCGCGCTGGCGTGACCGGGTCTTTGCTGGACGCAAGGCCCGGATCACGCTAATGTTTCCGCCAAGGAACGGGGCGCAGACCCCGAAAAGCGAGGCAGAGATGGCATTCCCCGAGCGGTTCTCGAACCTGCCGGACTACGCGTTCCCGCGTTTGCGGGCGCTGTTGTCGGATATCGAGCCGGGGTTGGCCCCCGGCGAATCCCCCATGATCCTGACCATCGGAGAGCCGCGCCACCCGATACCCGGTTTCGTGGCGCAGGTGATGGCCGACAGCCTGCACGAACTGGCGAAATACCCCCCGAATGAGGGCGCGCCCGAACTGCTGTCGGCGATCGGCGGCTGGCTGGACCGCCGCTATGGCGTGGAGGTTTCACCTGACCGGCTGATGGTGCTGAACGGCACGCGCGAGGGGCTGTTCAACGCGGCCCTGGCCCTGTGCCCCGAGACCAAGGCCGGCAGGCAGCCGATCGTGCTGGTGCCGAACCCGTTCTATCAGGTCTATGCGGTCGCCGCCGCCGCGGTGCAGGCGCAGGCGCTGTTCGTGCCGGCCACGCCCGCCACGAGCAACCTGCCCGATTACGCGGGGCTGGACCCGGCGCTGCTGGACCGGGTGGCGCTGGCCTATCTGTGTTCGCCCGCCAACCCGCAGGGGGCGGTGGCCGACCGCGAATACCTGGAAACGCTGGTGACCCTGGCCGAGAGGTACGATTTCCTGATCCTGGCCGACGAATGCTATTCCGAGATCTGGCGCGATGCGCCCCCGCCGGGTGCCCTTCAGGTCGCGACCGCGATGGGCCTGCCTGACCGGGTGGTGATGTTCAACTCGCTGTCCAAGCGGTCGAACCTGCCCGGCCTGCGGTCGGGCTTCGCCGCGGGCGGCCGCGCCCAGATCGCCCAGATGCGGCGGCTGCGCAACTATGCGGGCGCGCCCTTGCCGCTGCCCGTGCAGCGCGTCAGCGCCGCCGCTTGGTCGGACGAGGGTCACGTGGCCGCCAGCCTGGCCCTGTATCAACAGAAATACCGCATCGCGGATGAGATCCTGGGCGACATTCCCGGCTATCTGCCGCCAGAGGGCGGGTTCTTTCTGTGGCTGCCGGTCGCCGACGGCGAACAGGCCGCGCGGACGCTGTGGGCGCAGGCGGGCATCCAGGTGCTGCCCGGCGCCTATCTGTCGCGCGACGTGGACGGGATCAATCCCGGCGCGGGCTTCATCCGGGTGGCGCTGGTGGCCGATGCCGACCAGACGCGCGCCGCGCTGACCCGCCTGCGGGCGGTCCTATATGACGAAACGGGGGGCTGAGATCATGGCAAGCTGGCAGGCGAAACACCGCGACCCGCTGTTCGACCAGTCGACCCAGGCCGCCCTGGAACGACGCGGCAAGGAGGCCATCGGCGCGGGACTGATCGTGCTGGGCATCCTGATCGCGATGATGCTGGGCAGCTGGTCGCCCGACGATCCCAGCTTCGGGTCGGCCACCGACGCACCGGCGCAGAACATGCTGGGCGGGATCGGGGCGATGATCGCCTCGGCGCTGATCATGATCGCAGGCATGGGGGCCTGGATGCTGGTCGTCGCGGCCTGGGTCTGGGGCCTGCGCATGATGCTGCACAAGGGCGAGGAGCGCCTGATGCGCGGCATCTTCACCCCGATCGCCGTGGCCCTGGTGTCGATCTATGCCAGCACGCTGATCCCCGGCCCCGAATGGCAGCAGAATTACGGCCTGGGCGGCCATTTCGGCGACATGGTGATGGGCGCGATGCTGAACCTGCTGCCGATGAAGGCACAGCTGGGCATCCGCCTGGCGGCGTTGCTGGTCGCGGTGGCCGTGGTCGCGGCGGCGGCCTTCGTCCTGGGTTTCGACCGGACAGAGGTCGCGGCCCTGTGGCTGCGGTTCCGGCAGGGGCTGGCGACGGCGCTGCACGGGACGGTTCTGGCGGGATCGGCCGCCGCCGGCGCGGCGCAGCGCCTGCGCCAGCCGCGCGCCGAGGGCGCCGCCCCCCGCAAGGCCGCACCCGCCGCCCGCCGCCGCTCCGCCCCGCCGGCATTCGAGCTGGAATCCGAGATGCCCGAGCCCGAGCTGATCGAGCGCGATTCGGATTACGAGGGCGCCGCCCCGTCCGAGGCCGAGGTCCGGGGCCGCATCAGCGACGCCATCCGCACCAGCACCGCCAAGTCGTCGGTGCTGAAGGCGGTCGCGTCCCGGCTGGCCCGCGAGGGTGCGCCCGCGACCCCCGCCCCCGAGGAGCCGGTCGACCCGCGCCCCTTCGGCGCAGAGACGCCGCGCCAGATCATCGCCCCCGCCAAGCGCGCCGAACCCTCGCGCAGCGCGCGGGCCGAAGCCGAGCCCGCCCTGCGGTTCGACGACAGCGGCAGCCCCGCCTATGAGCGGCCCCCCCTGGCGCTGCTGTCGGCGCCATCGGACAGCGACGTGGTGCCCGTGTCCCACGAGGCGTTGATGGAGAACGCCCGCATGCTGGAGGCGGTGCTGGACGATTACGGCGTCAAGGGCCAGATCACCGAGGTCCGCCCCGGCCCGGTCGTGACGCTGTACGAGCTGGAACCCGCGCCGGGCCTGAAGGCCAGCCGCGTGATCGGCCTGTCCGACGACATCGCCCGGTCGATGTCGGCCCTGTCCGCGCGCGTCAGCACCGTTCCCGGCCGCACCGTGATCGGGATCGAACTGCCCAACGCCAAGCGCGAAAAGGTGCTGCTGCGCGAGATCTTCGCCTCGCGCGCCTTCGGCGACGGCACGCAGCCGCTGCCACTGGCGCTTGGCAAGGACATCGGCGGCGATCCGGTCGTGGCGAACCTGGCCAAGATGCCCCACCTGCTGATCGCGGGCACCACCGGGTCGGGCAAGTCGGTCGCGATCAACACGATGATCCTGAGCCTGCTGTACAAGCTGACGCCGGACGAATGCCGACTGATCATGATCGACCCCAAGATGCTGGAACTGTCCGTCTATGACGGCATCCCGCACCTGCTGTCCCCGGTCGTCACCGACCCCAAGAAGGCCGTCGTGGCGCTGAAATGGGTCGTGGGCGAGATGGAGGACCGCTATCGCAAGATGTCCAAGATGGGCGTGCGCAACATCGAGGGCTATAACGGCCGCGTCACCGAGGCCCTGAAGAAGGGCGAGATGTTCAAGCGGACGGTCCAGACGGGCTTTGACGAGGATACCGGCGACGCGATCTGGGAGACCGAGGAGTTCCAGCCCGAGACCTTCCCCTATATCGTCGTGGTCGTCGACGAGATGGCCGACCTGATGATGGTCGCCGGCAAGGAGATCGAGGCCTGCATCCAGCGCCTGGCGCAGATGGCGCGGGCCTCGGGGATCCACCTGATCATGGCGACGCAGCGTCCCTCGGTCGATGTCATCACCGGCACGATCAAGGCGAACTTCCCCACGCGGGTCAGCTTTCAGGTCACTTCGAAGATCGACAGCCGCACCATCCTGGGCGAGCAGGGGGCAGAGCAGCTGCTGGGCCAAGGCGACATGCTGTACATGGGCAACGGCGCGCGCGTCACCCGCATCCACGGTCCCTTCGTCAGCGACGAGGAGGTCGAGGAGATCGTGACCCACCTGAAATCCTTTGGGCCGCCCAGCTACAAGTCGGGCGTGGTCGAGGGCCCCGAGGACGACAAGGCCGACGACATCGACGCGGTGCTGGGCCTGGGCGGCGACGGATCGGACGATGCGCTGTACGATCAGGCCGTGATGATCGTGGCCAAGGATCGCAAATGCTCCACCAGCTATATCCAGCGCAAGCTGGCCATCGGCTACAACAAGGCTGCGCGCCTGGTCGAGCAGATGGAGGAGCAGGGCGTGGTCAGCAGCGCCAACCATGTCGGCAAGCGCGAGGTGCTGGTCCCCGAGGTCTGATGACCGCGGTAGGGACCGGCCAGAACGGGATGTGGCCATGACGATCTGGCAGTTGCACATGCTGAACGCCCGCAGCGCCCTGACGCCCGTCATGGCCGAGATCCGCGCCCATGCGCGCGAGATGGTGGCGATGGCTGAGGCGCATCTGGACCTGCCCCGGTTCGACCTTGTGGTGCGGGCGGGCGACGGGGTGATCCCCGAATGGGGCATCGCAGGCCATGCCCCGGCCCCCGGCATCATCGAGATCACGCTGGAACCCGATCGGGTCGAGCCCGAGCATTTCCGTCGCACCCTGATCCACGCATTGCATCGCCTGACGCGGTGGGACGGCCCGGGATACGGACGGTCCCTGGGCGAGGCGCTGGTCAGCGAGGGGCTGGCGGGACATTTCGTCCAGCAGGTTCTGGGCGGGCCGCCAGACCCCTGGGATCAGACGCGGCCGGGGCTGGGCACGCTGAAGCAGGCCGCGGGGCTGTGGGCGCGCCGCGACTATGATCAAGGCGAGTGGTTCCTGGGGCGTGGGCGGATGCGCAAATGGACCGGCTATGGCATCGGGCACCGCCTGGTGGCCGAGCACCTGGCGCAGGTCGAGGGGCAGGATTCGGCATCGCTGGTCTGGCAGCCCGCGGACGAGTTCCGCGCGGCGCTGCGGCGCCTGATGGCCGCCGAGGGGATCGAAGACGCCTTCGATCCCGAAGATGTCATCCGCGACGATGCCGCCGCCGAGCCGGAAGCGGCCATCGAAGATGCGCCGGTCAGCGACGATCCGGGTGACGCTGACCCGGTGGAACAGCCTGCGACGGACAGCACCACCGCAGCGGTGGCGGATGACGAAAGCGCGCAGATTGCGTCCCGCGACGCCGGGGGGCAGGCCCCCCGGACCCCCCAGGACGGCTGAGGGCCGCACCGGCGTCGGCAGGGGGTCAGCGGCGCGGGATCAGGGCAAAGATCAGCCCCAGCACCAAGCCCGCCACGCCCCCGCCCAGATGCGCCTGCCAGGCGATCGACGGCATCAGCAGCGTCAGCGCCACGTTCAGCCCCAGGATCAGCGCCACGGCGCGCACCAGCGGGCTCATCGGGCGGTGACGGCGGCGCAGGGTGATCGCCGCATAGCCGACCAGCGCCCCCGCCAGCCCGAAGACCGCGCCCGAGGCGCCGACCATCGGCCCGGCATCGGGCTCCATCCAGGCGAAGACCATGCCGGCGGCGATCTGGCTGAGCAGATAGGTCAGCGCCATGCGGGCCGATCCGATCATGCGCACCAGCTCTCGGCCGACGGCGGCCAGGGAGATCATGTTCATCGCCAGATGCAGCGGTCCGGAATGCAGCAGGCCGTAGGTCAGGAACATCGCGACCCCCTGACCGGGATAGAGACCGACCCCGTCGCCCACCAGCGGCGCCCAGAAGCCGCCCAGCATCACCGAGGCCGTCCGCGCGCTGCCCAGGCCCAGCATGGGCGCGGCAAAGCAGAACGCCTCGATCATGCAGCAGGCGATGATGACGGCCCGCAGCCACAGGGGCAGGACGGCGGGTTCGGGCCGGCGCGCGGCCGCCACCCGCGGGATCGCCACGGGGCGGTCCATGTCGGTCACGCCCCTGCGCGCGGGTCAGTCATCGGCGCGGATCTGGCGGGCCTCGTCGATCAGCATGATCGGGATGCCCGAACGGATCGGAAAGGCCAGCCCCGCCGTGCGGGACACCAGTTCCTGCGCCTGGGCATCATAGCTGAGCGTGGCGTGGGTCACCGGGCAGACCAGCGCCTCCAGCATGTGGCGGTCGAAAAGGGGGGCATCGGTCATTGCAGGCGTTCCTCGTTCTCTCCGCCGTGCAGGGCGAATTCGATCAGGCCGACCAGCAGCTCGCGACGGTCGGCCAGGGTAGGCGATTCCAGCAGCGCCTGCTTGTCGCCGGGCGTGAAGGGCAGCATCATCGACAGCGAATTGATCAACAGCTCGTCCTCCGCCTCGGCGGCGGCGTCCCAGTCCGTCGACAGCTCCTGCGTCTGCATATAGCGGTCCAGCAGCGAAAACAGTGCCTTGCGGTCCAGCGTCGGATCCTGCTCCGGGCCGGACAGGTCGCGCCCGAACGAGGACCAGTCGACGCGGCCCTGCAGGTAGGGGGCAAAGCCCTCCTCGACCTCCTGCAGGCGAAACCGCGAGATTGCCCCAAGCGAGATCATCATCCGCCCGTCGCCGGTTTCCGAGAACGCCACGACCCGGCCCGCGCAGCCGATGGCAGACAGGCCGTCGCCCTCGGGCTGGATCATTCCGATTAGGCGGTGATCGGTCTTCAGCGTGTCTTCCAGCAGCTGCAGATAACGCGGCTCGAACAGGTGCAGCGGCATGCGGGCCCGCGGCATCAGCACGGCCCCGGGCAGCGGGAACAGCGGGATGCGGTCGGGCAGGTCGAAACGCAGCGCCATCGGTCAGGCGAAGATCAGCGAGGACAAGCGGCGGCGGCCCTTCTGCCCGATGGGGTCGGTGGACTTAAGGCTGTCGAAGATCGTGATCAGCTGCGCCTTGGCGGCGCCGTCGTTCCACTCGCGGTCGCGGCGGAAGCTGTCCAGAAGGATGTCGATGGCGGCCTCCAGCTGGCCGTCGGCATGCAGCGCCTGCGCGTATTCCAGCCGCGCCTGCTGATCGGCCGGATCGGCCTGGACACGGGCGGCCAGATCGTCCAGCGGACCGGCGCTGGCGGCCTGCTGGGCCAGGGCCAGCTTGGCGCGCGCGGCCTCGACCGGGCCGGCATGGGCCAGGGGGCTTGGCACCTGCGTCAGGGTCGAGGCGGCGGCGGCATGGTCGCCCGCGGCCAGATGGGCACGGATCAGCCCGCCCCAGGCCTCGGGGCTGTCGGGCAGCTCTCCGATGATGGCGGTGAAGGTCTCGATGGCGTCGGCGGCCTCGTTGTCCTCGATCATCTGCTCGGCCGCGGCAAGGGCGTCGGCCAGGCCGCCGTCATCGCCCGACATCGCGGCCAGCTTGTCGACGAACTGCTTGACCTGGCTGGCGGGCACCGCGCCCTGGAAGGCATCGACCGGCTGGCCCTGGAAGAAGGCATAGACGGTCGGGATCGACTGTACGCGCAGCTGGCCCGCGATCGTCTGGTTCTCGTCCACGTTGATCTTGGCCATGCGCACGCGGCCCTTGTGGCGGGCGACCTCGGCCTCCAGCGCGGGGCCCAGCGTCTTGCAGGGGCCGCACCAGGGCGCCCAGAAATCGACGATGACGGGCACCTGCATCGACGCCTCGACCACCTCGGCCATGAAGGTGGCCTCGGTCACGTCCTTGATGAAGTCGTCGGTCTTGGGCGCTTGGGCCCCCTCGAAAAGCATGGTCATCCTGGCCCCGCATGGTTCGGTTGGCGTGTTCCCCGCAATATGGGGCGCTTGGCGGCTGAACGAAAGGGCCGGTTTGCGCGTTGCGATCACGCAGGCCTCACGGCCGTGTGAAGACATGAGGGACATGACCATGACAGAGACCCCCCCGACCCGGCCGGGCCTGCCGCCTTTGTGGCTGGCCCTGCTGCCAATCGTGCTGACGCTGGGCCTGCTGGCGCTGCAGCTGTTCTATTACGGCGATTTCACCCCGCACATCCCGCTGATCCTGGGCTTGGCCATCACCGGCCTGCTGGGCGTCCTGCGCGGGCAGGGCTGGATGGACATCCGCGAGGGGGTCTTCCACGTCATCCACGTGTCCATGCCGTCGCTGTCGGTGCTGATCGTGGTGGGCATGATCATCGGGGTCTGGATCGCGTCGGGGACGGTGCCGACGCTGATCTATTACGGGCTGACGCTGCTGAACCCGCAGATCTTCCTGGTCGCGGCGATGGTGCTGTGTTCGGTCGTGTCGCTGTCCCTGGGCACCAGCTGGGGCACGGTGGGCACCGTGGGCGTCGCGCTGATGGGCATCGGCGCGGGTTTCGGCATCCCGGCCTACTGGTCGGCGGGGGCGGTCGTGTCGGGGGCGTTCTTCGGCGACAAGATCTCTCCGCTGTCGGACACGACGAACCTGGCGCCGGCAGTGACGGGGGTGAACATCTTCGATCACATCCGCAACATGCTGCCCACGACCGTGCCCGCGATGCTGATCGCGCTGGTCATCTATTTCATCGCGGGGACCTGGCTGATCTCTCCGGCCGAGACCAGCATGGCGCGCATCGACGCGATCACCGACACGCTGGCCGCGCAGTTCACGCTGGGCTGGGTACCGATGATCCCGGCGCTGGTGGTGATCGTGCTGGCGGTCACGCGCCGCCCGCCGCTGCCGTCGCTGTTCGCGGGGGTGCTGCTGGGCGGGATCATCGCGATCTTTCTGCAGGGCGCGGGGCTGCACGACGTCTTCACCTATGCCCAGTCCGGTTACGCGATCGAGACGGGCGTGGCCGACATCGACAGCCTGCTGAACGCGGGCGGCATCCAGTCGATGATGTGGACCATCTCGCTGATGCTGATCGCGCTGGGATTCGGCGGCGCGCTGGAGCGGACCGGCTGCCTGGAGGCGATCATCAACGCCATCATCAGCCGCGTCAAAAGCTTTACCGCCGTGCAAAGCAGCGCCATCGCGACCGCCTTCGCCACCAACGTGGTGGCGGGCGATCCCTATATCTCGATCGCGCTGCCGGGGCGGATGTATGCGCCGCTGTACCGCGGCATGGGCTATTCCACGCTGAACCTGTCCCGCGCGGTCGAGGAGGGGGGCACCCTGATGTCCCCGCTGATCCCGTGGAACGCGGGCGGGGCCTTCGTCATCACCGCCCTGTCGCTGGGTGTGATGGACGGCAACCTGACGAACCTGCTGTACATCCCGCTGGCCTTCGCCTGCTGGACGGCGCCGCTGATCGGCATCCTCTACGCGGTCACCGGCTGGTTCTCGCCCCAGGCGACCGATGCCGAACGCCGCGAGTGGGACCGCCAGAACGAGGACGTCCTGGACCTGGGCGATCACGCCCTGGGCGAAAATGCCTAGAGGTCGAAGCTGGCCATGACGGGGACGTGGTCGCTGGGCCCCTCCCAGCCCCGCAGGGGGCGCAGGATGCGGCTGCCATGGGCAGCGCCTGCAATGTCGGCGGTGGCCCAGATGTGGTCCAGCCGCCGGCCCTTGTCGGCCGCGTCCCAGTCCTTGGCCCGATAGCTCCACCAGCTGTAGAGCAGCCCTTGCGGGATGTCCTGCCGGGTGACGTCCACCCAGCCGCCCGCGTCCTGGGCGGCCAGCAGGTGCTCGACCTCCACCGGGGTATGGCTGACGATCTTCAGAAGCTGCTTGTGCGACCAGACGTCATCCTCGCGCGGCGCGATGTTCAGGTCGCCCACCAGGATCGACCGGGTCGGGCGGTCGGCATGGAACACGTCGCGCATCTCCGACAGGAAATCCAGCTTCTGCCCGAACTTCAGGTTCTGGTCACGGTCGGGGATGTCGCCGCCCGCGGGGACGTACATGTTGTGGATCACCACGCCGTTCTCCAGCCGGGCGGCCACGTGCCGGGCATGGCCCAGCTGGGCGTAATCGCGGTCGCCCGCATCCTCCAGCGGCAGGCGCGACAGGATCGCCACGCCGTTATAGCCCTTTTGCCCGCGCGCCACGATATGGGTGTATCCCAGATCGGCGAAGCGGGTCAGCGGGATCTTGTCGACGGGCGACTTGCATTCCTGCAGGCACAGGATGTCGGGGGCCTCCTCCCGCAGCAGGCGGGCGACCAGACCCTCGCGCAGGCGGACCGAATTGATGTTCCAGGTGGCGATGGTGAACATGGGCAGGCTCCTTTGGGCGCGGACCCTAGCGGCGCCGGTCCGGCCTGTCGAGGCGCAGGCTTGCCATATGATCCCCGCGCGCTATGCAAGGGCTGTGAGGACAAGGGGGACGGCCATGAAACTGACCATCGACGAGGCGCTGACGCGCGGCGGCACGGGCCGGTTCCAGTGGCGCCTTCTGGGCATCTTCGGGCTGGTCTGGGCGGCGGATGCGATGCAGGTCATCGCGGTGGGTTTCGCCGCACCCTCGGTCGCCGCGACATTCGGGCTGGAACGCGTGACCGCGCTGCAGATCGGGACGGTGTTCTTCCTTGGCATGTTTCTGGGCGCCTTTGCCTTCGGTCGGTTGGCCGACCGCATCGGACGCAAATGGGTGCTGATCGGCACCGTCGCGATGGATGCGGTGTTCGGGCTGGCATCGGTGATGGCGGGCGATTTCACGATGTTGCTGGTTTTGCGGTTCCTGACCGGGGTCGCGGTGGGCGGCACGTTGCCCGTCGATTACGCGATGATGGCCGAATTCCTGCCGCCCAAGAACCGCGGCCGCTGGCTGGTCTGGCTGGAGGGGTTCTGGGCCGTGGGCACCATCGTCGTGGCCCTGACCGCATGGGCCGCCGCCAGCTGGGGCGCGGTCGCGCCGTGGCGCTGGATCTTTCTGGTCGCGGCGCTGCCGGCGCTGATCGGGTTCTTCCTGCGGTTCTGGATCCCGGAATCGCCGATGTATCTGGTCCGCAAGGGCCGCCAGGCCGAGGCGCGCGCCGTCATCGACCGCGTGCTGGCCGTGAACGGCGCGATGCCGCTGCCCGCGAACGCCCATCTGCGCCCCGCGCCCGTGCCGTCGGGGGGCGCCACATCGATCATGGCGGCTCCGCTGCGGCGCGCGACCATCGGCGTGCTGGCGGTGTGGTTCCTGGTGTCGCTGTCCTATTACGGGGTCTTTGTCTGGGTGCCGGGACAGCTGGCGACCGAAGGCTTCGGCTTCGTGCGCGGATACGGCTTCCTGGTGATCCTGGCACTGGCGCAGGTGCCCGGATACGCGCTGGCGGCCTGGGGGGTCGAGGCGGTGGGCCGGCGCCCCACGCTGGCGGCCTTCCTGGTGCTGTCGGCCCTGGGCTGCGGCCTGTTCGCCCTGGCCAGCAGCCCCGCCCTGGTCGCCACCGCCCTGATCGTGATGAGCTTTGCGCTGCTGGGCACTTGGGGCGCGCTCTATGCGTTCACGCCGGAACTCTATCCCACGCATCTGCGCGGCACCGGCATGGGCACGGCCAGCGCGGTCGCCCGCCTGGGCGGCATCCTGGCGCCCAGCCTGCTGGCCGTCGTCTTTGCGCGCGGCTTTGGCCTGGCCATCGGCAGTTTCGCCGTGCTGCTGCTGCTGGCGGCGGCGGCCCTGCTGCTGATCCGCATCGAGACCCGCGACCGCGCCATCGGGTGACGGGGAACAAGGCGGCCCCCCGCCCGTTGCCCCGTCACATCACCGAAAGGAGTTCACATGGGCCAGCTGGTCGACGGCGTCTGGAAGGACGAATGGTATGACACCGACAGCACCGGGGGAGAGTTCAAGCGCGACACGGCCAAGTTCCGCAATTGGGTGACCTCGGACGGGCAGGCGGGGCCGACAGGCGATGGCGGGTTCGCGGCCGAATCGGGACGCTATCACCTCTATGTCAGCCATGCCTGTCCCTGGGCGCATCGCACGATGATCTTCCGCGCGCTGAAGGGTCTGGAGGATCACATCGACATCTCGGTCGTCCACCCCGAGATGCTGAGCGAGGGATGGGAATTCCGCACCGATTTCGACGGCGCCACGGGCGACCGGCAGTTCGGCTTGGACTATCTGCGCCAGGTCTATCTGAAGGACACGCCCGACATGTCGGGACGCGTCACCGTCCCCGTCCTGTGGGACCGCCAGACCGGCCGGATCGTGTCGAACGAAAGCGCCGACATCATCCGCATGTTCAACAGCGCCTTTGACGGCGTGACCGGCAACACGGACGATTACTGGCCCCAACCCCTGCGCGCGCGCATCAAGGCGATCAACGACCGCGTCTATGACACCGTCAACAACGGCGTCTACAAGGCGGGCTTCGCCACCACCCAGGAGGCCTATGACAAGGCGGTCCATCCGCTGTTCGACAGCCTGGACGGGATCGAGGGGCTGCTGGCCGAACACCGCTATCTGACCGGCGACCGCATCACCGAGGCCGACTGGCGGCTGTTCACCACCATCGTCCGGTTCGATGCCGTCTATCACACGCATTTCAAGTGCAACCGCCGCCGCATCGTCGACTATCCGAACCTGTGGGGATGGGCACGCGAGTTGTACCAGTGGCCGGGCGTCGCCCGGACGATCCATCCGGATCATTTCATGCGGCACTACTACTACAGCCACGACATGATCAATCCGCACCGCATCGTGCCCATCGGTCCGGACGCGGACTGGACCACGCCGCACGGGCGCTGACCGGACAGCCGCCTAAAAAAGAAGCCCCGGCGCAGGGAACGCCGGGGCAGAACAGAGAGGGAGGGGTGTGGCCGCATCCGCCGACCACTGGGCTTCGGGGACAGAACGTCACATCAGGGCTTGGGTTCCCGGCAAAGTTGTCTGCGCAGAAACCCGCCGATGTCTCAAGCGACCAGGCGATAGCCGCCCGATTCCGTGACCAGCAGGCGCGCGTTCGACGGATCCGGCTCAATCTTCTGGCGCAGGCGATAGATGTGCGTCTCCAGCGTGTGCGTGGTCACGCCCGCGTTGTATCCCCAGACCTCGTGCAGCAGCACGTCGCGGGCCACCACCCCGTCCTGCGCGCGGTACAGGAACTTGAGGATGTTGGTCTCCTTCTCGGTCAGGCGGATCTTGCGGTCCTTGGTGTCGATCAGCATCTTCATCGACGGCTTGAACGTGTACGGCCCAAGCTGGAAGATCGCGTCCTCGGACTGTTCATGCGTGCGCAGCTGGGCGCGCAGGCGGGCCAGCAGGACCGGGAACTTGAACGGCTTGGTGACATAGTCGTTGGCGCCCGCATCCAGGCCCAGGATCGTGTCGGCATCGGTGTCATGCCCGGTCAGCATCACGATGGGGCATTTGACGTTCAGCTTGCGCAGCTTCTTGCACAGCTCGCGCCCGTCGGTGTCGGGCAGGCCGACATCCAGGACGACCAGGTCAAAGATCGCGTTCTTGGTGGCTTCGACCGCCTCGGCGCCGCTGCCGGCCTCGGTCACGTCGAAATCGTCGGTCGCGACCAGCTGTTCGGCTAGGGCCTCGCGCAGGTCTTCCTCGTCATCGACAAGCAGGATCTTCTTCAGTCCGGCCATGGTTGCCTCCTTTGCGTCATTGCGCAATGAGTTGGGCGTCGCGGCCCGGACCGTCCAGCACCATGTGCGAATCCTCACATGGAGTTGTCGGATCGGTGCATTATGTTTCAGACTGTTTCAAGAATGCGTGGCCCCATGAGCCTGATCCCGACCCTGCCCGAGACCATCGCCCGCGCCCGCGCCGACCTGCGCATGGGCCTGCCGGTGGCCTTGGGCGACCATCTGGCGGCCGCGGTCGAGACGCTGTCGCCCGCGCGTCTGGCCGATCTGCGCGCGCTTGGCCCCGCCGTCCTGGCCCTGACCGGACGGCGGGCCGAAACGCTCAAGGCGCGCGCCTATGACGGCGATCTGGCGCGGGTTGCGCTGCCCGTGGGGGCCGATCTGGCGTGGCTGCGGGCGTTGGCCGATCCCGCAGGCGACCTGATGACCCCGATGAAGGGGCCACTGACCACCCTGCGCGACGGCGATGCGGGACCCCATCGCGCGGCGCTGGCGCTGGCGAAATCGGCGCAGCTGCTGCCCGCCATGCTGATGGTCGCGGCCCCCGCGCCGCCGGGCCTGACGCGCCTGCCCGCGGGTCCGGTTCTGGCGCAGCTTGCGGCCGAGGCCGCGATGGCCCCGGTCGCGGCGGCGCGCCTGCCGCTGTTGTCGGCGGAGCGGTCGCGGCTGCACATCTTCCGCCCCGATGACGGTGGAGAGGAGCATTACGCGATCGAGATCGGCGACCCGCCCCGCGACGCGCCCGTCCTGGCGCGACTTCATTCGGCCTGCTTCACGGGCGACGTGCTGGGCAGCCTGAAATGCGATTGCGGGCCGCAGCTGAACGCCGCGCTGGCCGCGATGGGGCAGGCGGGGGCGGGGGTGCTGCTGTACCTGAACCAGGAGGGGCGGGGCATCGGGCTGGCCAACAAGATGCGCGCCTATGACCTGCAGAACCAGGGCTTTGACACGGTCGAGGCGAACCACCGCCTGGGATTTGAGGATGACGAGCGCGACTTCCGCATCGGCGCGGCGCTGCTGCGGCGGCTGGGTTTCGGCGCCGTGCGCCTGATGACCAACAACCCGCGCAAGGTGGCGATGATGCAGGCCCATGGCATCGCGGTCCCCGAACGGGTGCCGCTGGTCGTGCCGCGCAACCGTCACAACACCGGCTATCTGGATGTGAAGGCCGAAAAGTCGGGGCATCTGCTGTGACCGGCATGGTGCTGACCCCGCAGGGGCTGCGTTTTCTGGGCCGCGTCATTCCATGCAGCATCGGCCGCGCCGGGATCACCCCCGCCAAGCGCGAGGGTGATCACGCCACCCCGTCGGGCCGCCATCGCATTACCGGGCTGTGGTACCGCCCGGACCGCCTGGCGCGCCCGGCGCCCTGGGCGCGGGTGATCGGGCCGGGCGATCTGTGGTGCGACGATCCGGGCCATGCGGCCTATAACCGGCACGCCCGCGCGCCGCTTGCGGCCAGCCACGAACGGCTGCGCCGCGCCGACCCGCTGTACGATGTGATCCTGACGACGGACTGGAACGCGGATGCGGTTCCGGGGCGGGGATCGGCGATCTTCTTGCACCAGTGGCGCCGCCCCGGTTTCGGGACCGAAGGCTGCATCGCCTTTGCCCGCCGGGACCTGATGTGGATCGCGCGTCACGCGCCCCCGGGCACGCCGCTTTACGTGCCCTGAGCGTTCCGCGCCCCGAAGATCGCCGAACCGACGCGGACATGCGTCGCGCCATGGGCGATGGCGGTCTCGAAATCGGCGCTCATTCCCATCGACAGGCCGGGCAGGCCGTGATCGCGGGCCAGGTCGCGCAGCAGGGTGAAATGCGGCGCCGGATCCTCGCCGTCGGGCGGGATGCACATCAGGCCCTCAGGCGACAGCGACAGCTCGGCGCACAACGCCAGGAAGCCGGGCAGCTCATCCGCCAGGATGCCGGCCTTCTGAGGCTCGTCCCCGGTATTGACCTGCACGAAAAGCTGCGGGCGACGGCCCTGTTCGGCCATCTGCGCGGCCAGCTTGCGGGCCAGCGTCACGCGGTCCAGCGTGTGGATCGCGTCGAACAGCTGCACGGCGGCCCGCGCCTTGTTCGATTGCAGCGGCCCGATCATGTGGACCGACACGCCCGGATGCGCCGCGGTCCAGGCCGGCCACTTGGCCTGCGCCTCCTGGACGTAGTTCTCTCCGAAGACGGTGTGGCCCGCGGCCAGAACGCCCTCGACCCGTTCGGAAGGTTGCAGTTTGCTGACCGCGATCAGCGTGACGCTGCCCGGTGCGCGCCCTGCGGCGGATTCGGCCGCGCGGATGCGGCGGGTGATGTCGTCCAGTCCCATGATCCCACCTGACAAAAAGAAAAGAGCGGGCGCAAGGCCCGCTCTTTCCATATGACGTCTGACCGCGAAGGATCAGAAGTTGAACTGCACGCCCATGTCGGCGGTGATGTTCTCGTCGTAGCCGCGCTGAACCGAACCGGCCAGCATCGCGCCGCCCAGGTCGTACGCACCGCCGATACCGAACGCGTTATCGCTTTCGTTGGTGTCGGCGCTGTTGTTGGCGACGTAGCCGTTGATGGTGGTCAGCGGAGCAACCTCATAGCTGCCGTACAGCGTGATGGTCTTGCCCAGGTCCGAGTCGTCGCCCAGCACTTCACCGTTGTCGATGTACAGCAGGCCGATGTCGGTCTTGTCGTTGAACGCGTATTCCGCGCCGACGAAGTACTGGTCGTTGTCGTCGATGCCTGCGCCGTTCTTCACGTAGGCTGCCGACAGCGTCACCGAGTCATTCCAGACGTAGTCGGCCGAGACGCTGTATTCCTTCTCGGACGTGTCGGTCGGCAGGTCGTACACCTGGTCGGGGTCGATGACCGACGCGCGCAGGTTCACACCGGCGACGGCGTACTTGACCATGACGCCCATGTAGTCGCTGCGGCGATCGATCGCACCGTCGACCACGTTGGCGAGCGTGGGGTAGCCGTCGGTGTTGTAGGCGAAGAAGTCGCCGCGCGAGTTGCCGAACGAGCGCGAGTAGACGCCGATTTCCGAGTTGTACAGCAGGGCGGCCGAGTCGTAGGCGGTGTTCGAGTTACCGATTTCGACGGTCAGGCCGCTGGCGGTCACGTAGACATAGCCGGGTGCGACGGTGGTTTCGTCATCGCCCTGGTCCCACTGGATGCGGATCCGGCCACCGAAGTCGACGCCCTGATCGGTCGAGGTCGTCGCGTCGATGTTCATGCGCAGGCGCGACTGAACGATCGCGTCGCTGGCATCGACCAGGCCACCCGGAGCATCGCCATTGGTGTCGATCGGACCGCGCACGCCGCCTTCTTGGTACAGCACGCCGGTACGGCCATAACCCGAGATGGTGACGTCTGCAGCGGCGATACCCGCGGTCAGGACCAGCGCGGTCGAGGCGATAAGTGCCTTCTTCATGGTGTGTTCCCTCTTGTCTCTCTGTTGCCCAAGCCAGCTGTCCCGCCCTGGGTATGCAATTTGTTTCACTCTTTCGCGATTGTGATGCAACGGAATCACGCGTCTGCTGTTTTCTTTGCCCATTTCCGTGATGCACTTGGGCCACACCTGCCCCGACCGCCCTGTCCGGACAGGCCCCGCGTCGGGCGTGCGGACAGGGTCCGCGCCTCAAGTCGCTTGTTTCGCGGCGCCGATCCGGGCTAATGCTGACCCCAAGAGATTGTACCACTGAACTGACCTCCGGGGGACTGGGATGACCTATGCACGCGCCACGCGCCTTATGATCGTCACGACGCTGTGCGCGGGCCTGGCGGCCTGCGGTAACGGCACTACGGAAAACGCGGGCCCCACCCCCGACCGCGACATGCGCCCGTCCGAGCGGGGCACCCTGATCCAGGACCTGTTCATCCGGTCGGGCAACCCGGACCAGATGGTCGGGGTGAACAAGTACCTGTGGAACGCCAGCCTGGACGTGCTGAACTTTCTGCCGGTGCAGACGGTCGATCCGTTCACCGGCGTGATCCAGACCGGCTACGGCACGCCTCCGGGCGGGGGGCGGTCCTATCGTGCGACGATCCAGATCAGCGACCCGGCGTTGGATGCGCGCAGCCTGCGCCTGGCGCTGCAGGGGCCGGGCGGCGCCGCGGTCGAGGCGGGCACCGTCCGCGCGGTCGAGGATGCCATCCTGACCCGCGCCCGCCAGCTGCGCATCCAGGACGGCCGCCTGTAAGGGCGCGTCCGCGCATCGGGGACCCGATCGCGGGGCATCCGGCGGTGTTTCGCGATGCCCGCGGGCGGTCGCATTCGACGGGGTCCGGTCGGCCGCATCTGGACCCGCACAGGCGGGGCGTATAGACCCTGCGGGCAACGAATGATGCCCGAGGTTCCCCATGCCCTATGATCCCGCGACAAGCGAAGCCCGTTGGCAGACGGCCTGGGCCGATGCCGACGCCTTTGCCGCCATCCGCGACGAGCGCCCGAAATACTATGTGCTGGAGATGTTCCCCTATCCGTCGGGGCGCATCCACATGGGCCATGTGCGCAACTATGCGATGGGCGACGTGGTCGCGCGGTTCAAGCGGGCGCAGGGGTTCAGCGTGCTGCACCCGATGGGCTGGGACGCCTTCGGCATGCCCGCGGAGAACGCCGCGATGGAGCAGGGCGGTCATCCCCGCGACTGGACCTATGCCAACATCGCGACCATGCGCGAGCAGCTGAAGCCCCTGGGCCTGTCCATCGACTGGAGCCGCGAATTCGCAACCTGCGACGACGCCTATGTGGCGCAGCAGCAGGCGCTGTTCCTGGACATGCTGGACGCAGGGCTGATCACGCGCAAGTCGGCGCAGGTGAACTGGGACCCGGTCGACATGACAGTGCTGGCCAATGAACAGGTGATCGACGGCAAGGGCTGGCGGTCGGGCGCCACGGTGGAACGGCGCGAGCTGACGCAGTGGTTCTTCAGGATCAGCGATTACAGCGACGAGTTGCTGGAGGCGCTGGACGGGCTGACGGGCTGGCCCGAGAAGGTCCGCCTGATGCAGGCCAACTGGATCGGCCGGTCGCGCGGGCTGCAGTTCACGTTCCGCACGGTCGACGCGCCTGCGGGTCATGAGACGATCGAGGTCTATACGACCCGCCCCGACACGCTGATGGGCGCCAGCTTCGTCGCGCTGTCGCCGGATTATCCGCTGGTCAAGGAGCTGGCCGCGTCCCGCCCCGAGATCGAGGCCTTCCGCGAGGAATGCCGCAAGATCGGCACGACCGAGGAAGCCATCGAGACCGCGCCAAAGCTGGGCTTCGACACCGGCCTGACCGTCGCGCATCCGCTTGACCCCGACTGGCGCCTGCCGATCTGGATCGCTAATTTCGTGTTGATGGATTACGGCACCGGCGCGATCTTCGGCAGCCCGGCGCATGACGAGCGTGACCACGAATTCGCGCGCAAGTACGGCCTGCCCATCCGCGCGACCTTTGGTCAGCCCGGCATGACGCAGGAACAGGCAGACGCACTGGTGGCGGATGCGCCCTTCGTGCCTGCCAAGACCGAACCCGTGACCTATGTCCGCGGCTTCAGCGGCGCGGCCGATCAGACCGGAGAGGCCGCCGTGGACGCCGCCATCGCCCATGCGGAAAGCGCGGGATACGGCGAGGGCGTGACCAAGTTCCGCCTGCGCGACTGGGGCATCTCGCGCCAGCGCTATTGGGGCTGCCCGATCCCGGTCCTGCATTGCGACAGCTGCGGGACCGTGCCCGAGGCGAAAGCGAACCTGCCCGTGCTGCTGCCGCAGGACGTAACCTTCGACGTGCCGGGCAACCCGCTGGACCGCCACCCGACCTGGCGTCAGGCGACCTGCCCCAAATGCGGAGGCGCGGCGCGGCGCGAGACCGACACGATGGACACGTTCGTCGATTCGTCGTGGTATTACGCGCGCTTCACCTCGCCGGGGGCGGCGACGCCGACCGACCGGGCGGATGCGGAATACTGGATGAACGTCGACCAGTATATCGGCGGCGTCGAACACGCGATCCTGCACCTGCTCTATTCGCGCTTCTTTGCCCGCGCGATGGTCAAGACGGGCCACCTGCCCGAGACGGCACGAGAGCCGTTCGACGCGCTGTTCACGCAAGGCATGGTCACGCACGAGATCTATCGCACCACCGACGGCCGGGGGCGCCCGGTCTATCACCTGCCCGAGGACGTGACCGACGGGCGTCTGGCCGACGGCACCGCGGTCGAGGTGATCCAGTCCGCGAAGATGTCGAAATCCAAGAAGAACGTCGTCGATCCGGTCAGCATCGTCGAAAGCTTTGGCGCGGATACCGCACGCTGGTTCATGCTGTCGGACAGCCCGCCCGAACGCGACGTCGAATGGACCGCCGCCGGAGCGGAGGCCGCGTTCAAGTTCCTGTCCCGCGTCTGGCGCCTGGCCGACGAGGTTCCCGAAGGGGGCGACGATGCCGACCTGACGCGCACGGCGCACCGCGCCATCGCGGATGTCACCAAGGCGATCGAGGGCTTTGCCTTCAACAAGGCGGTCGCGAAACTCTATGAACTGGCCAACGCGGTCGCGAAATCGCAGGCCGGGGGCGAGGCGCGCCGCGCGGCCCTGCGGATCATGGCCCAGCTGATGGCGCCGATGGTGCCGCACCTGGCCGAAGAGGTCTGGTCGAAATCGGGCGGGCAGGGCATGGTCGTCGATGCAGGCTGGCCAAAGGCGGACCCGGCCCTGCTGGAGGACGACAGCGTGACCCTTCCGATCCAGATCAACGGCAAGCGCCGGGCCGAGATCACCGTTCCCAAGACCATGCCCAAGTCCGAGATCGAGGCGCTGGTGCTGGCCGACGACACCGTGCTGCGGTTCCTGGACGGGGCGGCGGTCAAGAAGCTGATCGTGGTGCCGGGGCGGATCGTCAATGTGGTCGCCTGATCGCCGCGCGGTCCTGCTGGGGCTGCTGGCCGTCTCGGGGCTGGCGGCCTGCGGGCTGTCGCCGGTCTATGGGCCGGGGGGCGGGGGCGGCAAGCTGTTCGGCAAGGTCCGCCCGCGCGACCCGGACACGCCGCTGGACTTCGTCTTCAACCGGCGCCTGGCCGAACGGTTGGGCCCCGAGGACGCGGCCGTCTATGACCTGGATTACCGCATCAGCGCGGGCGTCGTCGCGCAGGCCATCACGCCCGATGAGGTCACGACCCGCTATTCGCTGAACGGCACCGCCGATTTCGCGCTGACCGGGCCGGGGGGTGCGGTGATCACCCAGGGACGCGTCAGCAGCTTCACGTCCTATTCCACCACCGGGACCACGATCTCGACCCTGGCGGCCGAGGGCGACGCGCGCGAGCGGCTGGCGCTGATGCTGGCCGATCAGGTCGTCACCCGCCTGCTGGCGGCCGCATCCGACCTGCCGGACTGATCCATGCTGCTGAAGGGGGCCGAGATCGCGCGCTATCTGGCCCGCCCCGACCCCTCGCGGCCGGGGGTGCTGATCTATGGGCAGGACGCGATGCGCGTGGCGCTGAAGCGGGCGGAGGTCGTGCGCGCCCTGACCGGCGAGAAGGCCGACGAGGAGATGCGCCTGACCCGGATGCCCGGCACGGGCCTGAAGAAGGACCCCGCCCAGCTGATCGACGCGGTGCGCGAGGTGGGGTTCTTTCCCGGCCCCCGCGTGGTCGTGGTCGAGGACACGCCCGACCTGGCCACCGACGCGATCCGCGATGCGCTGACAGGCTGGCGGCAAGGGGATGCGGTGATCGTGGTCACGGCGGCAAGCCTGTCCAAGTCGTCATCCCTGCGGCGCCTGTTCGAGACGCATGGCCAGGCGGTGACCGCCCCCATCTATGACGATCCGCCCTCCGAGGACGAGATCGGCCGCTGGCTGGCGGATGCCGGCCTGCGCGAGGTGCCGCGGGACGCGATGCGCGAACTGGGTCTTCTGGCGCGCGCGCTGGACCCCGGTGATCTGCGCCAGACGGTCGAGAAGATCGGCCTGTACAAGTACCAGGACCCCGCCCCCCTGACGGTCGAGGAGATCGCCATGCTGGCGCCCGCCACGATCGAGGCCGACCTGGACGAGCTGATCCACACCGTCGCAGAACGCCGCGAGGCCGATTTCGGCCCGCTGATGCGGCGGATCGAACAGCAGGGGATCGCGCCCGTTACCCTGTGCATCGGCGCGCTGCGCCATTTCCGCACGCTGCACCTGGCCGCTGCCGACCCGGCGGGGCCGGGGGTGGCGCTGGCCCGCGCGCGCCCGCCCGTCTTCGGCCCCCGCCGCGACCGCATGACCCGCCAGGCGCAAAGCTGGGGCATGGGCCCGCTGGAGGAGGCGGTGTCGCTGCTGCTGTCGACCGACATGACCCTGCGGTCCGCCAGCCGCGCGCCGCAGATGCCGCTGGTGGAACGCGCGCTGCTGCGCCTTGCGATGAAGCCGCGGGGGCGGCGGTGACCCTTGCCCTGGTGATCGGAGCGGGACCTGCCGGGCTGATGGCGGCCGAGGCGCTGATGGCGCCCGGCCGTCAGGTGGTGGTGGTCGACGCGATGCCCACGCCCGCCCGCAAGTTCCTGATGGCCGGGAAATCCGGCCTGAACCTGACCCGCGACGAACCGCTGGCGGCCTTTGGCGCCCAGATCGCCGCGTCGGACGGGCGCGATTATCTGGCGACCGATGCGGGGGCGTTCGGCCCGCAGGCGGTGCGGGACTGGGCCCAGGGCCTGGGCATCGCTCTGTTCGCGGGATCGACGGGCCGGGTGTTTCCGGTGGGCATGAAGGCCTCGCCCCTGCTGCGGGCCTGGCTGGCGCGGCTGCGCGCGGGCGGGGTCGAGCTGCGGTCGCGCTGGCGATGGGTCGGGCTGGGCGGTGGTTTCGCCTTCGACACGCCCGACGGTCGCCGGGTGCTGCAGCCCGATGTGACGGTGCTGGCCCTGGGCGGGGCAAGCTGGCCGCGGCTGGGGTCGGATGCGACCTGGGTGCCGATCCTGGCAGAGGCCGGTGTCGCCGTCGCGCTGTTTCGTCCGGCCAACATGGGGTTCCGGGTCGACTGGTCGCCTGCGATGGCGCGGCTGCACGGCGCGCCGGTCAAGGGCGTCGCGATCCGCGCAGGCGACAGCGTCAGTCGCGGCGAGTGGGTCATCACCCCCGACGGGATCGAGGGCGGGGGCGTCTATGCCGTCGCGGCCCCGATCCGCGACGGGCAGGCGGCCCATGTCGATCTGGCCCCCGACCTGGACCACGCGTCCCTGGCGCGGCGCTTTGCGCAGCCGCGTGGCAAGCTGAGCCTGGGCAACTGGTTGCGCCGCATCCTGGGCGATCCGGCGCGGGTCGGCCTGCTGCTGGAATGGGGGCGCCCCCTGCCGGACAGCGCAGAGGGCTGGGCCGCGCGGGCCAAGGCACTGCCGCTTTGCCATGCGGGGCCGATGGGGCTGGACCGGGCGATCTCGTCGGCCGGGGGCATCCGGTCGGAGGCGCTGACGTCTGAGCTTGAACTGCGCGCCCTGCCCGGCGTCTTTGCCGCCGGAGAGATGCTGGACTGGGAGGCGCCGACAGGCGGCTATCTGCTGACCACCTGCCTTGCCACGGGGCTGCGCGCGGGGCAGGCTGCAGCCCGCAGGCTCTAGCGTGCCATGGCCCGCTGATAGGCGGGGCGCTGGCGGATGCGGTCCAGGTATTCGGTCAGGCGGTGTTCGACGACCGGGAACCGCGCCGACAGCGCCCAGTCCAGGCAATGCGCCAGGATCAGGTCGGGCACGGTCATCCGCTCTCCCATCAGATAGGGGCCGTCGGACATGCGGTGGACCAGGGTCTTCTGGCTGGCCTCGAATTCCCACCGCAGGGTGTTCTTGATCGCGCCAAGGCGCATCTCCTCGGGCAGGATGAAGCTGTGGCGCGCGGCCAGCCACAATGCCGCGTCGAATTCGTCCAGCAGGAACTGTGTCAGGCTGTCCTGACGCGCCCGGTCCAGGGTGCCCGCCGGGTGGGTCAAGTCGCCGTGGCGATCGGCCAGATAGGTGAGGATCGCCGTCGAATCGGTGATCGGCGTACCGTCGTCGATCAGGACCGGAACCTTGCCCGCCGGGTTGAACTGGGCCACGCCGTCGCTGCGCGGATTGGCGGGAATGTGGTCGTAAGGCTGTCCCAGCTCCTCCAGCATCCACAGGACGCGCAGGGCGCGGGACTTGGCGGTGCCGATGACGCGGTACATGGGGATCCTCCTGGCCGTTGGACGGACAGAAGGCCCCAGCCCCCGCGCCGCGTCAAGCGCGGCGGCAGCCGACCAGCTGCTGGCGGTACATCTCGGACCGCTGGCCCACGGATCCGGCCACGCGCATCAGCCAGCTTTTCTGGCGATAGCTGCCGCGGGCAAAGCCGCTGCGGCCTTCGTGATAGGCCAGGTACTGCGACGCGGCGTCGTTCTTGGACAGGCCAAGCCGCTGCTGGCTGCCATGCATGTACCAGCCCATGAAGTCGGTCGCGTCGCGGATGCTGTCGCGCCGGGCGCGACGGTTGCCGGTCTCGCGCTGGTACTCCTCCCAAGTGCCGTCCAGGGCCTGGGAATAGCCGAAGGCGCTGCTTTGGCGGCCGATGGGAATGACGCCAAGCGCGTATTGATGCGGGGTGCGCGCATCGCCGATGAATTTCGATTCCTGGTACAGGGTCGCCATCTGAACATGGACCGGCACGCCCCATTTGCGTTCGGTCTGGCGCATGGCGCGCAGATAGGCGGGTCGTTCCGACGTGATCGCGCACGCGTTGTCCAGCTGCCGCGGCGCGCTGAAGTTCCCGCCGCCCCCGCATGAGGCGACCAGCCCGACAATGGCCAGCTTCAGTAGCCTGTTCATCCTGCCCTCGTTCTCTTGTTTTGCGGACAGTCTACGCAAAATCACCCGCCTGTGAAATCACAAAGCCGGAAGCGGGGCGGGGGCTTGCCGATGGATCAGCCCGACCCTTCGGGACGCAGCAGCGCGTTCAGCGCCATCAGGTCGGCCGCCCCGGCATCCAGCAGCAGCGATTCCAGCGCCCGGTAATGGGACAGGACCTGCTGTCCGGTGGGGGTCACGGTGGCGCCGCCGCCGCCCGCGCCGCCCCGCGCGCTGTCGATGACCGGGTCGGCGAAGGCGGTGTTCATCTCCTCGACCAGGGTCCAGGCGCGCTTGTAGCTCATCCCCATCTCGCGCGCGGCGGCCGAGATGGAGCCAAGCCGCCCGATCCGCGCCAGCAGCTCGGCCTTGCCCGGCCCCAGGATCAGGGGCGAGTCGTATTCCAGGCGCAGCTTGATGCGCAGCCGGGGGCCGGTCTGGGTCATGGGATCTCTCTCGTTATTCCTGCGCAACATAGCGCCTTGCGCGGGGGCATGCAATTTGCCGCGACGACACGGTTGCGGGACGCGGGCAGCGCGCCCAGACTGTCGTCAAAGGCAAGAGGAGGCCCATTCATGTCCGCATCCGATATCGTCATCCTGTCCGGCGCCCGCACCGCCATCGGCACCTTCGGGGGCAGCCTGGCCGCGATCCCGCCGATCGCCCTGGCCGCCACCGTCACCCGCGCCGCGCTGGAGCGTGCGGGCGTGGCCCCCAACCGGATCGGGCAGGTGGTCTTTGGCCATGTCATCAACACCGAACCCCGCGACATGTACCTGTCGCGCGTCGCCATGCTGGAGGCGGGCATCCCGCACACCACGCCCGCGATGAACGTGAACCGCCTGTGCGGTTCGGGCGCGCAGGCCATCGTGTCGGCGGCGCAGGCGCTGATGCTGGGTGACGCCGATTTCGCCATCGCCGGAGGCGCCGAGAGCATGAGCCGGTCGCCCTATGTCGTGTCTTCGGCGCGCTTCGGCGCCAAGATGGGCGACCAGTCGATGCTGGACATGATGACCGGCGCGCTGACCTGCCCGATGGGCACGGGCCATATGGGCGTCACGGCGGAAAACGTCGCCGCCGAACATGAGATCACCCGCGAACAGCAGGACGCCTTCGCGATGGAATCGCAGCGCCGGGCGGCGGCGGCCATCGCGGCTGGCTATTTCACCGATCAGATCGTCCCGGTCGAGGTCAAGTCGCGCAAGGGCATGGTCGCCTTTGACACCGACGAACACCCCAAGGACACCAGCCTGGACAAGCTGGCCAGCCTGAAGGCCGTGTTCCAGAAGGGCGGCAGCGTCACCGCGGGCAATGCCAGCGGCATCAACGACGGTGCCGCGGCGCTGGTCCTGGCACGGGCCGATGCGGCCGAACGCGAAGGGCTGACCCCGCGGGCGCGGATCCTGGGCTATGCGGTGGCGGGCGTGCGCCCCGAGGTGATGGGCATCGGCCCGATCCCCGCGGTCGAGGCGCTGATGGCGAGGACCGGACTGAAGGCCGGCGATTTCGACGTCATCGAATCGAACGAGGCCTTTGCCGCGCAGGCGCTGGCGGTGAACAAGGGCCTTGGTCTGGACCCGGCCCGCGTGAACCCCAATGGCGGCGCCATCGCCCTGGGCCATCCGGTCGGCGCCACAGGCGCGATCCTGATGGTCAAGGCCATCCACGAGCTGGAGCGGACAGGCGGTCGCACCGCGTTGATCACCATGTGCATCGGCGGCGGGCAGGGCATCGCCATCGCGATCCGTCGCGACTGACGCACCGTCCCGGCGACGTTTGCGCAACCGGTCTGGTTTCCAGACCGGTTTTTTCTTGCTTTCCGCCGTGAACCCGTCCCGAATGATACGGACAATTCGAGGAGGAATTGGGGTGTCACAGGGAATAATGTTCATCGCCGCGGCCATGCCGATCGCGGTGGTGTTTGTCTTGCTGGTCGTCATGCGACGGTCCGCGAAACTGTCGATGATGACCGCCTACGCGGTCACGGTGCTTCTGGCGCTGTTTCTGTGGGGCGCGCCGCTGGCGCGGGTCGCGGGGGCCACGGTCAACGGCCTGGTGACGGCGGTCACGCTGCTCTACATCGTCTTCGGGGCGATCCTGCTGCTGTACACGGTGCAGGAATCGGGCGCGATCCGGACGATCCGGCGGGGGTTCATGGACATCTCGCCCGACCGGCGCATCCAGGCGATCATCATCGCGTGGATGTTCGGGTCGATGATCGAGGGTGCGTCGGGGTTCGGCACGCCTGCCGCCGTCGCGGCGCCGCTGCTGCTGGCGATCGGCTTTCCGGCCATGGCCGCGGTCATGGTCACGCTGATCATCCAGTCGACGCCCGTGTCGTTCGGCGCGGTCGGCACGCCGATGCTGGTCGGCGTCAACACCGGCCTGTCGAACAGCCCCGAGGTTGCCGCCGCCATCGCGCCCCTGACGCTTGCCGAATACGTGCCGGTGGTGGCCGCGCAGGTGGCGTTGGTCCATGCGCTGGTCGGCGTGCTGATCCCGCTGCTGATGGTCGGCATGCTGACCCGGTTCTTCGGCACCGATCGCAGCTTTGCCAAGGGCTTCCGGGCGTGGAAATTCGCGATCTTTGCGGGCCTGGCGTTCACGATGCCCTATCTGCTGGTCGCGCGGGTTCTGGGACCGGAATTCCCGTCCCTGCTGGGCGGGCTGATCGGCCTGATGATCGTGGTGCCCGCCGCGCGGGCCGGTTGGTTCATGCCGTCCGACAGGTTCGACTTTCCGGCACGCGCCCAGTGGGACGAAGGCTGGCAGGGCAACATCGAACCCGACCAGGCCGAACTGGGCCCCGATGACCGCCGCATCGGCCTGCTGACGGCATGGATGCCCTATGTCATCGTCGCGGCGCTGCTGGTGCTGACGCGGACCATCGCGCCGCTGAAGGCGTGGCTGACCGGGCCGGACACCACGCTGGCGCTGCGCGACCTGTTCGGGTCGGGCATCAACGCGACCGCGCAGTTCGCCTATTCGCCGGGGACGGTGATGATCATCGCATCCCTGATCTCGGTCGCGCTGTTCCGCATGCGGGGCAGCGATTACGGCCGGGCCTGGGCGATCTCGGGCCGCACGATGCTGGCCGCGGCGCCCGCGCTGCTGCTGGCGGTGCCGATGGTGCAGGTGTTCATCAACTCGGGCTCGGAGGGCGTGGCGTCCATGCCGATCACCCTGGCCGAGGGGATGGCCGCGGCGACCGGTGCCAGCTGGCCCCTGTTCGCGCCGATCGTGGGCGCATTGGGCGCGTTCATCGCGGGATCGAACACCGTGTCGAACATGATGTTCGCGCTGTTCCAGTTCTCGGCCGCGCAGGGCATCGGACTGGATCTTGCGGGAATCACCATCGTGGTGGTGCTGCAGGCCGTGGGCGGCGCTGCGGGCAACATGGTCTGCGTGCACAACGTGGTGGCCGCGTCCGCCGTCGTGGGCCTGACCGACCGCGAGGGCGACATCATCCGCAAGACGCTGATCACCATGGCGTATTACGTGGTGCAGGCGGGCCTGATCGGGATGGCGCTGATCGGCGGCGGGCTGTGGTGGCTGGCGGCGCTGATCTGGGCCGCGGTGGTGGTCGGCGCGATGCGCGCCAATCGCGACCGGGCCGCGGTGCCTGTCCGCGCCTGACGCAAGGCTGACGACATCGGTGCGGGCGGTCCTTCGGGGCCGCCCGTTCTTGTTGCGCGGCGCCGCGCGGCCGGACACGGTGGCGCAAACCGGACACGGGGACGCAAAAAGGAACGGGCCGCCCAGCAAGAGGCGGCCCGCGAGATCCAAGGAGATGGTCCGGTTAGGGGCGGACGCAGGTCCGGTCCCAACCAGGGGTGGTGGCCTTTGGGGCTGCCCTCAGGCCGGGGTCCCCCCGACTGTTCCGAAACGTCTCTCCACTATCACTCTAGACACTGGACCACCTCCTTTCAAAAGATTGCTGTATAGGGACAGGCTGACACAGATCGAAATTCTGTCAATCAGCTTTCTGCCCTGTGCCCCAACAAATTGCGGACGATGATGCGGAACGGCACAAGGGCCAGTATCGCCAGACCAAGTTTGACCATCCAGTCGGCAAGTGCCAGCGAAACCCACAGCGGGCTGAGCGGTCCCGCGCCAAGCAGCGGAACCGCCTCGTTGGCCCAGCCCGTGTTGGTGTCCGCAGGCAGCACGGTCGCAAAGGCGATTCCGAAGAACAGCACCGTGTCCAGCGCAGACCCCAGCAGGGTCGAGACCAGCGGCGCCCGCCACCAGCGCCCGCCGCGCAGCGTGTCGAAGACCTGCACGTCGACCATCTGCGCCACCAGGAAGGCCGCCCCAGACGCGATGGCGATTCGCAGCGTGGTGGCATCCATCCCTGCGGCGATCAGCGACCAGAAGACCCCGGTCACGAACCCTGCCAGCACCACGCGGCGCGCGGCGGCGGCGCCGTGGACGCGGTTCATGACGTCCGTGACCAGGAAGGCCAGCGGATAGGTGAAGGCGCCCCAGGTCAGCCAGGTGGCGACCGTGAACTGGACTAGGACGTTCGAGGCCACGACAATGGCGGCCATGGCAAGGATGCCGGGCAGAAAGCGGATCATCGGTGGGTTTCCGTTTTTGCGAAGGTTGCGGAAGAACTCGGCCCCCCGGACGGGTGGGGCAGCGCGCGCCTTACGCCCGCGCGGGCGGTCTTGTCAATTCCGCAGCGCCTGCAGGCCGGTGTCGCGCAGGCGGTATTCGACGATCTCGGTCCGCTGGACGAACAGGAAGTTGTCGTCCGAGATCATGGTGATGCGCATGCCCACGCCGTCGTCCCAGACCGAGATGCCTTCCAGGTTGTCGTATTGCAGGGGCCGCGTCTCCAGCAGGATCTGGTCGTCCTGGATCACCCCCGGCTCCAGCCGCATCCGCCGCACGCGCGAGACAAAGCCCAGGATGCCGCGGAAATCCCGCTCCAGCAGGTAGAACCAGCCGTCGGGCCCGAAATCCGCCCCCACCGCACGCCAGCGCGGATCGCGGCGGATCTGGCCGTATTCCGTCCAGGCGCCGTCGAACGACAGGATGGTAAAGGGCTGGGTTTCCGAACCCGACCGCTCGGGGACGGCGAACAGGGTGCCGTCGTCGTCGATGGCCAGCGCCTCCAGCCCCACGTTCACGCCCATGCCGGGCAGGCGGTCCGGGCGGGGATGGGTGGTGGCGGGTGCGTCGGGGTGATCATAGGTCGCGACCCGGTCCAGCCCTTCGAAGCTGACATGGATGCGGCCGTCGGGGCCCACCGCGATGCCTTCGCTGTCGCCGGTATAGCCGGGGGGCAGGGGCTGGCCCTTGCTGTCCTTCAGGTTCGTGCGCCCGGCGACGGACATGCCGCGCACCAGGCCCTGGGCATCGCGTTCGATCCGGCCCCAGTACAGATGCGCCCGGTCGGTCAGGGCGTGGAACCCGGTGCCGTCCGGGCTGATGTCGATCGCCGAGAAGCCGCCGAAGGTCGATTGGTCCATCGTCCAGATATAGGTGCCGACATAATCAAGAACCGCGCCTGCACGGGCAGGCGCGGTGGCAAGGATCGACCCGGCAAGGGCCAGCGTCAGGGCGCCGATGCGACGGTCGAACATTGGGCTGGCAGGTCGCTCATCCGATAGGTGCGGGGGTGGCGATAGTTGGGGTCCGGGGTCGAGGGCTTGGCGCGGCTGGGGTCGATGCGGATGTTGATCCATTCCTGCGCCTCGGCGCAGCCGTCGCCGGCCGGGATCGGGTTCGGCGTCTGGCAGATCGACCCGGCAGGGCAGTTCATGCGGACGTGGAAATGGAAGTCGTGGTTGTTGATGGGGCGGATCTTGCGCAGCCAGTCGCGGTTGCCCGTCTCCATCTGGCACATGGCGACCTTGGCAATGGGATCGACGAAGATGCGTTCGACGCGGGGATCGCGCGCGGCGGCGCGCATGATCGACATGTGCCCGCCCGTCCAGTTGCCCGACAGCGCTGTGCCGCCATTCGCGACGACCGACACGGATGACAGGTTCTCGCGCTGCTGCGGGGACAGGCCCAGGGTCGGGGGCGGCAGCATCCAGATGTCGGCATCCAGCCCCAGCTGGTGGCTGGCATGGCCCGAGGTCATCGGCCCGCCGCGCGGCTGGCTGATGTCCCCGATATAGAGGCCCCGCCACCCGGCCTGCTGCGCCGCCCGCGACAGACCCTGCAGAAAGCCGATCATCTCGGGGTGGCCCCAGTTGCGGTTGCGCGACAGGCGCATGGATTGCCAGCTGGGTCCGCTTTCGGGCATCTGCACCAGACCCTGCGCGCAACCTTGGGAATAGTTGCCGATCGACACGGCCGGCCCGCCCGATGCCGTGCGGAACGCGCCGAAGACGTCCTTGGCCAGGGATTGGGCCGATGCGGGCAAAGCCAGGCCCATCAGGACGGCGGCGGCGGTCAGGGTCTTGCGGATCACGGGGACGTCTCTCCTTCGGGGTCCACCCACACTAGCAGAACCAGCGCGACAAGAAAGATCACGATCAGGGGAAGAAACCCGATGCGCTGATTCCCGGTCAGGTCGGTCGTCAGCGCGATCAGGAAGGGTGCCAGGAACGCCGTGGCCTTACCCGACAGCGCGTAAAGCCCGAAACCCTCGGTTGCGCGGTCGGGGGTGGTGTGGCGCACCATCATCGTGCGGCTGGCCGCCTGCAGCGCGCCGCCCGCGCCCCCGATCACCGCCCCGCAGGCAAAGAAGATCAGGTCGGGCAGGCGCAGGGTGCCCAGGACCGCATCCGGCGTGGCAATGCCCAGGACGGATGTCCGGTCCATGCCCACCAGCAGCATGCAGACCGCCATCAGCGCCAGGATGCTGGCGACGATCACCGCGCGGGGGCCGAAGGCGCGGTCCGCGCGCCCGCCCAGCCAGCTGATCACCGCCGCCGAGATGGCGCTGACCACCCCGAAGACGCCGGCCAGGAACACCGGCCAGCCCAGCACCGTCCCCGCATAGACGCCCCCGAACCCGTACAGCGCGTTCAGCGCGTCGCGCGAGAACATCGACGAGGCCAGCCAGGCCGCCAGGCTGCGCCGATGCCGAAGGCTGCGGATCAGCGTCCACAGGTCGCGCAGGGCGCGGCGCACCTGCACCGGGCGGCCCGGCCCCGGTTCGCGGACCCACAGGAAGAACGGGATCATGAAAACCGCGTACCAGATCGCCGTCAGGGGGCCGACGAACCGCGTACCTTCGCGCATCGCGGGGTCCAGGCCGAACAGGGGCGGGATGCCCAGCAGCGTGCGCCCCGAGGGCGTTTCGGCGAACAGCAGCAGCATCACGGCCAGCGCCGTCACCCCGCCCAGATAGCCGAAGGCATAGCCCGACCCGGACAGGCGGCCGATCTCGTCGCGCGGGGCCAGGGCAGGCAGCATGGCATTGGTGAAGATGGTGGCGAATTCGACCCCGATCAGGCCGATGCCGAACAAGACGATGGCCTGGATCAGCGGCGGCTGGCCGGGGGTCAGGGTCCACAGCCCCGCCGCGCCCACCACATAGAATGCCGAGAACACCCAGACCCAGGGCATCCGCCGCCCCGAACTGTCCGCGATGGCGCCCAGGACCGGGGCGGCCAGCGCGATGACCGCGCCCGCGATGGCCAGCCCGTATCCCCAAAGCGCCTGCGCCTGCGCCCCGGCCTGCGCGGCATCAAAGCCCTGGGCGATGAAATGCGTGCGCGCGACCTCGGCGAAGTAGATCGAGAAGACGAAGGTCAGCAGCAGCGTGTGATAGGGCTGGCTGGCCCAGTCAAAGAACCACCAGCCCCAGACCCGCCTGCGATCGATCGTCATGTCCGTCCCTCATGGCTTTTCCGTCATAAGGAACAGAGCCCGTCAGAGTGGCAAGTGAAGTTTCGCGTCATCCGGGATGACGGGGGGCCAGGGCCGCGTCGCATCCGCCGCGATCCAGGCCGCGATCCAGTCGGGCAGGGGCGGACTGTCGGGGGCGTGGCCCAGGGCCTCCATGACGCGGGCGGGGGCGACGATCCCCTGGGCCGAGGTCACGGCCGAGCGGATCATCACCTGGTTGCAGCATTCCGTGCCCTTCCACATGGACTGCTCCATATAGACGAAGCGCGCGTCCCAGCCCACCATGCGCGAGATCATGGTAAAGCGTTCGAACGCCCGGACACGGCGGCGATAGCGGGTCGAGTTTCCCGCCACCGTGATGCCCCAGCCATTCGCCCGCAGCACTGGCACCAGCCCGGTCCGCCGCGCCAGCGGGATGCGGCCCAGATCGAACAGGGTCAGGGTGCGGCCGTTGTTCAGCTCCCACCAAGGGTCCAGGTCCCAGGGCCAGCACATGTGCGTGGACACATGCGTGCCCAGGGGGTCCAGGGCGGGGGCGTTGCGGAACTTGACCAGTTCCTTGGCAAAGCGGATCAGCGGATACATGGAGGGGCCTTTCGTCAGCAGGCCTTTCGGGGGCGGGCCTTTCGTTCTACCCCGTGGGTGGCCCGCGATCACGCGGGCGTCAAGCCGGACGCGGCGGCATCCGGTCGCGCCCCGCTTGCGTCCCGCCTTACGCGCGGCCATACAGGGCCCGAACGCGCGCGCAGCCAAGGAGACGACCATGGGAACCCTGTACGAAGCCCTGCAACTGATCCTGCAGGTCCTGTGGTTCATCATGATCGTGCACATCATCATGTCCTGGCTGATCAACTTTCAGGTGCTGAACCTGCGCCAGCCGCTGGTCGCGCAGATCTGGGACGGCCTGAACCGGCTGCTGGAGCCGATCTATCGCCCGATCCGGAACATCCTGCCCAATACCGGCGGGCTGGATCTGGCGCCGCTGGTCGTCTTCATCATCATCATCATCGCGCAGCGCGCCCTGGCGAACAACGCGGGCTTCTTCTACGGCATGTGATGTCAACGGACCTGCTGCGCCAGGTCTGGGGATTCGACGGTTTCCGCCCCGGACAGCAAGAGATCGTCGAGGCGGTGGCCGCAGGCCGCGACGTGCTGGCGATCATGCCGACGGGCGGCGGCAAGTCGCTGTGCTTCCAGCTGCCCGCGCTGATGCGCGAGGGCGTGACGGTGGTCATCTCTCCGCTGATCGCGCTGATGCGGGACCAGGTGCGCGCGCTGCGCGAAGCGGGGGTCGAGGCGGGCGCACTGACCAGCGGCAATACCGAGGCCGAGACCGACGCGGTGTTTTCGGCCATCGCCGACGGGCGGCTGAAGGTGCTGTACATGGCGCCCGAACGGCTGGCCTCCGGGGGCACGGTGAACCTCTTGCGCCGGGCGGGCGTCACGGCGATCGCGGTGGACGAGGCGCATTGCGTCAGCCAATGGGGCCATGACTTTCGCCCCGACTATCTGCGCATCGGCGATCTGAAGCGCGCGTTGGACGTGCCGCTGGCGGCCTTCACCGCCACTGCGGACGTGGAAACGCGGGCCGAGATCGTCACCCGCCTGTTCGACGGACAGGCCCCGGTGACCTTTCTGCGCGGGTTCGACCGGCCGAACATCCGGCTGGCCTTTCAGCCCAAGAACAGCCCCCGCACGCAGGTCCTGGCCTATGCCGCCGCGCGCCGGGGTCAGTCGGGCATCATCTATTGCGGCGCCCGCGCGCGGACCGAAAGCCTGGCGCAGGCGCTGCGCGAGGCGGGGCATCCGGCCATCGCCTATCACGCGGGGCTGGAGGCCGAGGCCCGGCGTGAGGCCGAGGCGCGGTTCCAGACCGAGGACGGGCTGATCGTCGTGGCGACCGTGGCCTTCGGCATGGGCATCGACAAGCCCGACATCCGCTGGGTGCTGCATGCCGACCTGCCGAAATCCATCGAAGGATACTATCAGGAGATCGGGCGCGCGGGCCGCGACGGCGACCCGGCGGATACGCTGACCCTCTACGGTCCCGACGACATCCGCCTGCGTCGCACCCAGATCGACGAGGGCCTGGGCGACAGCGCCCGCAAGGCCGGCGATCATGCACGTCTGAACGCGCTGCTGGGTCTGGCCGAGGCGACGGGATGCCGCCGCCGCCGCCTGCTGGCCTATTTCGGCGAGGATATGGACCGCGACTGCGGCAATTGCGACTTGTGCCAGAGCCCGCCCAAGCTGTTCGACGGGACGCTGGCGGTCCGTAAGGCGCTGTCGGCGATGGTCCGCACCGGCGAGTGGTTTGGCAGCGGCCACCTGATCGACATCCTGACCGGTACCACCACGGACAAGGTGCGCGAGCGCGGCCATGACCAGCTGCCGACCTTTGGCGTGGGGCGCGAACACGGGCGCGGGCAGTGGCAGGCGATCTTTCGGCAGATGATGGGGCTGGACCTGTGCCGCCCCGACCCGGAACGCCACGGCGCCCTGCACCTGACCGAGACCGCGCATCCGATCCTGCGCGGCGAGGAGAGCGTGACGCTGCGCGAGGACACGACCAAGGGCGCCAAGCCCGCCAACGTCCTGCGCACCCAGGTATCGGAGGAGGACGAGCCGCTTCTGTCCGCGCTGAAGGCCAAGCGGCGCGCCCTGGCCGAGGCGGCGCGCGTGCCGGCCTATGTCATCTTCCCCGACCGCACCCTGATCGAGATGGCCGAGAAGCGGCCGCAGGACCTGGACCAGATGGCGCGGGTCGGCGGCGTGGGGGCAAAGAAGCTGGACAGCTTTGGCCGCGCCTTCCTGGAGGTCATCGCGGGCGCGCAGCCCGAGATGCACCCGGCACGGCGCGCCCTGGCCGGGCGTCCCGAAGGCGCGCTGTTCGACCGGCTGATGGCCGTGCAGCTGGACCTGCAGCGCGGCCCCGACGGCACCGACAAGCCGCTGTCCTGTTCGACCGCCCAGATCAAGCGCATCGCGGAAAGCCGCCCCGCCGGCGTCGATGGACTGGCGCGCCACCTGGACGCGCCGCGCATGGAGCGGTTCGCCGACGCCTTCCTGGCCGAGATCGAGCGCGTCGAATAATTCGCGCCGCGCCTGTAACGAACAGGTGCCCTGCAGCGAACAGTCAACCGAACGTGATGCATCATTTGCGCAACCCCCTGCGTGGATCATGCGATAACGCAAGGGTACCGCCCCGTTGGGGCAGCCCGATCGGAGGACATGATGAAGCTGAACTGGTCTGACGTCACGCCGCACAGGATTTTTCTGGATCGTCGAAAATTCATGGCCGCAGGGGCCGCCGCCGTGGCCCTGCCCGGACTGGTCCGCGCGCAGACGATCAATGCACGCCCGTCCCCGCTGTCGACCGACCAGACGCCGAACACCTTCGAGGAGATCACCAACTACAACAACTTCTATGAATTCGGGACGGGCAAGGAGGATCCGGCGCGCAATGCGGGCGCGCTGACCACCGATCCCTGGTCCGTGGAGGTGGCGGGCCTGGTCGACCGCCCCGGCAGCTATGGCGTCGAGGATCTGGCCCCCGACAACGCGCTGGAGGAACGCATCTATCGCCTGCGCTGCGTCGAGGCGTGGTCGATGGTCGTTCCGTGGATCGGCGTGCCGCTGGCATCCGTGCTGGCCAAGGTCGGCGTCCAACCCAGTGCCAAGTTCGTCGAATTCGAGACGCTGGTCCGCCCCGAAGAGATGATCGGTCAGCAACGCGCCATTCTGGACTGGCCCTATCGCGAGGGTCTGCGTCTGGACGAGGCGATGCACCCGCTGACGATCCTGGCCACGGGTCTCTACGATCAGCCCATGCCCAACCAGAACGGCGCACCGATCCGCCTGGTGGTGCCGTGGAAATACGGGTTCAAGTCGATCAAGTCGATCGTGCGCATCAACCTGCTGGAGCAGGAGCCCGTGAACACCTGGAAGCAGCTGCAGGCCAGCGAATACGGATTCTATGCCAACGTGAACCCGCAGGTCGATCACCCGCGCTGGAGCCAAGCGACCGAACGCGTCATCGGCGCGGGCCTGTTCGGCGGGCGCAAGGAGACGCTGATGTTCAACGGATACGGCGATCAGGTCGCCTCGCTTTACGCGGGGATGGATCTGTCGGTGAACTACTGATGATCCGCGGCATCAACAACGCGCTGCGGCGCATTCCGGTCTGGGCGGTCTGGCTGGCGGGGGCGGTGCCCTTTGCCGTGCTGCTGTGGGACATCTTCACCGGCGGCCTGGGCGTCGATCCCGTGCAGGAGGTCGAACACCGCCTTGGCCAGACCGCGCTGTACTTCCTGATCGGCGGCTTGGCGGTCACGCCATTGCTGCGGCTGACGGGCGTGTCGTTGATGCGGTTCCGCCGCGCGATCGGGGTGATCTGTTTCGCCTATGCGCTGCCCCATGTGCTGGCCTGGGTCGTCCTGGACATGGGACTGCTGTGGGGACAGATGGCCCGTGACATCCTCAAGCGGCCCTACCTGCTGTTCGGGATGGGATCGTTCCTGATCCTGATCGCGCTGGCCGTGACGTCGAACAACCTGTCGCTGCGGCGCATGGGTGGGCGGGCGTGGCGACGCCTGCACAAGCTGGTCTATGTTGCAGCCCCCCTTGCCGCGATGCATTGGCTGTGGGCCATCAAGGTCAACGAGATCGCCCCGATCTTCTGGGCGGCGGTGATCGCGCTTCTGCTGGCCTCCAGACTTGTGATTCGTCGCCCGATGTCCTGGACCCGCCCCGCAAGGGCCTGACTTTTCCTTTTATTTCAGTAAGTTGCAAGAAAACTGACCGGCTGACACGTTTTTTTCACAAAACCTGCTTGCGTCCCCCGGCGGCTAGGCCTAAACACCGCTTCACCGAAGGCGGGAACGCTGGAGGGGCCGGGAAGGCGGTGCTGGGAAGCGCGGTTGGAACGGGAGACATTCTGGGGATTGGGTGACGGTTGTGGCGTCGAGTTGACGTCGT
>NZ_JAKEKV010000011.1:0-86727 GCF_040148865.1 Paracoccus sp. NFXS7
GAGCTGATCGCCCCGATCGCGATGGAAGAGAAGCTGCGCTTCGCCATCCGCGAAGGCGGCCGCACCGTCGGCGCAGGCGTCGTCTCCAAGATCATCAAGTGATCCAGGGCCCGAACGGGCCAAGGAACGCTGATGCTGCCGGATGATCCTTTCGGGGATATCGCGGCGGACAGGGCCACCCTTCGGGGTGGCCCTTGTCGTTTGTGTCTGGCGACGGTGCCAATATGGATGACATGACCAAAAAGTCGCGTTGACCGACGCGGGGCCGCACGCGAGACTGCAGGTCAGGAACAGGACAAGATCAAGCTGATGTGCCAGATCTTTGCCGGGCAGCACCCGGACCGCTACGAGACCGTCACCCGCCGTTTGCGCCTGAACGGCCAGTCGACATCGATCCGGCTGGAGCGCGCATTCTGGTGCATCCTGGACCGCATCGCCGCCCGCGAAGGCGTGACGACGCCCGCCTTCATCTCCAAGCTGCACGCCGAAGTGCTGGAGCTGCACGGAGAGGCGCGAAACTTCACCTCGCTGCTGCGCTGCGCCTGCACGATCTATCTGGGTGAGGACGACGTCGCCCCGGCCATCGCCGCGGAGTGACACGAATATTTTCGCTGTAGTAATCCGATACTACCCGGCCCGTCCCCAAGCCCCTAGCCTCGATCAGGCAAGACACGTGCAGGGAGGGCCAGATGGCCAAGTACATCCACTCGATGATCCGCGTTCTGGACGAGGCGGCCTCGGTCGATTTCTATGACAGCTGCTTTGGACTTAAGGTGGCCGAGCGGCTGGATTTCGAGAAATTCACGCTGATCTACCTGTCCAATGGCGAAAGCGGGACCGAGCTGGAGCTGACCGTCAACAAGGGCCGCACCGAACCCTATGACCTGGGCGACGGCTATGGGCACGTGGCCTTTTCGGTCGACGATGTCGATGCGACCCACGCCCGGTTGGAGGAGATCGGCTTTGCCCCCCGCAAGCTGGTCGATTTCGCGCCGGGCGGCGAGGTGATTGCCCGCTTCTTCTTCATCAAGGACCCGGACGGATACGAGATCGAAGTGCTGCAGCGGGGCGGCCGCTACAGCTGATCAGCCTGCCGTGCCCTTGGGAGGGGGCGCGGGATCACATCAAGGGAGGAGGAACCCATGTCTGAACCAACGACCAAGGGCCTGACCCGTCGGGCGCTGCTGTCGCGGGCCGTCGCAGTCGGCGCGCTGGCAGTGGCCGGCGCAGGCTTCATCGCGGCACCCGACGCGGCCTGGGCCGTCGAGGTGACCGCGATCAGCGAGCACGAGATGGCCACGCTGCTGCAGATGGCCCGCGACATCTATCCGCATGACCGCGTGGGCGACCGCTTCTATGCGATCGCGATCAAGGGATACGACACCGCCGAGAACCAGCCCATGGTGGCCGAGGGCATCGCCGCGCTGGACGCCGCCGCGCAGGCGGCCGGGCATGACGACTATGTCTCGATCGGGTGGGAGCAGGACCGCGTGGCGATCCTGCGCGGGATGGAGGACAGCGCGTTCTTCCAGACCGTCCGGGGCGGGCTGGTGACCGGTCTCTACAACCAGAAAGAGGTCTGGCCGATCTTCGGCTATGAGGGAGAGAGCTTCTCCCAGGGCGGCTACATCTATCGTGGCTTTGACGACATCGACTGGCTGTAAGGGGGCGGATCATGGCTACGGCAGCGAAATTCGAACTGACCGACGACAGCGTGGTCGTCATCATCGGCACCGGCGCGGGTGGCGGCGTGCTGGCCAACGAACTGGCGCAGAAGGGCGTCAAGGTCGTGGCGCTGGAGGCGGGCGGGCGCTATCTGCCCGAAGACTATATCAACGACGAATGGGAAAGTTTTGGCCAGTTGGCCTGGACCGACCCGCGCACGACCAGCGGCGACTGGCGCGTGGCCAAGGATTTCAGCGGCTTGCCCGCCTGGATTGTCAAGGCGGTCGGCGGCACCACGACCCATTGGGCGGGCGCCTCGATCCGGTTCCAGGAGCATGAATGGAAGGCCCTGACCACCTATGGCGCGGTCGAGGGGGCGAACCTGCTGGACTGGCCCATCGACGCGGCCGAGATGGCGCCGTGGTACGAGAAGGCCGAGGCCAAGCTGGCCGTCACCCGGACCGGCGACTTTCCGGGCCTGCCCGGCAGCAATAACTACAAGGTGTTCGAGGCGGGGGCCAAGGCCGTCGGCTATACCGAGGTGTCGACCGGGCGCATGGCGATCAACAGCATCGACAATGACGAACGGCCGGCCTGCCAGCAGACGGGGTTCTGTTTCCAGGGCTGCAAATGGGGCGCCAAGTGGTCGGCCGCCTATACCGACATCCCCAAGGGCGAGGCAACCGGCAACCTTGAGGTCCGCGACCACGCCCATGTGGCCCGCATCCTGCACAACGACCAGGGCCGCGTGACCGGCGTCGAGTATTTCGACAAGGACGGCGCCCTGCAGTTCCAGGCCGCGCGCATCGTGGCGGTGGCGGGCAACAGCTTTGAAAGCCCGCGGCTGCTGCTGAATTCCGCCAGCGAGATGTTCCCCGACGGTCTGGCCAACAGCAGCGGTCAGGTGGGACGCAACTACATGCGCCACACGACCGGGTCGGTCTATGGCATCTTCGAAAAACCCGTGCGCATGTGGCGAGGCACGACCATGGCCGGCATCATGCAGGACGAGGCGCGCCACGATCCCTCCCGCGGCTTCGTCGGCGGATACGAGCTGGAGACCCTGTCCTTGGGCTTGCCCTTCATGGCGGCCTTCCTGGACCCCGGCCGGTGGGGGCGCGAGTTCACGACCGCCTTGGACCAATACGAATACATGGCCGGGCTGTGGATCGTCGGAGAGGACATGCCGCAGGAGACGAACCGCGTCACCCTGTCGGACACGGTCGACAAGTTTGGCCTGAAGGTCGCCAACGTGAACTTCAGCGACCATCCCAACGACGTGGCGATGCGCAATCACGCCTATGAACGGGGGCAGGCGATGTACCGGGCGATGGGGGCCACGCGGACCCTGCCGACGCCTCCCTATCCGTCCACGCACAACCTTGGGACCAACCGCATGTCAGAGCGGCCGGAGGACGGCGTGGTCAACAAATGGGGACAGACGCATGACATCGCGAACCTGTTCGTGTCCGATGGCAGCCAGTTCACGACGGGCGCGGCGGAAAACCCGACCCTGACCATCGTCGCGCTGGCGATCCGTCAGGCCGACCATATCGCCAAGGAAATGGCCGCGGGCACGATCTGAGGAAAGACGACCGCCCGGGGTGTCCTCCGGGCGGTCGTGGTGGATCAACCGTTGGCGGCCTTCTGGTTGACGCCGCCCTCGGCGATGCGGGTCATGTGCTTGTCGCCGTCGCGGGTGCTCTCCAGGCATTCCTGCAGAACGCCGCCATCGGCATCCAGATCCAAGCGGTTGGCAAAGCTGCGCACGCAGCCATAGCCCGCGATCGCGTAATGAGTCAGGCGCTGGTACTGGGTGATGATGGCCGCGTCGCGGACGTCGTCATCACCGAAGTCGGCCTGCAGCGCGTGCTTGCGGGCCTCGGTCACCAGACCTTCCATGCCCTTGCAGTGCTCTCCGGTGGGGTCGACGCCGTGCTGGCTGCACAGGGTCGCCAGATGCTCCATGCCGCGGGCGATGCCTTCGTTGCCGGCGATCAGCGCCTCGGCCAGTTCGCGCGACTTGGCGACGCGACCCATCTCGGTCACGACGGGCATGGACTGCTTGCAGGCGGAATACAGGTCCTGCAGCTGGTCCAAATACAGGTCCTTGAGGGAATTCATGGTCATGATACGGCCTTTCTGATGGTGCTGGATGACCAACGATCCCCGGCCCGCCCCGTTCCATCGCGATGGCAAAGATCGCCCCTGCGCGCTTGACTTTGCGGGCGGTCCGGGTCAGCACTTCGGCCCCTTCAGCAGCGGAGGACATCCCCATGTTCGCCTGGTTCGAACGACGCATCGACCCCTATCCCGACCAGACCCCGACCATGCCCCCGGCGGGTCTGTGGCGGTTCGTGCTGCATTACAGTCGCGGCACGCTGCCTTGGCTGGTGCTGCTGGCCGTGGGATCGGGCCTGATCGCGCTGATCGAGGTGGCGCTGTTCGGCTGGCTGGGGCAGCTGATCGACCAGTTGGCCGACACCCCGCGAGAGGTCTTCTGGAACCGTCATGGCGGCAGCATCGCGCTGATGGCGCTGGTGCTGCTGGTGGTGATGCCGGCGCTGAACGTGGTGACATCGCTGGTCCTGCACCAGTCGCTGATGGGCAATTTCCCGCAGCGCATCCGCTGGCAGGCGCATCGCTGGCTGCTGCGCCAGTCGGTCGGCTATTTCCAGGACGAATTCGCGGGCCGCATCGCGCAGCGCCTGATGCAGACCGCCCTGGCCGTGCGCGAGGTGTCCATGAAGATCATGGACGTGGGCAGCTATGTGCTGATCTATTTCCTGGGCGCGATGGTGCTGGCCGCCAGCCAGGACTGGCGTCTGGCCTTGCCCTTCCTGGTCTGGGCCGCGGCCTACGGTGCGCTGCTGTGGTATGTCGTGCCGCGCCTTGGCCGCGTGGCACAGGAACAGGCCGATGCCCGCAGCGCGATGACCGGACGCATCGTCGACAGCTATACCAACATCGCGACGGTCAAGCTGTTCTCTCACTCCGACCGGGAGGAGGCGTGGATGCATCAGGGCATGGACCGGTTCCTGGGCACCGTCCACGCGCAGATGCGCCTGTCCAGCCTGCAGGACATGGTGCTGAACCTGCTGAACGTCTGGCTGGTCGCGGCGGTGGCCGGGCTGGGGCTGTGGCTGTGGACGCAGGGGCTGATCGCGGTGGGGGCGGTGGCCATCGCGGTGCCGCTGGCCCTGCGGCTGAACAACATGTCGCACTGGATCATGTGGGAATTCGCCGCCCTGTTCGAGAATATCGGCACCGTGCGCGACGGCATCACCAGCCTGTCCCTGCCACGAGAGGTGCGCGACGCGCGGGGGGCGCAGCCGCTGCTGCCCGGTCCGGCGGCGGTGCGGTTCGACAACGTCACCTTCCGCTATGGCGGTGCTGCGGGGGCGCAGCCGATGGCGGTGCTGGACGACCTGACGCTGCATCTGCGGCCCGGTGAACGGGTGGGCTTGGTGGGCCGGTCGGGCGCGGGAAAATCGACGCTGATCAACCTGCTGCTGCGCTTTCACGACATCGACGCGGGGCGCATCACCATCGACGGCCAGGACATCGCGCAGGTGACCCAGGACAGCCTGCGCGCGGCCATCGGCGTGGTCACGCAGGACAGCTCGCTGTTGCACCGGTCGGTGCGCGAGAACATCGCCTATGGCCGCCCGGACGCGACCCCGGATCAGATCGACCACGCCCTGCGCATGGCCGAGGCGGACGGGTTCGTCCCATCCCTGTCCGACAGCCAGGGCCGGCAGGGACTGGATGCCCATGTGGGCGAACGCGGCGTCAAGCTGTCGGGCGGCCAGCGCCAGCGCATCGCCATCGCGCGGGTCGCGCTGAAGAACGCGCCGATCCTGATCCTGGACGAGGCCACAAGCGCCCTGGACAGCGAGGTCGAGGCCGCGATCCAGTCCCGGCTGGAGGCATTGATGCAGGGCAAGACGGTCATCGCCATCGCGCATCGCCTTTCCACCATCGCCGCGATGGACCGGCTGGTGGTCATGGACCAGGGCCGGATCGTCGAACAGGGCAGCCATGCCGAACTGCTGGAACGCGACGGTCTGTACGCCCGGCTGTGGCATCGCCAGTCCGGCGGTTTCCTGGCCGCGGACTGAGGGCAGGACGTGAAAAAGGCCCCGGCACGATGCCGGGGCCTTCGTCGTTTCGTGGGTGCGCTTACTGCGCGAGCAGGTCGGTGATCCGGCGGACCGAGGCGCGACGGTTGTCGCGGATGTCGCCCTCGGCACGGACGCGCAGGAACTGCTCGCCATAGCCTTGGGTCACCAGGTTCTCCGGCGGCACGTCAAAGTACTCGGTCAGTGCCAGCGCCACCGATTCCGCACGACGGTCCGACAGCGCCAGGTTGGCGGCGTCCGACCCGACCGTGTCGGTATGACCCTCGATCATGAAGATCTCCTGCGGGTTCTGGGCGATCTGGTCCTGGATCGCACGACCCAAGCCCTGCAACTGCTGCGCCTGATCCGAACGGATCGCGGCAGAGCCGGTATCGAAGGTGATCGCGTCGATGTTGACCGGCGCCACCAGCGCCCGCACCTCGGGGATGTTGCGGATCTGGGACAGAGTAAAGCGGCGGTCGACATTCGCCTCGCGCAGCAGGGCCTCGCGCAGCTGATCCTCGTTCAGGGGCGCATTGCCGGTCTGGACGGGGGCGGGGGCGGGCAGGGCGCCGATATCGACGGGCTGCACATCGGCGGTGTCGTCAATCAGCTGCGTGGTCGTGCCATCGGCGCTGACCAGGGTGCGGCGCAGAACCTGCAGGTTCGCGTCACGGATGGTCACAACGCGGCTGCCGTCCTGGCGCGTCACGATGGTACGCGACGAACCGTCGTCGAAGTTCTCGGTCTGCACGGTCGAGCCGGGCTGGCGCAGCAAGGCGACCTCGTCCTTGATGACCTCCTGGCTGCCATCGGCGCGGGTGACGACGACGCGGTCCGGCGCGGACAGCGCAACCTGGCGGTTGTTGTTCAGGTAGGACCCGACCGCCACGGCGCCCAGACCCAGCAGCAGCGCGTTGCGCAGGCGGTTGTCGTCGTCCTCCTCCTCGGCCTGCGGTGCAGGCTGACCGGTGGCGCCCGCCAGCGCGTCGCGCAGGCTGGTGGTAAAGTCCTCGGACGACGACCGGGCGTTTTCCTCGGTCACCTGCTGCTCGGTGATCTCGCCCGATCCATCGGCCGCATCCAGCGCCGCCGCGGTGACCGGTGCGGTCGCCTGAGCGGCTTCGCGCGATGCCTCGGTCTCGACGGTGTCCTCTTCGGCGGCGCGACGGATCATCTCTCCGTTCTGGCCGACGCGGTACATCTGCGCCTCGGTCGGGGCCAGGCGCAACTCGCCCGCCTCATTGGTCTCGACGACAACACCGTTCGGGGTCATCGCACGACCGCCATCCGCACAGGGGAACGCGCTGCCGTCCAGACAGGTCAGCGCCGAGGTGTCCAGGCCACCCTGCACCTCCTGCGTCAGCACTCCGGCCAGACCCGGCAGGGCGCCAGCGCGTTCGACCTGCGTTGCACCGGTCGCCAAGGTCAGGCCACCCTGAGCCGCAGGCGCTGCGGGTTCCGCAGGTGCATCGGCCGTCGCGGCCGGATCGGCTGCGGGCTGCTCGCCCTGCTCCTGCGCGCGCAACTGCTCGGTCAGGGCGTCGAGGTCGCTTCCGACGGGTTCTTCAGCGGCATCCGCCGGCTGCTGGTCGTTCTGCGCGGCAGGGCGTGCGTTCGGACGCAACTCCGCCGGAGCGTCGGCGGCAGGAGGCGCCTCGCGCTGCGGGTTGGCGCGCGGCGCGGCATCGCCGGCGGCCGGGGCCTCTGCGGCGGGCTCGGCGGCGCGGTTAGGATTTGGCGCGGGTGCGGCCTCGGGCTGGGGTGCAGGACGGGCCTCGGGCGCCTGGTCCGGCATCGCGTCAGGTGCGGGCGGCGGCGGGGTGCCATCCGGTGCGGGCTGCGGTACAGGTTCGGCTGCGGGGGCCGGCTGAGCTTCGGCTTCTGGCGCTGCTGCCTTGGGTGCCGCCGGGGGCGCGGGCTCTGCGGCGGGCGCCGGCTCGGCAGCCGGGGCGGCCTCTGCCGCGGGCGCGGGAGCAGGTTCCGCGGCGGGGGCAGGCTCCGCCTCTGCCGCGGGAGCTGCTTCAGGCGCCTCGGCAGGGGCCTCAGCAGGCTGCTCTGCCGGGGCTTCGGCCGGTGCTTCCTCGGGGGCAGGGGGCGCCTCGGCCGGGGCTTCCGGCGCGGGCTCCTCGACCGGCGCGGGCTCGGGCGCAGGCTCTTCCGCAGGCGCGGGCTCCGCCGGCGGCGGGTTCTGGGCCTGGTTCAGGTCGGCACCGTCCTGCGGTCCCTCCTCGCCGGGGGCTGCGGGCGGGGGCGGGACCTGACCTTCGGGCGCGGCCTGCGCCAGGATCAGGTTCTGGGGGGCCGCCTGATCAGGGGCCGGCATCGCGGTCTGGGCCATCGCAAGATGCGGCGCCATTAGCGACAGGCAGGCCGCGATGGCGGTTGTGTTATGGATAATCCGGCGCATGAGACGCTCCTTGTGGAAAATCGAATGACTGTCTTTGGTGCTCTAACAGGCACTTGCGCCAAGGGTTCCCAAACTTGCCGTGACCATCGCGTGATGGGCGGCGGTGCGCCATGCAAAAGGCCGCGCCGAAACGGCGCGGCCCATGGGCGGTTCGATAGAAACGACGTCAGACGCCGTCGCCGACAAAGGCCTTTTCGACGACGAATTCGCGCGGCTCGGAATTCGCGCCCTCGTTCAGGCCGAACCCTTCCAGGACCGCCTTGACGTCGACGTTGAAGGCCAGGCTGCCGCAGATCATCGCGCGATCCTGTGCCGGATCGATGGGCGGCAGGCCCAGATCCGACAGCACCTTGCCTGAGGTCAGGTTGTCGGTGATGCGCCCCATGAAGGGCGAGGGCTCTCGCGTCGTCGTCGGGTAGTATTTCAGCCGCTGGGCGAAATCGTCGCCATAGATCTCGGTCAGCAGCGGGTCGTGGCGCAAATTGTTCACCAGCTCGGCGCCATAGACCAGCTCCTCACCGGTGCGGCAGGTATGCATCATGATGACCTGCTCGAACCGCTCATAGGTCTCGGGGTCGCGCATCAGGCTGGCAAAGGGCGCGAACCCCGTGCCGGTGGCCAGGAACCACAGCCGCTTTCCGGGCAACAGCGCGTCCAGGACCAGCGTGCCCACGGGTTTCGGACGCAGGATGATCTGGTCGCCCGGCTTGATGTGCTGCAGCTTGGAGGTCAGCGGCCCGTCGGGAACGATGATGGAATAGAATTCCAGCTCGTCGTCCCAGTTGGGCGAGGCGATGGAATATGCCCGCAGCAGCGGCTTGCCGTTGTCGCCCGGCAGGCCGATCATCACAAATTCGCCCGACCGGAAGCGCAGCGATGCGGGCCGCGTCACCCGGAACGAAAACAGGCTGTCGGTCCATTTCGTGACCGAGGTCACGGTCTGGGCATCGGGAACGGTAATCTTGGCGGCCTCGGTCACGGGCAGATCCAGCGTCATTGTTGCAATCCTTGTCGTCTAATCGAAGGGGCGCGCAGGTGAAAGGGTCAGCCGGCCAGCTGTGCCCGATGGTCCCAGGCCTTCCAGTCGGCGCGGGCCAGCCATTGGTCCTGCGGCTGCCGGGCGGCGATGTCGGCGGCGACCTCGACCTCGTCGAAGCCCACCCGGCGCGCCATGGCGTATTGATCGGCGATCAGCCGCCCCGTCGCGCGCAGGCGACCGGTATAGCCCAACTCACGCAAGCGGCGCGCCAGCGTGAAACCGCGCCCGTCGCTGAAGGACGGAAAGGCGATCCCGATCAGCGGCTGATCCAGATGGTCGGCCAGGGTCGCGGGGGCGGTGTCGGGGGCCAGCACCACGGCGGGCTGGTCGGTCACCGGATGAAACCCGTCGTCACGGGCCAAGACGGGTTCGCTGTTCAACTGCTCGCTCATGCCGAGACCTTTCCGCGGACCATGCGCCCGCCGATGAAATGGATGCCGCATTCGGATTTCTCCTGGCCGCGCCAGCGCCCGGAACGGGGGTCCTCGCCCGGCTTGACCGGAGAGGTGCAGGGCGCGCAGCCGATCGAGGGATAGCCCTTGGCCACCAGCGGATGCCGGGGCAGGCGGTTCTCGACCATGTAGTCCTGCACGTCCTCGGGGCGCCAATGCGCCAAGGGGTTCACGCGCAGGCGCGACGGGGGTTCGGGCTCGAAGAACTCCAGCGCGGCGCGCTGGCCGTTCTGGAACCGCTTGCGGCCCGTGATCCACGCGTCATAGCCCGACAGCACGCGTTCCAGCGGCACCGTCTTGCGGAAATCGCAGCAGGCGTCGGGGTTCACCTTGTGCAGCGTCCCGTCCGGGTCATGGGCCGCGATCTCCGCCTCGCTGGCGGTGATGACCTGCACGTTGGTCAGCGAAAGCCGCTCCGCGACCTCCTGCTGATAGGCCAAGGTCTCGGGGAATAGCATCTGCGTGTCGATGAACAGCACCGGCAGGCCAGGTGCGACCCGGCTGACCATGTGCAGCAGCACGACCGATTCCGCGCCGAAGGACGACACCAGCGCCACCTGCCCCAGATCGGGGTCGGTGACCGCGCGGCGCAGCACCTCGATGGCGGCATGGTGGCGATAGCGGTCGTTCAGCCGCCCCGCGCGCGTGTCCAGGTTCCCGTCAAGCATCGGCGGCCACGGGATAGAGCGCGGCCTTGAACGGGGCCTGACCCAGACGGCGATAGGCGTCGATGAAGCGTTCGGACGCGTCCTCGCGGACCTCCAGATAGGCACGCAGCAGCCGGTCGATGGCCGGGACGACCTGTTCGGCGGGGAAGCCCGCGCCCGCGCGCTCGCCGATCGCCGGGATGTCATAGGCATCGCCGCCAAGCGTGATCTGATAGTTTTCCACGCCCGCACGATCCAGACCCAGGATGCCGATATGGCCCAGGTGGTGATGCCCGCAGGCGTTGATGCAGCCCGAGATGCGGATGTTCAGGTTGCCGATCTCCTCCTCCAGCCCGACGGAGCGGAAATGGTCGGCGATCTCCTCGGCGATGGGGATGGAACGCGCGGTGGCCAGCGCGCAGTAATCCATGCCGGGGCAGGCGATGATGTCGCTGGTCAGCCCGGCATTCGCGGTGGCAAGGCCCGCGGCGCGCAGCTCGGCGTACAGCGCCGGCAGGTCCGACTTGTGCACATGAGGCAGGGCCACGTTCTGGTCGTGCATCACGCGCAGGTCGTTGTGGCCAAACCGTTCGGCCAGATCGGCCAGCAGGCGCATCTGGTCGGCGCTGGCGTCGCCCGGCGTTTGGCCCGGCGCCTTGAAGGTCACGACGACGCTGGCATAGCCCTCGACCCGGTGCTGATGCAGGTTCGTATCAGACCAGCTGCGGAAGGCCGGGTTCGCCTGACGCTCGGCCTCATAGCCATCGACGGGCGCGTTGCGGAAGGACGGCGCGCGGAAGCGATCCTTGAACACGGCCAGCGCGTCGCGGTCGGCGCCGTGGAAATCGCGCCGGCGGGCCAGGAACTCTTCCTCGATCTCGGCGCGCATGACGTCCAGGCCGCGCTCCAGCACGGTGATCTTGATGCGGGCCTTGTACTTGTTGTCGCGGCGGCCGGCCAGGTTGTAGGTCGCGATGATCGCCTCGACGTAAGGCAGCAGGTCCTCCTCGGGCAGGAAGTCGCGGACGACCTGACCCAGGAGCGGCGTGCGGCCCAGACCGCCGCCGATCCAGACCTCGAAGCCGGTCTTGCCGTTCCGCTCGGTCAGGCGCAGGCCGATGTCATGGGCGGCGATGACGGCGCGGTCCTTCTTGCCGCCGGAAATGGCGATCTTGAACTTGCGCGGCAGGAACTGGAATTCGGCATGATCGGTCGACCAGCTGCGCAGCAGTTCCGCATAGGGGCGCGGATCGCCAGCCTCGTCAAAGGCCGCGCCGGCGAAGGCGTCGGTGGTCACGTTGCGGATGGTGTTGCCGCTGGTCTGGATGGCGTGCATGCCGACATCGGCCAGCGCGTCCAGCATGTCCGGGATGTCCACCAGCTTGGGCCAGTTGAACTGGATGTTCTGGCGGGTGGTCCAGTGGCCGTAACCCTTGTCCCACTTCTCGGCCAGCAGGGCCAGGGTGCGCATCTGGTCCGGGCTGATCGTGCCATAGGGAATGGCCACGCGCAGCATGTAGGCATGCAGCTGCAGATAGACGCCGTTCATCAGGCGCAGCGGCTTGAACTCGTCCTCGGTCAGGCTGCCGTCCAGACGGCGGGCGACCTGGGCACGGAACTCGGCCGCGCGCTGGCGGACATAATCGGTCTCGACGGGGCGGATATCAAACATGGGCGGTTTCCGTCTTCTGGGCGTCGGCTTGCCGATCGGCCTGGATGCCGTGGAAATAATTGGACGGTCCGCGCTGGCGGAAGGCCTCGCGGAAATGGACGGGCTCGGGTCCGTCGGGACCGCGCCTGGCCTCGACCAGATAGGGACCGACGACGATCTCGGATTGCGCCACGGCCTGCAGCAGGTCCAGGTCGGCGATGGCCTCGTCGTCATAGACGGTCGCCTGGCGCGGATCGCGGGTCCAGCCGTCGGCGCACATCCACACATTGTGGCCTTCGCGAAGGTCATTCGCGGTGATGACGCCGGGGCGTGCGGCCGACAGGGGGAAGGATTTGCTCATGACTGGACCTCGCGGTTTTGCTGACCTCTATATAGAATTTCGTTCTGGATTATGCACAGTGGTCGCGGCAAATAAGGACGATCGACCAAGGAGCGCGCCATGCCGGAACCGATTTCCCCCGATGCGGGCGCAGGCCAAACGCCTGTCCGCCTGGACGAGGTGGACCGCAAGATCCTGTCCCTGCTGCAGCAGGATGCCAGCCTGTCGCTGGACCAGATCGCCGATCGGGTGGGGGCCTCCAAGACCCCGGTCTGGAACCGAATCCGCAAGCTGCGAGAGGCAGGCGTGATCCGCCGTCAGGTCGCCATCCTGGATCCCGAGGCGCTGGGGCTGGAGGCCTGCTTCTTCGTGCTGATCCGCACCAGCGAGCATGACCGCGACTGGGCCGCGCGCTTTCTGCGCGCGCTGCGCGAGCGGCCCGAGGTGGTCGAGGCACACCGTCTGGCGGGCGACATCGACTATATCCTCAAGGTTCAGGTCAGGAACGCCCGCGCCTATGACCGATTTTACCAGTCGCTGATCGGCGAGGTGAAGATCCACAACGTCACGGCCCTGCTGTCGATGGAGGAGATCAAGGCCACCAGCGCCCTGCCCATCCCGGACGGGGAGCGCTGAGATGGCCTGGGTGATCTGGCACAAGCCGACCTGCTCCACCTCGCGCTGGGTTCTGGCCGTGCTGCGCGAGGCGGGGATCGCACCCGTGGTGCGCGACTACATCGCCGCACCGCCGTCCGAGGATGCGTTGCGGGATGCGCTGTCGCGTCTGGGCATCGGGGCGCGGGGGTTGCTGCGGCGCAAGGGAACGCCATTCGCGGAACTGGGGCTGGATGATCCCGGCCTGTCCGATGATGCGCTGATCGCGGCGATGGCGGCCCATCCGATCCTGATCGAACGGCCGGTCGTCTTCGCGCCGCATGGCGCGGTGCTGTGCCGGCCGAAGGAGCGGGTCAGTGAGCTGATCGCCCGCAATCACGCAGGTGGTCCGCCGTGATCCGGTGGGGTGCGAACCGACAGATGACGCCCGGACTGCGGCGACATCGGCAGATGCCTTACGGATCGATCGGATCGAACGCCCCGACAGAGATGCCCAACAGCAGCCAACGCCGCCCCTCCAGCCCCAGGACCAGATCGAAGCTGACATGACGCGGCTGCAGCGGGACAAAGCCGGTCAGGCGCAGCTCCTGCCCGGTATCGGACAGCGCGCTGTCCAGGATGACCGGGTCGACGACCATCGCCTGCAGCAGGTCCAGCCGTTCCTCGCGCAGCGGCGTGAACAGGCCCGCCAGGCGCGTCGGATCGTTGGCCAATGCAAATTCCGGGGCGGCGATGTCGCGCAGCACCGTATAGTTGCCCGTCCAGTTGCCGTGGTTCACCGCCGCCAGCACGTCGCGGATCAGGGCGGTGGCATAGCTGGGTTCGACCAGGGGGGCCTCGGCCCGGGGTTCGGGCTGCGGTTCGGCGGGGACGTCCTGCGCATGGGCGCTGGCGCCGACCAGCGCCAGCGCCAGCGCGATGGCCAGGGACAGCGCATGCGCCGTCCCCGTCCGTGTTGCGGCGTGGCCTACCACGCGTAGGTCACGCCGATGCGGCCGCCGACCTGGTTGCGGTCGAAGCCATAGGTGATACCCGCGTCGAACTGGGTGTTCGCATCGAAGCGGTAGCCCATCGACGCTGCCAGTGCCTGCGATCCCTCGAAGCTGCCGATGCTGGTCGACACGGCATAGGTCTTGTCCTCGGGGACATAGGGGGTGTTCAGCGCCATCGCCATCGCGATGCCTTCCTTGTTGTCCTCGACCTGCTGGCCCAGAGAGCGCACGCGGCCGTTCAGCGACGACATGCTCTCGCCGATCGACCGGTCGACCGCCAGGTTGCCCTGCGCGTCCGAGGTCACGACACCGATGGGGGTGCCCTGCGCCGCCGTGCTGGCATCCGACGCGATGCCCGCCGCGCGATAGGTGTTGGCACCGTTGCCCAGCACGAATTCGTTCGCGCGGGTCGCGGTCGCGCCATCACCGATGGCGACCGAGTTGTCGGCCGCGGCGACCGCCTGGTTGCCAAGCGCGATCGACCCCGATCCCATGGCCATCGCGGCCTCGCCGATGGCGGTCGAGCGCACGCCACTGGCCGCTGCCAGGTGGCCGAAGGCATGGGCGCGTTCGGCGGTGGCCTGCGCCTGCCAGCCGAAGGCGGTGGCGGCGGTGCCGTTCGCGACCGATTCACCGCCGACCGCGGTGGTCGACGTGCCGTTTGCGACCGAGGTGTCGCCGATGGCCAGCGCGTCCGTGCCGTTGGCGATGGATTCGTTGCCGATCGCGGTCGAGAAATCCGACTGGGCGTCGGCATTCTCGCCCACGGCCAGCGAGCGGACACCCTGCGCGGTGGCCAGGTGGCCGATGGCCTGGGCGCGTTCCGCGGTCGCCATGGACTGCCAGCCGATGGCGCTGGCGCCCGGCCCGGTCGCGACCGATTCGCCACCGATGGCGGTGGTCGAGTTGCCGTTCGCCGCGGCCGTGTCGCCCACGGCCAGCGCATCGACGCCATTGGCAATGGATTCGTTGCCGATGGCGGTGGACAGGTCGGTCTGGGCGTCGGCATTCTCGCCGATGGCCATCGACCGGACGCCCTGTGCGGTGGCCAGGTGGCCGAAGGCCTGGGCGCGTTCGGCGGTGGCCTGGGCCTGCCAGCCGATGGCGCTGGCGCCGGGGCCGGTCGCGACCGATTCGCCGCCGACCGCAGTGGTCGAGTTGCCGTTCGCTGCCGCGGTGTCGCCCACGGCCAGCGCGTCGACGCCGTTGGCGACGGATTCGTTGCCGATGGCGGTGGACAGGTCGGTCTGTGCGTCGGCGTTCTCGCCCACGGCCAGGGACCGGACGCCTTGGGCGGTGGCCAGGTGGCCGATAGCCTGCGCGCGTTCCGCGGTGGCCTGGGCCTGCCAGCCGATGGCGCTGGCGCCGGGACCGGTCGCGACCGATTCGCCGCCGACCGCGGTGGTCGAGGGGCCGGTGGCGGTCGCCTCTCCGCCGATGGCCACGCCGTCCACGGCGGTCGCATCGGTCGAGGCGTTGTCGCCGATGGCGACCGACAGCGGGCCCTCGGCGACGGCCGTCGGGCCGCATGCCAGCGATCCGGCGCCGCCTGTGCCCTGCTGGCATTCCTGGGCGGCGGCCAGTCCGGCGCCGCCGATCAGGGCGACGGCAGCGGCGCCGCCGAGCAGCATGGCGCGGGTGCGGGTCAGGTGGTTCATGGGATTCTCCTCATCCGTTGGACAGGGCCCTGTGCGGGCCTCTGATCGGGGGACGCGGGAAACCGCCGACCGGATGCAGGATTTGTCGAATTAATTCTGCCGCGGCCTTAGTCGTCGACGACGTTGAGGATCTTGGGCAGCGCGGGGCAGGGCAGCAGCTGGTTTTTCGCCACGTCGGCCAGCGTGTGATTGTGCAGGAAAACATAGACATGCGCGGACAGGCTTTCCCACAGCCGGTTCGACAGGGTCTGTGCCCGCGACCCGGAAATGCCGCCCGACGCGCCCGCGCCGATATGCATGGCGCTGACGGTCTCGTCCACGGCCTCCAGGATCTCGGCCACGCGGATCGTCTCGGGGGTGCGGGCCAGGCGGTATCCGCCGCCCGGACCGCGCACGGACGCCACAAGCCCCGCCCGGCGCAGGCGCACGAACAGCTGTTCCAGGTAGGGCAGCGAGATGTCCTGGCGTTTCGAGATTTCGGCCAGCGAGGTCAGGTCGCCCCCCTTGGCGATGGCCAGGTCGGTCAGCGCGATGATCGCGTAGCGTCCCTTGGTGGACAGTTTCATGGCGCGTCTTCCCCCCGATGGTCCCTGCCGGGCCTGCCTTTGCATTGACGCGCGCCGTCGTCGCGCGCTATGCCCGGCCCAGCATGTTTCTTGCCAAACCTGTGCCGGCTGCCCAGATATCCCGTCTAGAAGCCATGCGCGCACGCGTCAAGAAACCCGACAGGACCTGTGAAGGACAACCATGCCCGAGCTGATTTTTCCCGGCCCCGAAGGCCGTCTCGAAGGCCGTTACCACCCTCAGCCCGGCAAGCCAGACGCCCCCATCGCCATCGTGCTGCATCCGCACCCGCAATATGGCGGGACGATGAACAACCGGGTCGTCTACAACCTGCACTATGCGTTCCACCGCATGGGATTCACGGTGATGCGGTTCAACTTTCGCGGCGTGGGCCGCAGCCAGGGCGAATTCGACCAGGGCATCGGAGAGCTGTCCGATGCCGCCTCGGCGCTGGATTACCTGCAGGCGATGAACCCCAATTCCAAGCATTGCTGGGTCGCGGGATTCAGCTTCGGTGCGTGGATCGGGATGCAGCTGCTGATGCGCCGCCCCGAGATCACCGGCTTCATCAGCGTGGCGCCGCCCGCGAACATGTACGATTTCAGCTTCCTGGCGCCGTGCCCGTCGTCGGGCCTGATCGTGAACGGCACCGCCGACCGCGTCGCCCCGCCCAAGGACACCGCCACTCTGGTGGGAAAGCTGCGCGAGCAGAAGGGCATCACCGTCACTCATGAGGAGATCGAGGGCGCGGACCATTTCTTCCGCGACGACGAGACCCACATGAAGCCGATGATCGACCTGGTGCAGGGTTACGTCAGGAAGCGCTTGACCGAGACGTCGCGCTGAGGGCTGCGGCCATGCTGGACGATGCGTTCGCCTTCCTGTGCGAGGCGGACCGGCTGAAGTCGGTCCACCGCGCCAGCGTCCTGATGGACCTGTCGCGCTCCGAGAACAGCGCCGAACACAGCTGGCACGTCGCCCTGTGGGCAATGGTGATGGGCGCCAGCGACCGCGCCATCGCGATGATCCTGATCCACGACCTGGTCGAGATCGACACCGGCGATCAGCCGATCCACCTGGATCATGACGTGGAAGGCCTGGCCATCGCCGAGGCCGCGGCGGCGGATCGCATCTTTGGCCTGGCGCCGGACGGGGCGCGGCTGGCCGCCCTCTGGCGCGATTTCGAGGGGCGCGCGGACGCTGCCGCGGTGACCGCCAAGCGCATGGATCACGCACAGCCCATCTTTCAGGTACTGCAGGCGCGCGATCCGATCCCCGACCATGTCCGGATCGTGCGCGACAACCTGTCGGCCGGACGCGCGGCGCGGTTCGAACGCGAATGGCCGCAGGGGTGGCAGGCCGCGCATGCGCTGCTGTCCGGGCAGGAGGTCGCCCAGGGCGATCTGGCCCGCCGCCTGGCCTTTCTGGCCGAGGCCGACGCGCTGAAGGGCGTCCTGCGCGCAAACCGCCTGCTGGACGGATCGCGTCGCGAGAACAGCGCCGAGCACAGCTGGCATCTGGCGCTGTACGCGCTGGTGCTGAGCGGTCTGGCGGGGCCGGGCGTCGATCCGGGCCGCGTCATCCGGATGCTGCTGATCCACGATCTGGTCGAGATCGACGTGGGCGATGTGCCCCTGCATTCCGCCGGCGGGCAGGCGCATGGATCGGCGGCGATCCAGGCCGCCGAGGAGGCCGCCGCGCGGCGCCTGTTCGGCCTGCTGCCCGACCCGCAAGGGCAGCAGATGCTGGCCCTGTGGCAGGAGTTCGAGGTGGCGGCCAGCCCCGATGCCGTCTTCGCCAAGGCGCTGGACCGCTGCCAGCCCGCGGTCCAGAACCTGCGGTCGGGCGGCGCGGGCTGGGTCGAATACGACGTGACCCTGGCGCAGGTGGAAAGCCGCGTGGGCCCTTGGGTCGAACGCGGCTGCGCGCCGCTGTGGCAGTGGCTGCACAACGGTCTGCGCGCCCATTTCGCGGGCAGCTGATCACCGGACGGGCGTCTTGCATACCATCGCATACCGTCTTTCAATCGGACCCTTTTGCGGCTAGAAGCGGCGCGACCGTATCCACCGCACAAGGGGCAGTTCATGTCGAAGATCAAGGTTGCCAATCCCGTCGTCGAGCTGGACGGGGACGAGATGACGCGGATCATCTGGGACTTCATCAAGCAAAAGCTGATCCTGCCCTATCTGGACATCGACCTGAAATATTACGATCTGGGCATCGAGGAGCGAGACCGCACCAACGACCAGATCACCATTGACGCGGCCGAGGCGATCAAGCGCCACGGGGTCGGCGTGAAATGCGCGACCATCACCCCCGACGAGGCGCGGGTCGAGGAATTCGGCTTGAAGAAGATGTGGCGCAGCCCCAATGGCACGATCCGCAACATCCTGGGCGGCGTGATCTTCCGCGAACCGATCATCTGCAAGAACGTGCCGCGGCTGGTGCCGGGCTGGACGCAGCCGATCATCGTCGGCCGCCACGCTTTCGGCGACCAGTACAAGGCCACCGATTTCCGTTTTCCGGGCAAGGGCAAGCTGACCATCAAGTTCGTCGGCGAGGACGGTGAGACGATCGAGCACGAGGTCTATGACGCCCCCGCCGCCGGGGTCGCGATGGCCATGTACAATCTGGACGATTCGATCCGCGATTTCGCCCGCGCCTCGCTGAACTATGGCCTGGCGCGCGGCTATCCGGTCTATCTGTCGACCAAGAACACGATCCTCAAGGCCTATGACGGCCGCTTCAAGGACCTGTTCCAGGAGGTCTACGAGACCGAGTTCCAGGACCGGTTCAAGAAGGCCGGCATCCATTACGAACACCGCCTGATCGACGACATGGTCGCAAGCGCGATGAAATGGTCGGGCGGCTATGTGTGGGCGTGCAAGAACTATGACGGCGACGTGCAGTCGGACACCGTCGCGCAGGGCTTTGGCAGCTTGGGCCTGATGACCTCGGTCCTGATGACCCCGGACGGCAAGATCGTCGAATCCGAGGCCGCCCATGGCACCGTCACCCGCCACTATCGCGAACACCAGAAGGGCAACGCGACCTCGACCAACTCGATCGCGTCGATCTTTGCCTGGACCGGCGGCCTCAAGCACCGCGCCAAGCTGGACGACAACGCCGCCCTGCTGACCTTTGCGCAGACGCTGGAGAAGGTGACCGTCCAGGCGGTCGAGGACGGCCACATGACCAAGGACCTGGCGCTGCTGGTGGGTCCCGACCAGAAATGGCTGACCACGATGGGCTATCTGGAAAAGGTCGACCAGTACCTGAACAAGGCGCTGAACTGATCGCGAAGGGCCGGGCAATCGCCCGGCCTTCTGCGTTCCGAGGGCGCAGGATGCATTTCTCCATTGTCCAAATACCCCCGGGGGGATCGCCGCAAGGCGATGGGGGGCTGGCCCCCCTTTCTTTGGAACCCGGCCTGCGCTAAGGGCAGGGCGTCCCAAGCAGGAGTCCCGCGATGAAAGCCGCCGTCGTCACCTTTCCCGGATCGAATTGCGACCGCGACCTTGCCGTCGCGCTGGAACAGGCGGGGGCCGAGGTGGTGCGCGTCTGGCACAAGGACAGCCAGCTGCCCGACGGGATCGACCTGGTCGGCGTGCCGGGCGGGTTCTCTTATGGCGACTATCTGCGCTGCGGGGCGATCGCCGCGCATTCCCCCATTGCCGACGCGCTGCGGGCCCATGCGGCGCGGGGCGGCTATGTGCTGGGGATCTGCAACGGCTTTCAGGTGCTGACCGAACTGGGCCTGCTGCCCGGCGCGCTGATGCGCAACACCGGGCTGACTTTCCTGTGCAAGCCGTCGGTCCTGACCGTGGGCACCGCGGACAGCGCCTTCACCGGCGGTTACGCCAAGGGCCAGCGGATCAGCATTCCGGTGGCCCATCACGACGGCAACTATCAGATCGGCACCGAAGGCCTGGCGCAGCTGCGCGATCAGGACCGCATCGCCTTCACCTATGCCCCGGCGATCAACGGGTCGGTCGGCGACATCGCGGGCGTGCTGTCGGAAAACCGGCGCGTCCTGGGCATGATGCCACATCCCGAACGCGCCGCCGATCCGGTCACGGGCGGCACCGACGGGGCGGCGCTGTTCACGGGGCTGGCCACGGCGCTGACGCACGCCTGACTTGAGCCGGACCGTTCTTCGCCATAGATTGCGTCAGCCGATCTTGTGGGACGGGTCCGTGCGTGGTCACTGAGGATCATATCGAAGACAGCGCCGAACGCCGGCGCGGCAGGGTCGGCCAGCCGGTCAACCCGTGGTGGCTGCGTGCGACGATCGCGCTGATCTGCATGGCGGCGCTGGGCACGATCTGGGTCACCAACGCATGGCTGACCGACCGCTTCTCCGAGAACACGCGCGTGCGGTCCGAACTGCGTCTGGCGCTATATTCGGGCAACCTGATGTCGGAACTGCAGCGCAATTCGGTCGTGCCCTTGCTGCTGGCACGCGATCCGGCGCTGATCGGGGCGCTGAACGGCAACGATTTTTCCACCACCTCGGCGCGGCTGATGACCGCGCAGAAGGAGATCGGCGCGGCCTCGATCCGCCTGCTGGACGCATCGGGGCGGGTCGTGGGGGCCACGGACCGCTATCAGATCGGCACGAACAGCGTGGCGGCCCCGCAATATGTCGAGGCGCTGCGGTCGCGCGACACGGTCTTCACCGTGTCCGAACTGGCATCGGGCGCCCATGAATTCGCCTATTCCCGCGCCGTGGTGTCCGAGGGGCGGACCCTGGGCGTGATCGTCGTGGGCGCCGACCTGACCCGGCTGGAGCGGTCCTGGGCCGGGATTTCCGATGCCGTGGCGGTCACCGACAGCGAGGGCGTGATCATCCTGTCCACCGAACCGCGCTGGCGCGGCCTGACGGTCGCCGAGGCGCAGGCGGTGCGCGATGCGCCCTCCGCGATCCGGCGGGCGTTCCAGGTGACTGCGGACTGGACCTCCAGCCCGGCCGACGCCTATGTCCAGGGCCGCGCAGTGATGCAGTCCGAGGCGCGGGTGCCGTTCCGCGGCTGGCGGATGATCAGTTTCACCGCCTATTCGTCGGTGCGCGAACGCGTCAACGCGATCCTGGCGTTGCAGATCATGGGCTTTGCGATCCTGCTGGCGGGGGCGTTCTGGATGCTGTCGCGGCGCGCGCGCATCCAGAGCCAGGCCTATATGCGCGAATCGGCCGACCTGCGGGCGCTGAACGCGCGCCTGACGCGCGAGATCGCCGAACGCGAGCGCGTGCAGAAGGAGCTGCGCGTGGCCGAGCAGACCATGCAGCAATCGTCCAAGCTGGCCGCCTTGGGAGAGATGTCGGCCGGCGTCAGCCACGAGCTGAACCAGCCGCTGGCCGCGATGAAGACCTATCTGGCCGGCGCGCGGCTGCTGCTGCAACGCGGCCGCCCCGAGGAGGCGCTGTCCAGTTTCCAGCGCATCGACGACCTGATCGACCGGATGGGCGCGATCACCCGGCAGCTGAAATCCTATGCCCGGAAGGGCGGCGAGGCGGTCGAACCGGTCGATCTGCGCGCCGCCGTCAGCAGCGCCCTGACGATGATGGAGCCGCAGCTGCGCCACAGCCCGATCCGCATCATCCGCATCGTGCCGCGCGAACGGGTGATGGTCATGGCCGACCGCATCCGGCTGGAACAGGTGCTGATCAACCTGCTGCGCAACGCGGTGGACGCGGTCAAGGGCCGCCCCGACGCCGCGATCGAGATCACCGTCGAGGCCGCGGCTCACGCCTATGTGTCCGTCCGCGATAACGGGCCGGGTGTCTCGGACCTGGAAAAGCTGTTTGAACCCTTCTGGACCACCAAGAAGCCCGGTGAGGGGACCGGGCTGGGGCTGGCGATCTCGTCCACGATCGTCGCCGATTTCGGGGGTCGCCTGACCGCACACAACGAAAACACCGGCGGAGCGGTGTTCCGGGTCGAGCTGCCGCTGCACCGCCCCGGACAGCCCCGTCAGGCCCTGGCGGCCGAATGACGCAACACGAGAGGATGACAAGAATGTCCCGCAAGCTGAAGATCGCCATCGTGGATGACGAACCCGACATGCGCGAATCGATCAGCCAGTGGCTGGTCCTGTCGGGCTTCGAGACCGAGACCTTTGCCAGCGCGGAAGACGCGCTGAAGGTCATCGGGTCCGACTGGCCCGGCATCGTCGTCAGCGACATCCGCATGCCCGGCATGGACGGCATGGCCTTTCTGAAACGCCTGATGGGCCTGGATTCGAACCTGCCCGTCATCATGATCACCGGCCATGGCGACGTGCCCATGGCGGTCGAGGCGATGCGCCTTGGCGCGATGGATTTCATGGAAAAGCCGTTCAACCCGGACCGCATGACGCAGCTGGCCAAGAAGGCCACGCAGGCGCGGCGCATGACCCTGGACAACCGCGCCCTGCGCCGCGACCTGTCGGAGGGTCAGCAGGTCATGTCCAAGCTGATCGGCGCCAGCCCGGTGATGGAGCGCCTGCGCGAGGATATCCTGGACCTGGGCCAGGCCGACGGCCATGTGCTGATCGACGGCGAGACCGGCACCGGCAAGACGCTGGTGGCGCATGCCCTGCACGCGGTTGGGCCGCGCGCGTCCAAGAAGTTCGTGCCGGTCAGCTGCGCGGCCTATAACGACGAGGCCTTGGCGTCGCGCCTGTTCGGGCCCATCGAGGACGGGTTGCCCGCCGTCGAGGAGGCCCGCGCCGGCACGCTGTGCCTGGAGGATGTCGAGGCCCTGTCCGAGGCGCTGCAGGCCCGCCTGCTGGCGTTCATCAGCGAGCAGGGCACACCTGCCGAGACGCGCATCATCGCGATCAGCAACGCCCGTGGCGAGGGCCGCAAGGCCGAGGATTCGCTGCGTCCCGACCTGTTCTATCGCTTGTCGGCGCTGAAGATCACCCTGCCGCCGCTGCGTGCGCGGGGCGAGGACATCCTGGCGCTGTTCACCCGCATGACCGAGCAGTTCAGCGAGGAATACGGCTGCGAGCCGCCCCAGGTCAGCGCGCAGGAGGCCGCCCAGCTGCTGCAGGCGCCCTGGCCGGGCAACATCCGGCAGCTGATCAACGTGGCCGAACGCGCGGTCTTGCAGAACCGCCGCGGGTCGGGGTCGATCGCATCGCTGCTGATGGCGGATGGCGAGGACAACCAGCAGGCCACCACCACCGAGGGCAAGCCGCTGAAGGAATATGTCGAAAGCTTCGAGAAGATGCTGATCGACAACACCATGCGCCGCCACAAGGGCAGCATTTCCGGGGTGATGGACGAACTGTGCCTGCCGCGCCGGACGCTGAACGAGAAGATGGCCAAGTACGGCCTGCAGCGCGGCGACTATCTGTGAGGGACCATTGGGGGCGGCGCGACCTGCCGCCCCCAACTGTCCGGGTCCCGCCGTCCGAATAAACACGTGATGGTCACAGCAACACACTGGACCGCAGGAACCGTCTTCAGGAAACTTGTGACACGACCCCGCACCTGCGGGACACTGGTGAAAGCGGGGCGAAAGCCCCGTACCGGTTTTGGGTGAACATCACCCGACCGTAGTTCAACCATAGCTTGCGACCCGTCGGTTTCCAACTGTCCATTTGGACAGGAAGATCAAGCATCCCCCTGTAAACTAACCGTTTATCTGCATTTCCTGCAATTTGTCGGCTAGGCGACAGTTCGGCGCGTCCCGGGTTGCGGGACTTGCGAAAGATGCCTGTGAGGATTACGCCGCAGGGGACCACGGAAAGGCAGCCCGCATGAGCGTTTCGTCCGACGACAAGTTCACCCCCCGCACCCCCCATCCCCGGACCCAGGCCGTCCATCACGGCACCCGGCGCAGCCAGTATGGCGAGATGGCCGAGGCGATCTTCCTGACCCAGGGCTTCGTCTATCCCGACGCCGCCTCGGCCGAGGCGCGGTTCCAGGGCACCGGCCCGGACGAGTTCATCTATGCCCGCTACGGCAACCCCACCAGCCGCATGTTCGAGGACCGCATCGCCGCGCTGGAGGGGACCGAGGACGCCTTTGCCACCGCCAGCGGCATGGCCGCCGTCAACGGCGCGATGTTCGCGATGTGCAAGCCGGGCGATCACGTCGTCGCGGCGCGTGCGCTGTTCGGGTCCTGCCTGTACGTGCTGGACCTGCTGGTGCGGTTCGGGGTCAAGGTCAGCTATGTCGACGGCACCGATCTGGACCAATGGGCCGAGGCGATCACGCCCGGCACGCGGGCGGTGTTCTTCGAGAGCGTGTCGAACCCCACGCTGGAGGTGATCGACATCCGCGCCGTCGCGGACCTTGCCCATGCGGCGGGCGCGACGGTGGTGGTCGACAACGTGTTTGCGACGCCGGTCTTTTCCCGCGCGGTCGAGCAGGGGGCCGATGTGGTCGTCTATTCCGCGACCAAGCATATCGATGGCGGCGGGCGGGCGCTGGCCGGGGTGATCTGCGGCACGCGCCAGTTCGTGCGCGAGGTGGCCGAGCCCTATCTGAAGCATACCGGCGGGGCGATCAGCCCGTTCCATTCCTGGATCATGCTGAACGGGCTTCAGACCATGGACCTGCGCGTGCGCGCCCAGGCCGAGGCCGCCGCGGGCATCGCCGCCGCGCTGCACGGCCATCCGGCGCTGAGCCGCGTGATCTATCCGGGCCTGGCCGATCATCCGCAGCACGACCTGGCCATGCGGCAGATGGGGTCGGGCGGCACGATGATCGCGATGGAACTGGCGGGCGGCAAGGAGGCGGCCTTCGCCGCGCTGGATCGTCTGCGGATCATCGCGATCTCGAACAACCTGGGCGATGCGAAATCCATCGTGACCCATCCGGCCACCACCACCCATTCGCGCCTGACCGACGAGGACAAGGCGCGCCTTGGCATCACGCCTAGCCTGTTGCGCCTGTCGGTGGGGTTGGAGGACGCGCGCGACCTGACCGCCGATCTGATGGACGCGCTGCAGGGCTGAGCCGGGCTGCGTCATCGTGGCGTGGCGCATCTGCTGGGGCGGGCTGACATTTGTTGTGCCGCCCCCTATATCTGTGGCGATCACGCCGGAGGCACCATGACCGAGATCCGCCCCCTGACCCCCGCCTATCCCGCGCTGGCGCGCAGCTATGACGCGGAGTTCCGCGTGGACCCAGCCTACAAGGACAGCCTGCCGGACCTGCAGAACGGGCCTGCCAGCCTGATCGTGGGCGCGCGCACCGCGATCCAGCATGTGGGCATCTCGAACTTTCGGCTGCCGATCCGCTATCTGGTGCGCGACGGCGGAGAGATCACGCTGGAGACCAGCGTGACCGGCACCGTCAGTCTGGAGGCCGATCGCAAGGGCATCAACATGTCCCGGATCATGCGGTCGTTCTATGGCCATGCCGATCATGCGTTCAGCCTGTCGGTGCTGGAGGCGGCGCTGGACGATTACAAGACCGACCTGGACGCGCTGAATGCGCGGATCCAGATGCGGTTTTCGTATCCGGTGCGGGTGGACAGCCTGCGGTCGGGCCTGTCGGGCTGGCAGTATTACGACATCGCGCTGGAGGTGATCGACGTGGCCGGCACGCGGTTGCGGGTCATGCATGTCGATTACGTCTATTCGTCGACCTGTCCCTGTTCGCTGGAACTGTCCGAGCATGCCCGACAGACGCGCGGGCGGCTGGCCACCCCGCATTCGCAGCGGTCGGTCGCGCGGATATCGCTGGTGATGGACGGCCCCGAGCGGATCTGGTTCGAGGATGTCATCGCGCTGTGCCGCGCCGCGGTGCCGACCGAGACACAGGTCATGGTCAAGCGCGAGGACGAGCAGGCCTTTGCCGAACTGAACGCGGCAAACCCGATCTTTGTCGAGGATGCGGTGCGGGCCTTTGCCGGCCAGCTGATCGCCGATCCGCGGGTGGGCGATTTTCGTGTCGTGGCAAGCCACCAGGAATCGCTGCATTCGCATGATGCAGTCAGCCTGCTGACCAGCGGGCCGACCTTTGCCCAAGCATCGCTGGACCCCGCGACTTTTGCGGGGTTGCGCGCCTGATCTGCGTCCCGCGGTGGCCGGGGGAGCTGCGCGCCCCCCGGACCCCCTGCTGATGGGGCGCACCATTTCGGCACGGATGAGAACATAGGGCGAACGTCGGGCTTTCCTTGGCGCGCGGCGATGCCTATGTTGGCGGGATGGAGCATTTCGACGATTCCGATGATCTGGCGGCGGTGCCGCTGTCGCAGCGCGCGATGGCCGCGCGGCCCGCGCCGTATCTGGACGGGCTGAACGCCGCACAGCGTGCTGCGGTCGAGGCGCTGGACGGGCCTGTCCTGATGCTGGCCGGGGCGGGCACCGGCAAGACCCGCGCGCTGACCACACGGATCGCGCATCTGCTGATGCTGGGCAAGGCGCGGCCCGGGCAGTTGCTGGCCGTGACCTTCACCAACAAGGCCGCGCGCGAGATGAAGGACCGGATCGGCCGCCTGCTGGGCGATGCGGTCGAGGGGATGCCCTGGCTGGGCACCTTCCACAGCATCAGCGTCAAGATTCTGCGCCGCCATGCCGAGCTGATCGGGCACGGCAACCTGCACCTGAAGCCCAGTTTCACCATTCTGGACACGGACGACCAGATCCGCCTGCTGAAGCAGCTGATCGCGGCCGAGAACATCGACGAGAAGCGTTGGCCCGCACGGCAGCTGGCGCATCTGGTCGACGGGTGGAAGAACCGCTGCATCATGCCCGGCAACCTGCCCCGGGGCGAGGGTGAGGCGTTTGACGGGCATGGCGGCAAGCTGTACGCGGCCTATCAGGACCGGCTGCTGACGCTGAACGCGGTCGATTTCGGCGACCTGCTGATGCATTGCGTGACGCTGTTCCAGGCGCATCCAGACGTGCTGCGCCAATGGCAGGACCGGTTCCGCTATATCCTGGTGGACGAGTATCAGGACACCAACGTCGCGCAGTACATGTGGCTGCGGCTGTTGGCGCAGGCGCATCGCAACATCTGCTGCGTGGGCGACGACGACCAGTCGATCTATGGCTGGCGCGGGGCCGAGGTGGGCAACATCCTGCGTTTCGAGAAGGACTTTCCGGGCGCCGAGGTGATCCGGCTGGAGCAGAATTACCGGTCCACCCCGCAGATCCTGGCGGCCGCGTCCGGCCTGATCGCGGCAAACCAGGGGCGGTTGGGCAAGACGCTGTGGACGGATGCCGAACCGGGCGAACCGGTGCGCCTGATCGGGCATTGGGACAGCGAGGCCGAGGCCCGCTGGATCGGCGAGGAGATCGAGGCGTTCCAGGGCGGCCATCGACAGGCCCTGGGCCGCGTAAGCCTGAACGACATGGCGATCCTTGTGCGCGCGTCGCACCAGATGCGGGCCTTCGAGGACCGGTTCATGACCATCGGCCTGCCCTATCGGGTGATCGGCGGCCCGCGGTTCTATGAGCGGCAGGAAATCCGCGACGCGATGGCCTATTTCCGGCTGGTCGTCAGCCCGGACGACGATCTGGCCTTCGAGCGGATCGTGAACACGCCCAAGCGGGGCCTTGGCGACAAGGCGCTGCAGACGGTCCAGCATGCGGCGCGCCAGAACGGCGTGAACCTGCTGGAGGGCGCGCGGATCGTGGTCGAGGACAAGCAGCTGGGCGGCAAGGGGCTGGCCAACCTGCGCGATTTCGTAGGCCTGATCGGGCGGTCGCATATGGCGGTGCGCGACGGTGTCGGCCATGTGGAGCTGGCCGAGCGGGTGCTGGACGAATCGGGCTATACCGCGATGTGGCAGAACGACAAGTCGCCCGACGCGCCGGGGCGTCTGGACAACCTCAAGGAACTGGTCAAGGCGCTGGAGGAGTTCGAGAACCTGCAGGGGTTCCTGGAGCACGTGTCGCTGGTCATGGACCGCGACAATGCCGACGACGACGAACAGGTCAGCATCATGACCCTGCACGGCGCCAAGGGGCTGGAGTTTCCGGTCGTCTTTCTGCCCGGATGGGAGGACGGCCTGTTCCCCAACCAGCGCGCCATGGACGAGCAGGGCACCAAGGGCCTGGAGGAGGAGCGGCGGCTGGCATATGTCGGCATCACGCGGGCCGAACGGCTGGCCACGATCACCTTCGCGGGCAACCGGCGCCTGTACGGCCAGTGGCAGAGCGCCCTGCCGTCACGCTTCATCGACGAGCTGCCCGAGGAGCATGTCGAGGTGCTGACCCCGCCGGGCCTGTATGGCGGCGGCTATGGTGCGGCGATGGCGGGCGGCACGCGGATGGACGAACGGGTGGCCAAGGCCGATGTCTATGCCTCTCCGGGGTGGAAGCGGATGCAGGCGCGGGCGGCGGATCGCGGCCAGCCGGTGCATCGCGTGCCGGTCACGATCAACGCGGCGCCCGCGTCGCGGTTCACGGTGGGCGACCGCGTGACCCACGCCAAGTTCGGCGAGGGTCAGGTGATGGGCATCGCCGAGGACACGCTGACCGTCCAGTTCGAGGCGGGGTTCAAGAACATCAAGGCGGCCTATGTTCAGCCGGCGGGCGGGGGCGACGACGTCCCCTTCTGACGGCGGGTCAGGCGGGGCTGTCCGGCGCGGGTCAACGCCTGCGCATAGGCCGCGTCCACATCGGTGCCCGGATGGTCCTGCGCCAGCCGCAGCAGGCGGAAATGAATGTCGGCCACCCGTTCGTAATAGTCCAGGAAGGCATAGTTGATCGCCGCCCCCGTGGCGGCGCCCAGCACCGGCACCGCCTGTGCGCCCAGCTTGGTCGTCAGGCGGGTCGCGAACTGGCCGGCGAACCGCGTGATCAGCGTCGACACGGTCTGGCCGTTGGTCAGCAGGCGGTTCGCCAGAAACGATTGCGCGGCGGCATCGCCGTCCTGACCGGGTTCGCCGTACTGGAACACCGCCAGGCATTCCAGCCGCACCTGCGGGTCGGTGGTGTCGAACCCGTGCTTTCGCGCGACCTTCTGGATGGAATTGAAGATGACGGTCGTCGAGGCGACCAGGTCGGGCACGATCCCGGCCAGACCGAACCAGCCGCCCGTGGCCCCCGACATCACCGCCGCAGCCCGGTTCGCGACCAGCGGCGCATCGCGCACGACGCTGATGCCGTCGCCGCGCGCGGACAGGTCGTAGAGCTGGCGGAAGGCGCTTTCCATGACCTTTTCCAGCGACACGGGCGACAGGCCCAGAACGGTGGTGGCGGCACCTTCGGTCAGGCGGCCCACCGCCTCGACCCCGCGCATCAGCAGGCCGCGCCCGGCCAGCTGGCGGGCGGCCAGGCGGTCCAGTTCGGCCTGCAGGTCGGCGGTCGGATCGGTCAGCGCGGTCGAGGTCATGGTGATGCTCCTGGTCAGTCGGCCCATTCGGGGTCGGTGGTAAAAGCGATGGTCAGCCAGCGGTTCGTGATGTCGCCGCCGATGGCGTCGCCGATCTGGTCGCGGATGGCGTCCCATTCTTCCAGCGGGCGGGGGGGCTGGCCCTGGGGGACGATGAAGTACAGCTCTATCTGGCGGCCACGGCCGACGCGGGCGACATAGGCGCGGTAGTCCAGGAATCCGTGCCGGGCCACCACGTCGCGGGCCACGCGGTCGACCTGCGCCATCATGTCCGGCGGCGTGATCAGCAGGATGTCTGCCAGCGCCCGGCGGATGGTGGGCACCGGCAGCGGGATCACGATCACGCAGACCAGCGCCAGCACCGCCGGGTCGACATAGGGCGACAGGTGGTCCAGCGCCGTCCCCTGGATCGCCCAGCCGAACACGAAGGCCGCCAGCAGCGCCCCCGTCAGCGCCGCCGAGATGGTCCAGCCCTGCACGTCCAGCGCCACGAAGTTGGACCGGATCGACAGGTTGGCGTGACGGTTGTGGATCGCCATGCCCACCGCTACGATCACCACGACGACCGCATAGACGATGGCCCGCCCGAAATCGAGTTCGCGCCCCCCGGCCAGCAGGCTGCCCACCGCGGTGACCAGCGCATAGACCGCGGCCCCCGACAGCAGGATGCCGTTCAGGCCCAGGACCATCGGCTCCAGGTGCCAGAAGCCCATCGTGAACCGCTGGACCAGCCGGGCCTGGCGGCGTTCCGACAGGCGTTGGGTGATCAGCGACGACACCAGCAGCGCGACCGACGTCATCACCGCATCCGTCAGCGAATAGATGCCGTCGAAGATGATCGACGCCGACCCCGACGCCACGCCGAAACCGATCCCCACCGCCGCCACGACGAAGGTCATGGCGATCGACAGGCGCAGGACGGCTTGTTCGGACATCGGGCGGGTCATGGGGGTCCTTTCGGCCGCCGAACGCCGCACGCGTTCAAAGGGTTGCACGCTGCGCCGCCGTGACGCGACGCGACATCTGGCCCCTGCCGCGCGGGGCGTGCTAACGTGGTCGCCAATGATGACGGGGGCTTTGCGGTGGCGGTGATCCGGCTGTGGCTGTTCGTGCTGGCGGCGCAGGTGGTGTTCTATGTGCTGCTGCGCATGCATATCCGGTCCGGACAGGTCGAACGGCTTGAGAACCGGTGGGATGCCCGCCATCCCGACCAGGCAGGGAACACCGCCGCACGGCGCGCGTTCATCGCCAAGGCGATGGTCGGGTTCAACCGGACCCTGCGGGCGCGGCTGGCCGGCCTGGTCTTCGTGCTGCCCACGCTGGCCGTCGTGGTCATCGTCATCCTGGTCAACTGGCAATAGGAGCTGCCATGTATTATGTGCGCGTCGTCGCAGGCGTCCTGTTCGGCATCCTGGTCTTTGGCCTGCTGGATTACACCCTGCCGTCCCAGAACACGCTGCGGATCAGCAACACCTACAACCGCCTGACGGAGATCCCGCCCTCGGCCGCGATCTTCTGGGCGTCTGACAGCACCGGCACGGTCGAGAACGCCCAGGGCCAGCGCGACGTGCGCTTCATCGACGCGGTGCGGCCCGGCGGGCGCGTCTTCGTCTATCGCAACGAGGATACGGGCTGGGTCTGGCCGCCCTATTTCAAGTACGACAGCGCGAACCTGCAGGCAGAGGCCACGAACCTGCAGTCCTCGGCGCGTGATCCGATCTGGGTCAGCGTGACCGCCTATGGCTGGCGTCTGCCGTGGATGTCGACCTATCCCAATGCGATTTCCATCAACACCGTGGCGGGCCCCGACGACCGCCCGACCAACTGGGCCGCGCTGATCGTCTGTGGCGTGCTGCTGGCATTGCTGACGCTGGTCTGGCGCATGTGGGCGCAGTTCCGTCAGCGCAGCGCAAGGAGACCGGCATGACCAACCCCGGAACCGACCTGCACCCCGACTGGTTCGAGGGCATCCGCATCAACACCCCCGCCGTCGAACGCCGTGCGGCGACATTGCCCGCACGCCGCAGCCTGAAGAAGGATCACCAGGCCGCGTGGCTTTTGAACGCGGTGCGCTGCATCGACCTGACCACGCTGGCGGGCGATGACACGCCCGACCGGGTTGCCCGTCTGTGTGCCAAGGCGCGCCAGCCGATCGCCGCCGATCTGCTGGAGGCCGTGGGCGTGACCGGCCTGACCACCGGCGCGGTCTGCGTCTATCCGACGATGGTCGCGCCCGCCAAACGCGCCCTGGGCAACAGCGGCATTCCGGTGGCCAGCGTGGCGACGGGTTTTCCCGCAGGCCTGATGCCCCTGGACCTGCGCCTGGCCGAGATCCGCTATGCCGTGGATCAGGGCGCCGATGAGATCGACATCGTCATCACCCGCGCCCACGTGCTGCAGGGCAACTGGGCGGCGCTGTATGACGAATTGCGCGCCATGCGCGAGGCCTGCGGGGCCGCGCGGATGAAGGCGATCCTGGCCACCGGCGATCTGAAGTCGCTGGAGAATGTCGCCAAGGCCAGCCATGTGGCGATGCAGGCCGGGTCTGACTGGATCAAGACCTCGACCGGCAAGGAGGGCGTGAACGCGACCCTGCCGGTCAGCCTGGTCATGGTCCGCACGATCCGCGATTTCCATGCCCGCACCGGCATCAAGGTGGGCTTCAAGCCCGCGGGGGGCCTGCGCACCGCCAAGGACGCGATCAGCTGGCAGGTGCTGATGAACGAGGAGCTGGGCCGCGACTGGCTGGCCCCGGACCTGTTCCGCATCGGCGCCTCCAGCCTGCTGGGCGATATCGAGCGCCAGATCAGCCACCATGTGACGGGCCGCTACGCCGCCGCCCACCGCCAAGCGATTGCCTGAGGATCCGATGACCAAAGTGAGCGAGATCATGCAGACGATGGAATACGGCCCCTCGACCGAGGATGCGTCCGCGGCCCGCGACTGGCTGGCCCAGCGCGGGACGTTCGGCCATTTCATCAACGGCAGCTTCACCAAGCCGGGCGAGACGTTCGAGACCCGCGACCCCGCCACCGGCGAGGTTCTGGCCCGCGTGACGCAGGGAACGGCGGACGACGTCGCGACGGCGGTCAAGGCCGCGCGCCGCGCGCAGAAGGGCTGGGCCGCGCTGCCCGGCACCGAACGGGCGCGGCACCTCTATGCGCTGGCCCGGCATGTGCAAAAGCGCGAGCGCTTCCTGTCGGTCCTGGAGACGCTGGACAACGGCAAGCCGATCCGCGAGGCGCGCGACATCGACGTGCCGCTGGTCGCGCGGCATTTCTATCACCATGCGGGCTGGGCGGAACTGCGCGACACGCGGTTTCCGGGCCATGCCCCCTTGGGCGTCTGCGGGCAAATCATCCCGTGGAACTTTCCGCTGCTGATGCTGGCCTGGAAGGTCGCGCCGGCGCTGGCCGCGGGCAACACGGTCGTCCTGAAGCCTGCCGAATACACCCCCCTGACCGCCCTGGCCTTCGCCGAGATCTGCCAGGAGGTCCGCCTGCCCGCGGGCGTCGTGAACATCGTGACCGGCGACGGGGCAACGGGCGCGGCGCTGGTCGCGGCCGAGGTCGATAAGATCGCTTTCACCGGCTCGACCGAGGTCGGGCGCGGCATCGCCACCGCCCTGGCCGGGACCGGGCGCAAGCTGACGCTGGAGCTGGGCGGCAAGTCCCCTTTCGTGGTGATGGAAGACGCCGATCTGGACGCCGCCGTCGAGGGCGTGGTGGACAGCATCTGGTTCAACCAGGGCCAGGTCTGCTGCGCGGGGTCGCGCATCATGGTGGCGGAATCCGTGGCCGCGCGGTTCGAAACGCTGCTGTCGGCCCGCATGGCGCGGCTGCGCGTGGGCGCACCGCTGGACAAGTCCACCGATATCGGCGCCATCGTCGATCCGGTACAAAAGGACCGCATTCTGTCGATCTGCCGTGCGGCGACCGATGCCGGGGCGGAGCTGGTCGGCGGGCAGGCGCAGGAGGGCTGCTTCATCGCACCCGGCTATCTGAAGAACATCGCCCCCGCCAATCCCGGCATGGAGCAGGAGATTTTCGGCCCCATCGCCACGCTGTCGACCTTCCGCACCGCGGATGAGGCGGTCGAGCTGGCCAACAACACCCGCTATGGCCTGGCCGGATCGGTCTGGTCGGAAAGCGCGACGGTCGCCACCGACATCGCCGCGCGGATCAAGGCCGGGGTGATCTGGATCAACGGCGCCAACATGTTCGACGCCGCGGCCCCCTTCGGCGGTTATCGCGAAAGCGGTTATGGCCGCGAGGGCGGGGCCGCGGGGATGCGCGACTATCTGGCCGAGCCTGCGGTGAAACCAGCGCGCGAGGTCGCGCCCAAGACCGCCGTCGCGGTGACGGACGGGGCCGCGCCGCAGCAGGGCATCGACCGCACGGCCAAGCTCTATTGCGGCGGCGCGCAGAAGCGGCCCGATGGCGGCGCGATGTATGCGGTGCCAGGCGGGCTGGCCCCCTTGGGCAGCCGCAAGGATATCCGGAACGCCGTCGAGGCCGCGACCAAGGCGGGGAAATGGGCGGCGGCGGGCGGCCATGCCCGCGCGCAGGTCCTTTATTACATCGCCGAGAACCTGTCGGCGCGGGCCGCGGAATTCGCCGCCCGCACCAGCCGGGCCGAGGTCGATGCCGCCATCGCCCGCGCCTTCCACTATGCGGCCTGGGCCGACAAGTTCGACGGCGCGACCGTGCAGGCCAAGCCGGGCCATCTGGTCAACGTGATCCCCGAACCGATGGGCGTCATCGGCATTGCCTGCCCGAATGCGCAGCCGCTGGCGGGGTTCCTGTCGCTGGTGCTGCCCGCCATCGCCATGGGCAACGCGGTCGTGGCGATCCCCGCGCAGGACGATCCGCTGGCGGTGACGGACCTCTATCAGGTGTTCGACACGTCCGACCTGCCGGGTGGTGTGGTCAACATCGTGACCGGGGTCACCGCCGATCTGGCCGTGCCCTTGGCCGCCCATGAGGAGGTCGCGGGCTTCTGGCACGCGGGACCTGCGGCAGGTCTGGCGGCGGTGGACCGGGCGGCGGCGGGGAACCTGAAGCCGGTCTGGGCCGTGCCCGCCCGCGACTGGACCGGTGTTCACGCGCAGGGCGAGGCGTTCCTGCATCACGCCACGCGGTCCAAGACGATCTGGCTGCCCTATGGCGCCCTGCCTGCGGGCAGCGGCAGCGCGGCCTATTGAAACGAAGAAGGGGGGCCGCTTGGCCCCCCTTTTCCGTCAGCGCCCCCGGATGCGGGGGTCCATGGCATCGCGCAGCCCGTCGCCGATATAGTTCACGCACAGCACCGTCAGCGAGATCAGCAGGCCGGGGAAAATCACCCGCCACGGATACAGCACCATCTGGTCCACGGCATCGAACAGCAGCCGTCCCCAGGTCGGGAAGTCGGGCGGAAAGCCCAAGCCCAAGAAGGACAGCGCGCTTTCGGTGATGATCGCGGTGGCAATGCCCAGGGTCGCGGCCACCATGATCGGCGACAGCACGTTGGGCAGGATGTGGCGCGTGATCATCCGGTGCGACGGCGTGCCGATGGACCGCGCGGCCAGGATGAACTCGCGTTCCTTCAGGCCCAGCACCTCGCCGCGCACGATGCGGGCGGCCTGCATCCAGCTGGTCGCGCCGATGGCCGTCACGATCAGGAAGAAGATGCCAAGCGCCGGGCCGAAGGTCTGCGACAGCGGCTCGCGGAACAGCGTCACCATCAGCAGCAGCAGGGGCAGCAGCGGCAGCGCCAGGAACAGCTCTGTCAGGCGCATCAGCGGTGCGTCCAGCCGGCGGAAATAGCCCGACATCACGCCGATCAGGCTGCCCAGGAAGATCGCGATGATCATTGCGGTCAGGCCGACGGCGATGGACACCTGGCCGCCCGCCATCAGGCGCGCCAGCAGGTCGCGGCCCAGCTGGTCGGTGCCCAGGGGATGGGACGCGGAGAAGCCCGAGTTGCGGGCGCGGATGTCCACATAGGTCGGGTCGATCGTCCAGATCAGCGGTCCGACGGACACGAACAGGATGATCGCCACGAACAGCACCAGCGCCACCATCGCGCCGCGGTGGCTGCGGAACTGGCGCCAGACGTCGGACCACTGGCTGCGGGTCTCGACCGCGCCCTGGGGGGGCACGACCGGGGGGCTGGCGGCGGCGGGGACGGCGGCGTTGCCTGCGGCGGCGCGCAGGTCGTCGGGGGATTTGGGGTCAGTCATAGCGGATCCTCGGGTCCAGCACCCCATAGAGGATGTCTGCGATCAGGGTGAAGACGACGATCAGGATGGCAAAGATGAAGGTCAGCGTCAGGACCATCGGGATGTCGTTGCCGTGGATCGAGGTGATCAGCAGCTGTCCCAGCCCGTTCACCTTGAACACCTGTTCGGTGATGATGGCGCCGCCGAAGACCGCCGGCAGGCCAAGCGCGATCACGGTCACGACCGGGATCAGGCTGTTGCGCAAGACGTGCTTCAACACGACGACACGTTCGGACAGGCCCTTGGCGCGGGCGGTGCGGACATAGTCCTGGCCCAGGTTGTCCAGCATGGACGAGCGCATGAAGCGGCTGATCTGCGCCGCGTTGTAAAGCGCCAGCACCGTCACGGGCATCACCATCTGGCGGGCCTGCTGCTTGAAGCTGGCCCAGTCGTCGACCTGCAGCGTGGTGTCATAGACCGACGGGAACCACTGCAGGTTCACCGCGAAAATGATGATCAGCACGACGCCGGTGAAGAAGGTGGGCATCGAGAACCCGATCATCGACACGAAGGTGCCGATCTGGTCGAACCAGCTGTACTGCTTGTAGGCCGAGATGATCCCGATGGGGATCGCGATCAGGATGCCCACCAGATAGGACATGCCGACCACGGTCAGGGTCTGCGGCACGCGCTGGGCGATCACGTCGAAGACGGGGCTGCGCGACTGGAAGCTTATGATGCGCTGGGCGCCGTCGCTGAAGTTCGTGCCGAACCACTGGTCGGTCCAGTACAGCGGCTCTACCCAGAAGAACTGCTTCAGCCACAGCAGGTAGCGGACCGGCCAGGGCTCGCCCAGGCCCAGGGCCGCACGCATGCGTTCGCGGACCTCCGGGGGCACGGTCAGGGGCACGTCGCCCAAGGGATCGCCGGGCGAGGCTTCCAGCAGCAGGAAGATCACCAGCGAGATGAACAGCAATGTCGGAATGGCCAGCAGCAGCCGGCGGATGGTGAAACTCAGCATGGTGCCTCGATCCGGTGGTTTCTGGGCATCTGTGTCCCCCCGTCACGGTCCCGCGCGCCCGCGGGCCCCTGAGAGAGGGGCGCCGCCCCGGCGCAGGGCCAGGGCGGCAGGATGCATTACTGTTCGACGCGGGTCCAGTCCGCGACGTTCCAGATCTCGCTGTCCCAGGCGTTCAGCTGCACGCCGCCAAGCGTGTTCGAATGCGCCGAGGCCGTGCCGCGATAGACCAGCGGGATGATCGCGTTGCTGTCCTTGGTCAGCATGTCGTTCATCGTCCGGCCCATGGCGGCGCGTTCGTCGGCATCGACGATGCCTTCGATCTCGTCGACCATGCGGTCGTATTCCGGGTCGCAGAAGCGGCTGATGTTCTCGCCCTGCCACTGGTTGGCGGGCGAGGGCGCCTTGTCGCAGGTCCACTTGGACAGGTAGGGCGCCGGGTTGTTGCCGTCGAAGTTGTCGGCATACATCTCGACGTCGGCATAGAACTTCTGCAGCGTGTCGGGCGAGCCCGCATCCGAGCCGAAGAACACCGACGCGTCGACCGTCTTCAGTTCGGTCTGGACGCCGATTTCCGACCACCACTGCTTGATCAGCGCCTGGAAGTCCTGGCGGACCGCGTTAACCGAGGTCTGGAAGACCATGTTCAGCTGCACGCCGTCCTTCTCACGCACGCCGTTGCCGCCCATCGTCCAGCCTGCCTCGTCCAGCAGGGCGTTCGCACCGGCGATGTCCTGGGTCAGGCATTCGGTGTTGTCGGACGCCCAGGCCTCGGGGGCGGGGACATAGTTGCAGGTCGGCTGGCCCGACGTGCCATAGCCGATCTCGACCAGCAGGGCGCGGTCGATGGCCATGGACAGCGCCTTGCGCACCGCCGGGTCCGACAGGAACGGATGCGGATGCGCCGCGGTCGAACGCTCGCCCTCGGGCAGCGACGACGACGGGTCGGTCAGGTTGACGTGGATGCGTTCCACCAGCGTGCCGAAGGCAGCCGAGACCTTGCCGCGGCCCGCGGCCTCCATGCCGGCGATGACGTCTGGGGCCAGCTGGGTGTTCCAGGCATAGTCGAACTCGCCCGTCTCCATGACCGACCGCGCGGCGCCGGCCGCATCGCCGCCACCCTTGACCAGCACGGTCGCGAAGGCGGGCTTGGCCGCGTCGCGGTATTCCGGGTTCGCTTCCAGGCTGATCGTGTCGTTGGTCAGGAACTGGGTGACGCGGAACGGGCCGGTGCCGATCGGGCCAAAGTTCTGGTCGGTGCAGGTCGGCGCGTTCACGCCCTTGCAGGCCTCGAACTGGGCCTTCTGCAGGATCGGCGACTGCGATCCGACAAAGGCCGAGAACGGGTCGGCGCGCGGCGAATCGAAGGTGACCTTGACGGTCTGCGGATCGACCGCCTCGACCGCGGTGATGCCCTCGAACTTGGCCAGCTGCGCGCAGCCGCCCTCGGGGTCCATGCAGTATTCGGCGGTGAAGACGACGTCATCGGCGGTCAGCGGCGTGCCGTCCGACCATTTCACGTCGTCGCGCAGCTTCCAGGTGACCGAGGTCAGGTCCTCGGCGATGCCGCCGTTCTCCAGCGACGGGATCTCGGTCACCAGGCGCGCATAGATCTGGCCTTCGGTGTCGTAGCCCGCCAGCGGTTCCAGGACCAGGCTGCCGGCGATGACCTCTTTGGTGCCGCCCGACAGATAGGGGTGCATCAGGGTCGGGGCCTGCCACATGATGATGTTCAGCTGGCCGTCGCTGCCGCGTTCCGCGAAAGCGGCAGGGGCCATCGCCAGCGTGGCGGCGGCGCCCATCAGACCGGTTCTCAGTTTCATTACACTCTCCTGTTGGGTGTTGCGGCCCGCGGGGGGTTCCACGCCACCTTCAGCCATTCGGGGGCTGATCGTCTTGTCGCGTCCCCGATTGTCCGGGTGGTTGTTCGTGTTGTCATCGTCCCTGCGGAATGCGCGCATCATCGAACGAAGCCTCTGCGAAAGGCAAGACCCATCGCACATGCGTTTGGGCTTTGACTTTCCCCGGGCAATGGCTAGCCTGCTGGCTTGATCTTTCCCGGGGGCCCCAGATGCTTGACGACAAACCTCTTGTTTCCATTGAGAAACTGCGGGTCGAATTCGAAACCAACGATGGGGTCGTGGTCGGCGTCAAGGATGTCAGCTTCAACATCAAGCCGGGCGAATGCGTCTGCGTGGTGGGCGAATCCGGGTCGGGGAAATCGGTCAGCTCGCTGTCGCTGATGCGGCTGGTGGAATTCGGCGGGGGCACCATCGCGGGCGGCCAGCTGATGTTCGAACAGGATGACGGCAAGGTCGTCGACCTGGCCCGCCAGAACAGCGCCGCGATGCGCGACATTCGCGGCAACCAGATCGGCATGATCTTCCAGGAGCCGATGACCGCGCTGAACCCGGTCTTCACCGTCGGCGACCAGCTGGTCGAGGGGTTGATCACCCATCGCGGCCTGAAGAAGGCCGAGGCCCGCGCCCGCGCGCTGGAGATCCTGCGCCAGGTCCGCATTCCCGAACCCGAACGCCGGCTGGACCAGTATCCGCACGAACTGTCGGGCGGCATGCGCCAGCGCGTCGTGATCGCCATCGCCATGGCCTGCGAGCCGCGCCTGCTGATCTGCGACGAGCCCACGACAGCGCTGGACGTGACGATCCAGGCGGAGATCCTGGCGCTGATCGACCGGCTGAAGCGGGAAAAGCAGATTGCCGTCCTTTTCATCACCCATGACATGGCCGTGGTCGCCCAGATGGCCGACCGCGTGGTGGTCATGTATCGCGGCGAGAAGGTCGAGGAAGGCCCGGTCGAGCAGATCTTCGAGAATCCTCAGCGGGATTACACCAAGATGCTGCTGGCCGCCGTCCCGCGCCTGGGCGAGATGACCGGCAAGGCCGCCCCCGAACGCCTGCGCCTGATGAGCGACGGATCGACCGGCGCCCCCGAACCCATCGTCGTGGCCAACCCCACGCCGCTGCTGACGGTCAAGAACCTGACCACGCGGTTCAAGGTCAAGGGCGGCCTGCTGCGCCGCACCGTCGCGCGCGTGCACGCGGTCGAGGATGTCAGCTTTACCATCAACGCCGGCGAGACGCTGTCGCTGGTGGGGGAATCCGGCTGCGGCAAGTCCACCTGCGGGCGGTCGATCCTGCGCCTGGTTGAGCCCGAATCGGGCACGGTCGACCTGGGTGGCACCGACATCATCGGCCTGTCGGCGAACGCGCTGCGCAAGTCGCGCCGCGACATGCAGATGATCTTTCAGGACCCGTTCGCCAGCCTGGACCCGCACATGAAGCTCTACGACCAGGTCGCAGAACCGATGGAGAACTATGGCATCGGCAGCAAGTCCGAACGCCAGGACCGCATCGCGGCCCTGTTCGACCGGGTTGAACTGCCGCGCAGCTTCATGCGGCGCTATCCGCACGAGATGTCGGGCGGCCAGCGCCAGCGCATCGCCATTGCCCGCGCCCTGGCGCTGAACCCCAAGCTGATCATCGCGGACGAGGCCGTGTCGGCGCTGGACGTGTCGGTCCAGGCGCAGGTGCTGAACCTGCTGATGGAGCTGCAGCAGGACCTGGGCATATCGATGCTGTTCATCAGCCATGACATGGCCGTCGTCGAACGCGTCAGCCACCATGTGGGCGTGATGTATCTGGGCCGCATCGTCGAACTGGGCACCCGCCGGCAGGTCTTCGAGAACCCCCAGCACAGCTATACCCGCCAGCTGATGTCGGCGGTGCCCGTGGCCGACCCGCGCCAGAAGAAGATCAGCGAGGATCTGAGCTTCAAGCCCATCCCGTCGCCCATGCACCCGGTCGATTATGTGGCCAAGCCGTCCGTCTACCGAGAGGTCGCGCCGGGGCACCGCGTGCTGGTCGATCCGGTTACCCACGGCTGATCATTTTTCGGGCAGGGCGTGGCGGGGTGCCCCTGGCCCCTCTTGCAGATCGTGCAGGAAATCGCCACCCTGCGCCCGAAGGAGACAACCATGCCCGTCAAGAACCGCTTTGCCGAACTGCTGCCCGAAATCACCGCCTGGCGCCGCGATTTCCACGAACATCCCGAACTGCTGTACGACGTCCACCGCACCGCGGGCCGCGTGGCCGACCTGCTGCGCGAATTCGGCTGTGACGAGGTCACCGAGGGTGTGGGCCGCACCGGCGTCGTCGGCGTCATCAAGGGCCGGACCGACAGCAAGGGCCGCGTCGTGGGCCTGCGCGCCGACATGGACGCGCTGCCGATCATCGAGCAGACGGGCGTGGAATACGCGTCAAAGACGCCGGGCAAGATGCATGCCTGCGGCCATGACGGCCACACCGCCATGCTGCTGGGTGCGGCCAAGTACCTGGCCGAGACGCGCAATTTCGACGGCACCGCCATCGTGATCTTCCAGCCCGCGGAAGAAGGCGGTGCCGGGGGCGAGGCGATGGTCTTGGACGGGCTGGTCGACCGCTGGAAGATCGACGAGTTCTACGGCATGCACAACATGCCCGGCATGCCGGTGGGCCAGTTCTCGATCCGGCCCGGCGCGATGATGGCGGCGGCCGATCAGTTCGACATCACCGTGACCGGCAAGGGCGGCCATGCCGCAAAGCCCCATGAATGCATCGACACCACCCTGACCGCCGCCCAGATCGTCGTGGCGCTGCAGTCGGTCGTGGCGCGCAACATCGACCCGCTGAAGAACGCGGTGATCTCGGTCTGCGTGGTGTCGACGGATTCGACGGCGCATAACGTGATCCCGCAGGTCGTGCAGCTGAAGGGCACCGCCCGCAGCCTGGCCCCCGAGGTCCGCGACCAGCTGGAGGAGGGGATCAAGCGCGTCGCCACCAACATCGCCGCCGCGATGGGCGCACGTGCCGATGTCGATTACCAGCGTGGCTATCCGGTCACGATGAACGACCCGCAGGCGACGGAATGGGCCGCCGACGTGGCGCGCGACATCTCGGGCGGGGTGAACATGGACATGCAGCCGATGATGGGCGGCGAGGATTTCAGCTATATGCTGAACGAACGTCCGGGCGCCTATATCTGGGTCGGCAACGGCGACACGGCGATGGTCCATCACCCGGCCTACAACTTCAACGACGACGCGATCCCGGCGGGCTCCAGCTGGTATGCGGGCATGGTCGAGGCGCGGCTGCCGGCGGCCTGATCCGGGCCGCCTGATGTCGCGGGCGGCCCCCCGCCGTCGCAAACGTGATTGCCCTTCGCGGGCAATGCGTTGAAATGCCGGTGGCGTTCGCGCCATCGGCAAAACGGGGACCCCATATGAAGACCTTCACCCTGCGCGTGACCTGCGCCTCGACCCGCGGCATCGTCGCGGCGATTTCCGGCGCGCTGGCGGATGCGCACTGCAACATCACCGACAGCGCCCAGTTCGACGACGTCGAGACGGGTCGGTTCTTCATGCGGGTCAGCTTCCGCTCCGAAGGGGCCGCGACGTTGGAGAGCCTGCGCGCGATGTTCGCGCCCATCGCCACGCGGTTCGGCATGGAGGTCGAGGTCACCGACGATGCCGTCAAGAAGAAGGTGCTGATCATGGTCAGCCGGTTCGGGCACTGCCTGAACGACCTTCTGTACCGCTGGCGCATCGGTGCCCTGCCGATCGAGATCGTGGGCGTCGTGTCGAACCACCACGAATACCAGAAGGTCGTCGTGAACCACGACATCCCCTTCCACATGATCCGCGTCACGCCCGAGAACAAGGCCGAGGCCGAGGCCCGCCAGATGGAGATCATCGACCAGACCGGGGCCGAACTGGTCGTGCTGGCGCGCTATATGCAGGTGCTGTCGGACCGGATGTGCCAGCAGATGTCGGGGCGGATCATCAACATCCACCATTCCTTCCTGCCCAGCTTCAAGGGGGCGAACCCCTACAAGCAGGCCTATGAGCGGGGCGTCAAGCTGATCGGCGCGACCAGCCATTATGTCACCGCCGACCTGGACGAAGGCCCGATCATCGAACAGGATACGGTCCGCGTGACCCATGCCCAGTCCCCCGGCGACTATGTCTCCCTTGGACGCGACGTCGAGGCGCAGGTGCTGGCCCGCGCGGTCCATGCCCATATCCACGGCCGGGTCTTCCTGAACGCGGCCAAGACGGTGGTCTTCCCGCCGTCGCCCGGCAGCTATGCCAGCGAGCGGATGGGTTAACGCACCGCCTCGAACTCGGCCGCATCGGCGTCGCGTTGATCCTGGACGGCCTGGTTTGCACTGTCGCGCGCGGCCTCAAGCGTGCTGCGGATTTTTGCCGCGCGGGCGTCATGGGCGTCATGCGCGGCCGTCAGCGCGGCGCGCAGCGCGGCCTGCTGGTCGGGGGTCAGATCCTGGTCGCGTGACCAGGCACGCACCCGGTTGCTCTCGCGCAGCGAACGACCGCCGACGCAGTTGTTCAGCCGCAGCAGCGCACCTCCGGCGGCGTTGGAATTGCGCAGCTGGGTCATCGACGCCTGGTTGTTGGTTCTCAGCATCTCGAAGCTGTTGGCGTTCCAGCGACGCCTTTCCTCGATCTCGCGCGCCAGCTCGTTTTGCGTGGTGATGGGGGTGAACAGGCCGCCCCCAGCCTGGGCCACGGCCTCCAGCTGGGCGCGTTCGTCGGCGGGCAGGTCCAGGCCCAGGATGTTGACGACGGCGCGGATGTCGCCGTCATGCAGGGCGCGCGCCTGTTCCACGGGATCGCCGCCGCAGGTCTCCTCTCCGTCCGACACGACATAGACGACCTGTTCGCCCACCGCGTCTGACGGCGCCAGCTGCGCCCCGGCGGCGGCCAGCGCATCCGCCAAGGGCGTCCAGCCCGCCGGTTCCAGCGCCTGCGCCGCGGCCTTCAGCGCCGTGGTATCGTCGGTGGCGGGCACCAGGGTCTCGACTCCCGCACAGCTTTCGGCGCGACCGGCATCATCGTTCGTGCCCCGATGGCCAAAGGCCACCAGGCTGGCGGTCACGTCATCAGGCAGGTCGTCCAGCAGGGCATTGACCGCCTGCCGTGCCGCCGCCATCTTGGTGTCGCTGCCAAGCGCACCCGCCATCGACCCGGATGCGTCGAAGGCCACCACCAGCCGCCGCAGGGGCACCGGGGCGTCCGTCGCACCCCGGAAATCGGCATCGCGCTGGTCGTCGCGCATCTGTGGCATGTCGGTGAAGCAGGCGTCGATATCCTCGCCCCGGTCCTGCAGGAAGCGTGCCAGCAGCGCGTCGGCGTCTTGCGCCAGGGCAGGGGCGGTGGACAGCAGCAGGGCGGTCAGGGCGGTCAGGGCAAGCAGGCGCATCAGGCGGCCTCCGGTATCGGTTGCGCACAGTATCGCCGGGGTCGCGGCCGGATGTCATCATCGCGGCCAGGCCTGCGCGGGATGTCGCCGGAACGACGAACGCCCCGGCCTTTTCGGACCGGGGCGCGCAGGGTGTCGGTCAGGGCCGCTTACTGCGGGATCTGGGCGGTGATGCCCTCGACGTAGAAGTTCATCGACTGCAGGTCCGCGTCGCTGGCGGTCTCTCCCTCGGCCAGCCAGACGGTGCCGTCGGCCTTGTTCAGCGGCCCGGTGAAGGGGTGGTATTCGCCCGCGCCGATGGCGTCGCGCAGGGCCTCGGCCTCTGCCTTGACCTCGGCGGGGACGGCGTCGGTGATCTCTCCGATCACGACCTCTCCGTCACCGATGCCCGCCCAGCTGGATCCGCTTTCCCAGGTGCCGTCCAGCACCGCGCCGACGCGCTTGATGTAATAGGGCGACCATTCATCGATGATCGAGGCCACCCGCGGGCTGGGCTTGAACGCCGCCATGTCGCTGGCCTGACCGAAGCCGATGGCGCCGGCCTGCTGGGCCTGGGCCAGGGGCGCGGTCGAATCGGTGTGCTGCAGGATCACGTCCACGCCCTCGGCCAACAGCGCCGACGCGGCCTCGGCCTCCTTGGCGGGGTCGAACCAGCTGTAGGCCCAGACGACGCGCATCTCCACGTCCGGGTTCACCTTGCGGGCATGGATGAAGCTGGAGTTGATGCCCTGGATCACCTCGGGGATCGGGAAGGACCCGATATAGCCGATCTTGTTCGATTCCGTCATGCGGCCCGCGATGGTGCCGATGACCGCCCGACCCTCGTAGAAGCGCGCGTCATAGGTCGCGACGTTCTCGGCGGTCTTGTAGCCGGTGGCATGTTCGAACTTGATGTCGGGAAACTTGGCCGCAACGTTCATCACCGGGTCCATGAAGCCGAAGCTGGTCGCGAAGATCAGCTCGTTCCCGGCCAGGGCCAGCTGGGTCAGGGCGCGTTCGGCGTCGGCGCCTTCCGGCACGCTCTCGATGAAGGTGGTCTCGACGCGGTCGCCGAACTCGGCCTCGACGGCCTGGCGGGCCAGGTCGTGCTGATAGGTCCAGCCGCCGTCACCCACGGGGCCCACATAGATGAAGCCGACCTTCAGCGGCTCGTCCTGGGCCATGGCCGGGGCGGCCATCGCGGTCATCAGGGCGGCGGCCGTGGCCAGAAGATGTCTGCGGTTCATGGTATCCCTCTTGGTTGGTATGGCCGCGGTTCTACCGCAGCGCGTGGAAGTTGGTCCCAAGCGAGCCGGGGGCAGCCGCCCCCGCGCGCCGCGAGTATTTCTGCCGGGCCGAGATGGCCACCAGCACGATGATGGTCGCCAGATAGGGCGCCATCGACAGCAGCTGCACCGGCACCTGCACGCCCGCCGCCTGCAGGCGCAGCTGCAGCACGGTAACGCCGCCGAAAAGCCAGGCCCCCGCCAGGACCCCCGCCGCCGTCCAGTTCGAGAAGACCACGATCGCCAGCGCGATCCAGCCCGCCCCGGCGGTCATCCCCTCGGTCCATTGCAGGACCGTCGCGATCGATATGAATGCCCCGCCGATCCCCGCCATCGCGCCGCCAAAGGCGATGGCCGCCAGACGGGTCAGGCGCACGTCATAGCCCAGGGCGTGGGCGGCCTCGTGGTTCTCTCCGACGCCGCGCAGGACCAGGCCGCGCCGGGTGCGGTTCAGGAACCACCAGACGACCGGCACCATCGCCAGCCCCAGCCACACGATCCAGTTGATGCGCAGCGGCCCGATCGGCATGGGCGGTGCCTTGACCCCCTCGAACGGCTTGCCGAACATCGCGGCCAGGCCCAGGCCGAACAGGGTCAGCGCCAGGCCCGATGCGACCTGGTTGGCCAGGAACAGCTGCGTCAGCGCCGCGAACAGCAGTGATATGGCCGCCCCGGCCACGGCCGCGACCAGAAACCCCAGAAACGGATTGCCGCTGGCATAGGCGGCGGCAAAACCGGCCAGCGCGCCGGTGATCATCATCCCCTCGACCCCCAGGTTCAGGACGCCCGCGCGTTCCACGACCAGTTCGCCCAGGGCGGCGAACAGGATCGGGGTCGAGGCCGAGATCAGCAGCAGAAAGACGGACAGGGGGTCGATCATGCGGTGCGCCTTCTGCGGATCTGATAGCGGGTCAGGACGTCGAAGCCCAACAGGAAGAACAGCAGCATCCCCTGGAACACCTGCACGGTCGCGGCGGGCAGCGACATGGTCAGCTGAGCCAGTTCGCCCCCGATATAGGTCAGCGCCAGCAGCAGTCCCGCCAGCAGGATGCCCACCGGGTGCAGCCGCCCCAGGAACGCCACGATGATCGCGGTGAACCCGTATCCGACGCCCAGCTTGTCGGTGATCTGGCCCGCGGGGCCCGCGACCTCGAACAGGCCCGCGCCACCGGCCAGCGCGCCCGACAGGCCCAGGCAGAACGCGACCAGCGTCTGCGGCCGCACGCCCGCGAACCGCGCGGCGCGCGGCGCGGTGCCGGCGGCGCGGATGTGGAACCCGCGGATGTGGCGGCTCATCAGGAACCATGTGGCCAGGACCGCGGCGGCGGCGGCCACGACGCCCCAATGCGCGCCGGTCCCGGCGATCAGCTCGGGGTTCGCGGCCGAGGGGTATTGCTGCAGGTTGCGCGATCCGGGAAAGCCCATGCCCTGCGGGTTGCGCATCGGGCCGAAGGCCATCCATGCCGCGATCCGCTGCGCGACATAGACCAGCATCAGCGATACTAGGATTTCCGATGCGCCGAACCAGTTCCTGAGCATCGCGGGGATCATGCCCCAGGCCCAGCCCCCGGCCAGTCCGGCCGCGACCATCAGCGGGAACAGCCACCAGGCCTCCAGCGGATACAGCGCCAAGGCGACAGCGGCGCCGGTGATGCCGCCGATGATGTACTGCCCCTCGGCCCCGATGTTCCAGATGCCGGCGCGAAAGCCGATGGCCAGCCCCGAGGCGATCAGGATCAGCGGCGCGGCCTTGATCAGCAGCTGCGGCCGGGAATAGCCGGCGGCAGGGCCGAACAGCGGGTCCCAGAAGATCGTGCGGATCGCCGCGACCGGGTCATGCCCCAGCATCGCGAACAGCAGCCCGCCGGCGATCATCGTGGCCAGCACGGCCATGACCGGCGTCGCGACCTGCCAGCCGGTCGAGGCACTTTGGCGCGGGATCAGCGTGATCATAGATGCGCCTCTTCCATGCCATGTGCACCGCCCAGCATCAGACCGATGCGGTCCAGCGTCAGGCCGTCGGTGGGGACGGGGGGCGACAGGCGGCCTTCGTTCAGGGCGCAGAAACGGTCGGACAGTTCCAAAAGCTCATCCAGATCCTGAGAGATGACGATGACGCCCGCGCCCTGGCGGGCCAGGTCCAGCAGCGATTGCCGCACGGCGGCTGCCGCCCCCGCGTCGACGCCCCAGGTGGGCTGGTTCACGACCAGCACGCGCGGGTTCTGCATGACCTCTCGGCCGATGACGAATTTCTGCAGGTTGCCGCCGGACAGGGCGCGGGCCGCGACATGGGGGCCGGGGGTGCGGACGTCGAACCCGTCGATCACCGCCAGCGCATAGTCGCGCGCCGCCTTGTGGTCGATCAGCCCGCCGCGGACCAGGGACTTGCGGCTGCCCGCGGTCAGCAGCGTGTTCTCGGTCAGGCTGAAATCGGGGACGGCGGCATGGCCCAGCCGGTCCTCGGGCGCGCTTAGCAGGCCCTTGACGCGGCGCGGTTCGGGGCCGGCTGCTGACAGGTCCGCGCCCTCCAGCGTAACCGTGCCGGGCGCGCTGCGGACCTCGCCCGACAGGGCGGCCAACAGCTCCTCCTGGCCGTTGCCGGCGACGCCGCCGATGCCCAGGATCTCTCCGGCCCGCAGGGTCAGGGCGATGTCCTTCAGCGCGGTGCCCTCGGCATTGGGGGCGGGCTGGGACAGGGCGCGCACCTCCAGCAGGACGGCGCCGGGCTGGCGACCGCTGCGGTCGATCTGGCGCATCTGGCCGCCGACCATCATCGCGGCCAGGTCGCGGGCGGAATGGGCGCGGGGATCGCAGCTGTCGACGACCTTGCCGTGCCGCAGGATCGTGGCGCGGTCGCAATGGCTGCGGATCTCGTCCAGCTTGTGGCTGATGTACAGGATCGCGGTGCCTTGCGCCGCCAGCTTGCGCAGGGTCGCGAACAGCAATTCGGCCTCCTGCGGGGTCAGCACGCTGGTCGGTTCGTCCATGATCAACAGGCGCGGGTTCTGCAGCAGGCAGCGGATGATCTCGACCCGCTGGCGTTCGCCGGCCGACAGGGTGACGATGCGCCGCGCGGGGTTCAGCGGCAGGCCGAAATCATGGCTGACCTTGGTGATGCGCGCCGACAGTTCGCGCCGCGGCGGCGGGTTCTCCATCCCCAGGGCGATGTTCTCGGCGACCGTCAGCGCGTCGAACAGGCTGAAATGCTGGAACACCATCGCCACGCCCGCCGCCCGCGCCGCCCGCGGATCGGAGGGCGCATGGGCGCCGTCGCCCAGCCACATCTGCCCGTCATCGGGGCGCACCAGCCCATAGATCATCTTGACCAGCGTCGACTTGCCCGCGCCGTTCTCGCCCAGCAGGGCGTGAATCTCTCCGGGCATGACGTGGAACGACACGTCGTCATTGGCGCGGACGCCGGGATAGGACTTGCCCAGACCCCTGGCGCGGAACACGGGCATGTCGGTCAATTCTGTCCCCTTGGTCAAATTCCTGACCTGCTTAGACCGCAATTCGGCAGCCGCGCAATTGCACTGTTTGGTCACGCTGCGATACTGTCCCGATCATGGCCGCAAAATCCCCCCGATTCATCCATCTTCGCACACATTCCGAGCATTCGTTGCTGGAAGGTGCCATTCCTGTAGGCAAATTGCCAAGCCTTGCCTTCGAGGCAGGCATGCCGGCAGTCGCGCTGACCGACACGAACAACATGTTCGCCGCGCTGGAATTCAGCGTGAAGGCCCGCGACAAGGGCATCCAGCCCATTATCGGCTGTCAGGTGACGTTGATGGCCGAGGCCACCGGGCCGGTCGTCCTTCTGGCACAGAACCAGGCGGGGTGGATGAACCTGATGGCGCTGTCCACCTGCCTCTATCTGCGCGAGGGCGGGGCGCTGCCGCATGTGACGGTCGACGAGCTGTGCGCCAAGGCCGAGGGGCTGATCTGCCTGACCGGGGGCGCAACGGGCCCCTTGGGGCTGCTGATCGCGCAGGGCCAGATGCCCAAGGCCGAAGCGCTGGCCGATCGGCTGGCGGCGTCCTTCGGCGACCGGCTCTATGTCGAACTGCAGCGCCATCCCGGCGAGAACGGCCAACTGATGGCCGCCGAGGCCGCGTCCGAGGGCGGTCTGGTCGATCTGGCCTATGCCAAGGGTCTGCCGCTGGTGGCGACAAACGATGTCTATTTTCCCAAGACCACCATGTACGAGGCGCATGACGCGCTGATCTGCATCGCCGAGAAGGCCTATGTCGACCAGTCCCAACCCCGTCGCCGCCTGACGCCCCAGCATTATTTCAAGTCCGCCGAAGAGATGGCGGTCCTGTTCGCCGACCTGCCCGAGGCGATCGAGAACACCGTCGAGATCGCCCGCCGCTGCGCCTTTGCGGTGTCCAAGCACGCGCCGATCCTGCCCAAGTTCGCCGATGACGAGGTGACCGAGCTGCGCCGTCAGGCCCATGCGGGTCTGGCCGAGCGCCTGAAGGTGATTCCCCATGCGGTCACGGTCGAGGAATACACCGCGCGGCTGGATTTCGAGCTGGGCATCATCGAACAGATGGGCTTTCCCGGCTATTTCCTGATCGTGGCCGATTTCATCCATTGGGCCAAGGAACAGGGCATCCCGGTCGGTCCGGGTCGCGGGTCGGGGGCCGGGTCGCTGGTCGCCTATGCGCTGACCATCACCGACCTTGATCCGCTGCGCTACAACCTGCTGTTCGAGCGGTTCCTGAACCCCGAACGGGTCAGCATGCCGGATTTCGACATCGACTTCTGCATGGACCGCCGCGAGGAGGTGATCCGTTACGTGCAGGGCAAGTACGGGGCCGACAAGGTGGGCCAGATCATCACCTTCGGCGCGCTTCTGTCCAAGGCTGCGGTGCGCGACGTGGGCCGCGTCCTGCAGCTGCCCTTCGGCCAGGTGGACCGCCTGTCCAAGATGATCCCGGTCGAGGGCGTGAAACCCGTCAGCATCGCAAAGGCCCGCGCCGACGAGCCGCGCCTGCGCGAGGCCGCGCGCGAGGAGGTGGTGGCCCGCCTGCTGGATTACGCCGAACAGCTGGAGGGGCTTTATCGCAACGCCTCCACCCACGCGGCGGGGGTGGTGATCGGGGACCGGCCGCTGGACCAGCTGGTGCCGCTGTACCGCGATCCGGCATCCGACATGCCGGCGACCCAGTTCAACATGAAATGGGTGGAGCAGGCCGGCCTGGTCAAGTTCGACTTCCTGGGCCTCAAGACGCTGACAGTGATCCAGAATGCGGTCGACCTGATCAACGGTCAGGGCCGTCCGCTGCACATCGCCGCCGACGGGCGGCAGTTGTACGACCCCGCGCCGGGGACGGAAAACCAGATCAACCTGATCCCGCTGGACGACAAGGCCAGCTATGACCTGTTCGCCAGCGCGCGCACGGTCGCGGTGTTCCAGGTGGAATCCAGCGGCATGATGGACGCGCTGCGCCGCATGAAACCCACCTGCATCGAGGACGTCGTGGCGCTGGTGGCGCTGTACCGTCCCGGCCCGATGGAGAACATCCCGACCTATTGCGAGGTCAAGAACGGCCTGCGCGACCTGGAATCGATCCACCCGACCATCGACGACATCCTGGCCGAGACCCAGGGCATCATCGTCTATCAGGAACAGGTGATGCAGATCGCGCAGGTCATGGCGGGATATTCGCTTGGCGGCGCCGACCTGCTGCGCCGGGCGATGGGCAAAAAGATCGCGGCCGAAATGGCCAAGGAGCGGCCCAAGTTCGTCAAGGGCGCGGTCGCCAACGGCGTGCCCGACAAGAAGGCCGGAGAGGTCTTCGACCTGCTGGAAAAGTTCGCTAACTATGGCTTCAACAAGTCGCACGCGGCCGCCTATGCCGTGGTCAGCTATCAGACCGCGTGGCTGAAGGCGAACCACCCGGTCGAGTTCATGGCCGCGGTGATGAACTGCGACATCCACCTGACCGACAAGCTGGCCGTCTACAAACGCGAATGCGATCGGATGGGGATCGAGATCGTGCCGCCCTGCGTCAACCGCTCGGCGCCGACCTTCACCGTGGGGCCGGGGCGCATCTACTATGCCCTGGGCGCGCTGAAGGGCGTGGGCCTGGAGGCGATGCGCCTGATCCACGATGCGCGCGCGGACCAGCCGTTCCGCGACATCCACGACCTGGCACGGCGCACCGACATGAAGCGGGTGGGCAAGCGCCCGCTGGAGATGCTGGCCCGCGCCGGCGCCTTCGACGGGCTGGACGACAACCGTGCACGGGTGATGAAGTCGCTGGACGGGCTGGTCGCCTGGTCGGCGGCGGTCCAGAGCCAGGCCGCCTCCAGCCAGACGTCGCTGTTCGGGGGCGGAGAGGATCTGCCGCCGCCGCGTGCTCCCCTGTCGGGCATCTGGCTGCCGACTGAGAAGCTGGGACAGGAGCACAAGGCCGTCGGATTCTATCTGTCCGGGCATCCGCTGGACGACTATCTGCCAGCCCTGCGCCGCAAGAAGGTGATGACCTTGGCCGAGATCAGCCAGGACGCGCTGAACGGCCCGCTGGTCGCCCAGATCGCGGGCACGGTCGCCGCGCGGATGGAGCGTAAGTCCGCCAAGGGCACCGCCTATGCCTTCGTCAGCCTGTCGGACCCCACGGGGCTGTATGAGGTCACGGTGTTCTCGGACCTGCTGACCGCCAGCCGCGACAAGCTGGAACCGGGCGCCAGCGTCGTGCTGCAGGTCAAGGTCGAGCCGTCGGGCGATCAGGTCAAGATGCTGGCCAATTCGGTCACCGCGCTGGAGGACGCCGTGGCCGACGCGGGCGCAGGCTGCCTTGCGGTCGAGATGCAGGGCGCCGACACGATCCCGCGCCTGGTCGAGGTGCTGACCCGCATCCGCACCGACATCATCGTGCCGCCCCGGTCGCGCGGCCCGATCCGCCTGCGCATCCGCGAGGGCGACGAGATCATCGAGATCGAGGTTGCCAACGACGCCCCCCTGACCACCCCCGCGCGCCAGGCGCTGCGCGCGGTGCCCGGCGTGCTGGACGTGGTCGAGGAGTGAGCCGGGCGTCTTTGTCGGTCGAATACCCGTGGCCCGCCGCGGCATGCCCCTAGCCAGATGTTCGCGCTTCGTGCTAGCAATCGGAAAAAAGAGGGCAGCATGAAGGTCTTGGGTATCGATCCCGGTTTGCGGAACATGGGCTGGGGGATGATCGAGGTGGATGGATCGCGCATCCGTCACATCGCCAACGGCACCATCCATTCGGACGGCGCGCAGGATCTGGGCGCGCGGCTGTCGGTCCTGTTCCGAGGCCTGTGCGCGGTCATCGCGACCCATGCCCCCGACGAGGCCGCGGTCGAGCAGACCTTCGTCAACAAGGACGCGACCGGGACGCTGAAGTTGGGGCAGGCGCGGGGCGTGGCCCTGCTGGCGCCAGCCGAGGCCGGGATATCGGTCGGGGAATACGCGCCCAACGCCGTCAAGAAGACCGTCGTAGGCGTGGGTCACGCGGGCAAGGAGCAGGTCCAGCACATGGTGCGCATCCAGTTGCCCGGGGCTGTCTTCGACAGCGCGGACGCGGCGGATGCGCTGGCCATCGCCATCTGTCACGCCCGTCATCTGCAGGGACGGTCGCTGCGGGTCGCCACGCCCAAGCGGGGCGCGGCATGATCGGGCGGATCGCGGGGGTCATCCTGCACCGGGCGCGCGATCACGTGCTGATCGACGTGCGGGGCGTGGGATACATCGTGCATGTCAGCGAACGGACGGCGGCGGGGCTGCCGCCGGTGGGGCAGGCGGCCGCGCTGTATACCGAGCTGGTGGTGCGCGAGGATCTTTTGCAGCTGTTCGGATTCCCGACCATGCTGGACAAGGAGTGGCACCGGCTGCTGACGTCGGTCCAGGGGGTCGGTGCCAAGGTGTCGCTGGCGATCCTGAGCACGCTGGGCCCCGAGGGGCTGGGCCGGGCGATCGCGCTGGGGGACTGGGCGTCGGTGCGCAAGGCGAACGGGGTCGGTCCCAAGCTGGCGCAGCGGATCGTGCTGGAATTGAAGGACAAGGCGCCGTCGGTCATGGCCCTGGGTGGCGCACTGACCATTGATGCGGGGGACGTTGCCGCGGGCGGTCATGCGGAGGAACCGGGCGTCGAGCCCGGCCCCTCCGCGGCATCCGCGCGCGGTCGCGCCGATGCCCCCGCCCCCGCGACCGGCGCGCATCAGGGTCAGGCGATGGCGGATGCGCTGTCGGCGCTGACCAATCTGGGCTATGGTCCGTCCGAGGCGGCATCCGCCGTGGCCGAGGCGCAGGCGCGGGAACCGGCGGCGGCCATGCCCGCGTTGATCCGCGCGGCGCTGCGTCTGCTGGCGCCCAAGGACTGAACCGGAGGTCTGAACATGGCAGGAAACGTCAAGGTCTTCATGCTGATGGCGGCGCTGACCGCGCTGGTCATGGCCTTGGGCTGGATGCTGGGCGGATCGGGCGGTGCGGTGATGGCGCTGGTGATCGCGGGGGGCATGAACTTCTTCAGCTACTGGAACAGCGACAAGATGGTCCTGCGCCAGCAGGGGGCGGTCGAGTTGTCGCCCCAGCAGGGGGCCGAACTGCACGCGATGACCGCGCGGCTGGCCGAGCGCGCGCAGATGCCCATGCCCAAGCTGTACCTGCTGCCGACCCTGCAGCCCAATGCCTTTGCCACAGGGCGCAATCCGCAGAACTCCGCCGTGGCGGTGACGCAGGGGCTGCTGAACCACCTGTCCGCCGACGAAATCGAGGGCGTGATCGCCCATGAGCTGGCCCATATCCGGCACCGCGACACGCTGACCATGACCGTCACCGCGACCATGGCCGGCGCCATCGCGATGATGGGGAACATAATGCTGTTCGCGGGCAACCGCGAGGGGCGGGGCGGCATGATCGGCGGCATCCTGGCGATGATCCTGGCGCCGATGGCCGCGATGATGGTGCAGATGGCGATCTCTCGTGCGCGGGAATACGAGGCGGATGCGACCGGCGCGCAGATCAGCGGCAAGCCGCGGGCGCTGGCCTCGGCGCTGAGCCGGATCGCGCAGGCGGCGGGGCGCAGCGTGAACCTGCCGGCCGAGAAGAACCCCGCCGCGGCGGCTATGTTCATCATCAACCCGCTGCATGCGATGCGGGCCGACCGGCTTTTCACCACCCACCCCCCGACCGAGGAACGGATCGCCCGGCTGATGGCGATGGATGGCACGGCCCCGCGTGACCCGGCCCCCGCCGCCGGACCAAGCCGCATCCCCCGCACCGGCGCCGCGCCGCGCACGCCGTGGGGCCGGGGATGACCGGGCCGGACCCTGACCTGCGCCCCGAAAAGCTGGACAGCGATGTCGAGGATCGCGCGCTGCGCCCGCAGAACCTGTCCGAATTCGTGGGCCAGGCCGAGGCGCGCGCAAACCTGAAGGTGTTCATCGAAAGCGCCAAGATGCGCGGCAAGGCGATGGACCACACGCTGTTCTTCGGCCCCCCGGGACTGGGCAAGACCACGCTGGCGCAGATCATGTCACGCGAACTGGGGGTGAATTTCCGCATGACATCCGGGCCGGTCATCGCGCGGGCGGGGGACTTGGCCGCGATCCTGACCAACCTCGAGGCGCGCGACGTCCTGTTCATCGACGAGATCCACCGCATGAACCCCGCGGTCGAGGAGATCCTGTACCCCGCGATGGAGGATTTCGAGCTGGATCTTGTGATCGGCGAGGGCCCGGCCGCACGCACCGTGCGGATCGAGCTGCAGCCCTTCACGCTGGTGGGGGCGACCACGCGGCTTGGCCTGCTGACCACGCCGCTGCGCGACCGGTTCGGCATTCCGACCCGGCTGCAGTTCTATGAGATCGCGGAACTGGACCTGATCGTGCAGCGCGGCGCGCGGCTGATGGGGATCAGCGCCGATCCCGAAGGCACGCTGGAGATCGCGCGCCGCGCCCGCGGCACGCCCCGCATCGCGGGCCGGCTGCTGCGCCGCGTGGTCGATTTCGCGCTGGTGGAGGGGAACGGCCGCCTGACGCGCGAGATCGCCGACATCGCGCTGAACCGGCTGGGGGTGGACGATCTGGGCCTGGACGGGGCCGACCGGCGGTACCTGACGCAGATGGCGCAGCATTACGCGGGCGGACCCGTGGGGGTCGAGACGCTATCCGCCGCCCTGTCCGAGAGCCGCGACGCCATCGAGGAAGTGATCGAGCCCTATCTGCTGCAGCAGGGCCTGGTCGCGCGCACCCCACGCGGGCGCATGCTGACCCAGGGGGCCTGGCGCCATCTGGGCCTGGACATGCCGGTCCCCACCGGTCAGGCGACGCTGTTCGACGTCTGATTGCGGACGGGACCGATCGCGCGTATTTTGGCCCCCATGAGCCATCACCTGACATTGCGCGTCTATTACGAAGACACCGACCTGGCCGGGATCGTCTATTATGCGAACTATCTGAAATACATCGAGCGGGGGCGGTCCGAATGGATGCGCGCCACCGGCATCGACCAGATGCGCATGAAGGAGACGTCGGGCCATGTCTTCGCCGTCCGCCATATCGAGGCCGACTATCTGCGCCCCGCGCGCTTCGACGACCTGCTCACCGTGGTCACCGACCTGTCGCACGCCACGGCCGCGCGGATCGTGGTCGACCAGCAGGTGCTGCGCGGCGATGAGGTGCTGTTTTCGGCGCGGGTGACGATCGTCAGCCTGGACGGGCGGGGACGCCCCGTGCGCCTGCCCGCCGCCCTGTCGCGGGCGCTGCCGGAGGGCTGAACCCGTGGCCTCTGCCGCGCGGATGCGGCAACACGGACGCAGGTTGATGAAAATTGACGCCATTGTGTTGCCGCGGGGGCTGAAACCCGTGGCAATTACAGGGTAACAGGCCGCAACGCCGGGCTGCCAGGGGGCAGTTGCGGCCCCTGATGATGAGGCAGTAGACCATGGAACCCATTCAGGCCGCCGAGGCCATCGACTTTTCGGCCGTGGCTTTGTTCTGGCGATCCTCGCTGACGGTGCAGGTGGTCATGATCATGCTGATCGCGGCCTCGTTCTGGTCCTGGGCGATCATCGTGCAGAAGTTCCTGACCTTTGCGCAGGCGCGCAAGGAGGCCGCCCGCTTTGACCGCGCCTTCTGGTCCGGAGAGCCCTTGGACGATCTTTATGACCGGCTTGGCGACCGTCCCAAGGGGCCGTCCGAACGGATCTTTTCCGCGGGCATGACCGAATGGCGCCGCAGCCACCGCGATGACGGGCGGCTGATCGCGGGCGGCATCGGGCGCATCGACCGGGCCATGAACGTGGCCATCCAGCGCGAGGAACAGCGCCTGTTCCGCGGCCTGTCCTTCCTGGCGACCGTGGGGTCGACCGCGCCCTTCATCGGCCTGTTCGGCACCGTCTGGGGCATCAAGTCCGCATTCGAGGGTATCGCCCTGACCCAGGACACCAGCCTGGCCGTCGTGGCGCCGGGCATCGCCGAGGCCCTGCTGGCGACCGCCCTGGGCCTGGTCGCGGCCATCCCGGCCGTCGTCTTCTACAACAAGCTGTCGGGCGATGCGGAACGCATCACTGGCGGATGGGAGGCATTCTCGGACGAGTTCTCGACGCTTCTGTCGCGTCAGATGGACGAGGCCTGACATGGCATCCGGGGTCGTCAAGCGCGTCCGCAGCAAGGGCCGTCGGCGCAACCTGCCGATGTCCGAGATCAACGTCACGCCCTTCGTGGACGTGATGCTGGTGCTGCTGATCATCTTCATGGTCGCGGCGCCGCTGATGACGGCGGGCGTTCCGCTGAACCTGCCCGAAACCGCCGCCAACGCCGTCCCCAACGAGGACGAGGAGCCGTTGATGGTGTCGATCCCGGTCGAGGGGTCGCTGACGATCATGGACCAGCCGGTGGCGGACGAGCAGGTCGTGACGACGCTGCGCACGATCCTGGCGGAACGGCAGTCGGGCCGGGTGTTCCTGCGTGCCGACGGAACCATCCCCTATGCCCGCGTGGTCCAGATCATGGGCGCGCTGAACGCCGCGGGGATCACCGACATCGTGCTGGTCACCGAGACCGGCGGACCGCGGATGGACGGCTGAACCATGGACGAACGCGAAGGGCGCATCGGTTACTGGGTCTCGGGGGTCGCGCACGGCTCTCTGATCCTGTGGGCGATCCTGGGCGGGGCGCTGTTTCGTCCGCAGCCCAGCCCGATGGTGCGCACGACCCAGGTCTCGACCATCAGCGGCGCCGAGTTCGAGGCGATGGCCGCCGCCGCCCGCGGGGCGGGGCCGGTGGGTGCCGATTCGACCGCGGTGGCCACCTTGCCCGACCCCGTCGACCCGGCCGAGGACGGTGCGGCGCGGCCCGTCGATGCGATCCCCCCGCAATCGGGGCAGGCCGCGGCGCTGGAACAGCCCGATACGGCCGAATCCGTGCCCGACCTCAGCGATTTCGCGCCCGCCGCGCCGGTCGAGGTCGCGACCGATCTGCCCGCGTCGCGCCCGAACCAGACCGATGGGGCCGAGACCGCCCCGCAGGTTCCGGACACCCCCCCGGCCCCCGTGGCGGAAGCCCAGCCTAACCGCCCGGCGCTGCCGACGCCCGACGCCGCAGCCGTTCCGGTCGCCCCGCGATCGGCGCTAGCGCTTGACGCCTCGCGCCGCCCCGAGGACCGGCCGGCCGACCTGGTCGAATCCTTCAACCGCCGCGTGGCAGAGGCGGCTGCGGCCGAGGCTGCGCGTCAGGCGGCCGCAGACGCGGCTGCCGCCGCCGCGCGTCAGGCCACAGCCGACGCGGCCGCCGAAGCCGCAGCCGAGGCGGAACGCCAGGCTGCCGCCGAGGCAGACCGCCAAGCCGCCGCCGAACGTGAGCGCCAGGCCGCGGCGGACGCTGCCGCGGAAGCCGAACGTCAGGCCGCGGCAGAGGCGGAGCAGGAACGGCGCGCAGCGGCAGAGGCCGCGGAAGAGCGCCGCGCGGAAGCCGCGCGCCAAGCTGCGGAGGAGGAACGGCAGGCAGCCGACGCCGCCGCAGAGGCCGAACGCCGCGCCGCGGCCGAAGCGGAAGAGGCGCGTCGTGCCGCCGCAGAGGCCGCGGCCGAGGAGGAGCGCCGCGCCGAAGCCGCACGTCAGGCCGCGGAGGCCGAGCGCCAGGCCGCTGAGGAGGCGGAACGCCGCGCTGCCGCAGAGGCCGAGGCAGAACGTCGCGCCGAAGCCGCACGCCAGGGCGAAGAAGCGGAGCGCCAGGCCGCCGCGGAGGCGGAACGCCGCGCCGCTGCAGCGGCCGAGGAAGAGCGCCGTGCCGCCGCCGAAGCCGCCGCCGAGGCAGAGCGCCAAGCCGAGGCCGAGCGTCAGGCCGCTGCCGAACAGGCCGCGCGCGAGGCGGCGGATCGGCAGGCGCTGGAGGACGCGCTGCGCGATGCGCAGGGCGGGGCAGGGGGGCAGGACGCCGCCTCGGGCTCCGACACGGCCGGCAGCCCGTCGCAGACCATCGAGGGCGGCAGCGGCGCCTCGGCCGGGCTGGACCCGCTGGCCGCCGCGCTGGCGGGGGCCATGGCGGGGACCGGGGCCGCGGCGGATCCGGCGAACGACCCTTCGGGCCCGCCTGCCGACATGATGCAGCTGACCCCCAGCCCGATCCAGGCGACGCCCCTGCCCGATGCGGCGCAGGGCCTGCCTTTGGGCGACCCGCTGACGCTGTCGGAACGCGACGGGCTGCGCTTTGCGATCCAGGACTGCTGGAACCTGGGCGCGCTGTCGGTCGAGGCGTCGCAGATGACCGTCTCTGTCGGGTTCACGCTGTCGCCGGACGGGGTCCCCGACCACAACAGCATGCGCATCGCCGGCTATCAGGGCGGCAGCGAATCCGCAGCCCAGCAGGGGTTCGAGGTCGCGCGCCGCGCCATCCTGATGTGCGGACGCGCCGGGTTCGATCTGCCCGCATCGAAATACGGACGCTGGCGCGATGTCGTGGTGGACTTCCGCCCCGACGGCGTCGCGTTCCAATGACTGACCGGCGGGGGCCACCTTCCGCTGTTCGCCGAAAAAAGGTAGTGATGACGCCATGTTCCGCAGATTGATCCTTGCCCCTGCCTTCCTGCTGGCCGCAGCGTTGCTGCCGGCCGGGCCCGTGTTGGCGCAGGACACCCCCCTGCGCATCGAGATCACCGACGGCGTGATAGAGCCGATGTCGATCGCCATTCCGGCCTTTCACGGCGATGCCGAGATCGCGGCCCGCATCCGTCAGGTCGTGGCGGACGACCTGACCGGCACCGGCCTGTTCAGCGAGATCCCTGTCGAGACGCATGTCGCCCGCCCCGCCAGCTTTACCGAGGCCGTCAGCTATGACGACTGGCGGGCGGTGAACGCGCAGGCGCTGGTCTCGGCCGAGGTGCGGCAGATGGGCGACAACATCAGCGTGGGCTTTCGGCTGTTCGACGTCGTGTCGGGCCAGCCGCAGGGCGACGGGATGCAGTTCGACGCCCGCGCCGCCGACTGGCGCCGCGCGGCCCACAAGATCGCCGACCAGATCTATTCCCGGCTGACCGGCGAAAAGCCCTATTTCGACAGCCGCGTGGCCTTCGTCCAGGAAACCGGCCCCAAAAGCGCACGGATCAAGCGGATCGGCGTGATGGATTACGACGGCGCGAACATCCTGTGGATGACCGACAGCTCGTCCCTGGTGCTGGCGCCGAAATTCTCGCCCGACGGGCGGCGGCTGCTGTTCACCAGCTATGACAGCGGCTTTCCCCAGATCCAGCTGATGGACGTGGCGACCGTCAGCGCCCGGCCGCTGACCCGCGATGCCAGCACGATGGCCTTTGCGCCGACCTTCAGCCCGGACGGGCGGTGGGTCGCGTATTCTCGCGAACAGGGCGGCAATACCGACATCTGGCTGATGGACGTGGCCACCGGCGCCCAACGCGCGCTGACCAATTCGCCGGCCATCGACACCTCTCCGGGGTTCAGCCCGGACGGGCAGCGCATCGTGTTCGAAAGCGACCGGTCCGGCGCGCCGCAGCTGTACATCATGGGGCTGGACGGGGCCGAGCCGTCGCGCATCAGCTTTGGGGACGGGCGTTACGGCACGCCCACCTGGTCGCCCAAGGGGGACCTGATCGCGTTCACCAAGCAGATCGGCGAACGCTTTCACATCGGCACCATGCGCACCGACGGATCGTCCGAACGCATGCTGACCGAAAGCTTCCTGGACGAGGGCCCGACCTGGGCCCCGAACGGTCGGGTGGTGATGTTCACGCGCGCCACCCCCGGCGGAAACGGCCAGCCGCGTCTGCATTCGGTGGACATCACCGGGCGCAACATGCGACCGATGAATCTTGACTTTGCCGCCTCGGACCCGTCCTGGGGTCCCCTGTTGCCATGAGGATGAGATGATGAACGCCGCGACCAAGCCTGTCCTGCTGGCCGCCCTTCTGGGGCTGGCGGCCTGTGCCCAGCCCGCGCCGACGGTGGCGCCGCCCGTGGTCGACCCCTATGCCAGCACGGGTGGGGGCGCGGTGTTTCAGGGCGATCTGGCCGGCGGCGTCCTGGGCGCCGAGGCGACGGCCCAGTATTTCCGCGGCACGGTCGGCGACACGGTCCTGTTCCCCGCCGACCAGACGACCCTGACCCCCGAGGCGCGGACCATCCTGGCGGCGCAGGCCGCCTGGCTGACGCGCCACACCGCCTTTACCGCCGTGGTCCAGGGCCATGCCGAGGAGACGGGCACCCGCGAATACAACCTTGCGCTTGGCGCACGGCGGGCCAGTGCGGTGCAGGAATACCTGGTCGCGCAGGGCGTGGCCCCGGGCCGCATCCGTACGCTGTCCTTCGGCAAGGAGCGTCCCGCAGCGACCTGTTCGGACGAGGGCTGCTATGCCCAGAACCGCCGTGCCGTCACCGTCGTGACCGAAGCCGCACCCCCCGCCGTGGCGATGGCCCCCGTGGCAAGCGCCGCCCCTGCCGGGGGCGTTGTCGGGGCAGGCATGTGATGCGGCTGATCCCCGCGCTGATCCTGGCCCTGACGCTTGGGGCGCCTGTTCAGGCCGCCCCCGACGCCGCGACGCTGGCCGACATGCGTCAGCAGGTCACGCAGCTGCGCAGTCAGCTGCAGGGATTGCGGGGCGAACTGGTCGCGTCGGGCGCCGCCGGGTTCCAGGCGGCGGGCGGGGCCAGCGCCATCGACCGCATGAACGCGATGGAGGCGCAGCTGATGCGCCTGACGAACCAGGCCGAACAGCTGCAAAATCGCATCAACCGCATCGCGGGGGACAGCGAACGACGCCTGTCCGACCTGGAATTCCGCCTGTGCGAGGCCGAACCCGGCTGCGATCTGTCGGCGCTGACCGTGCCGCAGGCGCAGGCGGGGCTCAGCCCGCAGCTGGCGCCCTCGGCCCCGGCGGATGGCGGGGCGGGGCAGCCGGCCTCGACCGCGGCCGAGCAGACCGATTTCGACGCGGCCCGCGCCGCGATGGACGCCGGCGATCACGCCCGCGCGGCGCAGATGTTCGCCGATGTCGCGGAAACCCATGCCGGCGGTCCGCTGACCGCCGAGGCGCTGTTCCTGCGCGGGCAGGCGCTGGATCTGGCCGGCCAGCCGCGCGAGGCCGCCGCCGCCTGGCTGGAGGGGTTCGCCGCCGATCCGGACGGCGCACGGGCGGGCGAGAGCCTGCTGGGCATCGCTCGCGTGATCGAGGCGCAGGGTGACGCGACCGCCGCCTGCCTGTACCTGGCAGAGATTCCCGCGCGCTTTCCCGGCAGCCCGCAGGCCGTCGAGGCCGAGGGCCACGTGACCCGCCTTGGCTGCGGCGTCAGCGACCTGGGCGTTCTGGACCCGCTGCTCGATCCGTCGATGGACCCCGAAGCGGCGGCCGATCTGGCCGAATATCCGTGATCCGCGACCCCGGCGCCCGCATCAGGTCTGTTCTGGACCGGCTGGCGGGGGACCTGCCGGCGCTTGGACTGGCGGTGTCGGGGGGCGGTGATTCCATCGCCCTGATGCAGGTGGCCGCCGAATGGGCGCAGGGGCGGCGCGTCATGGTCGCCACCGTCGATCACGGCCTGCGCGAGGGCAGCGCGGCCGAGGCCGACGAGGTCGCCCGCGCCGCGCGTGCCCTGGGCCTGTCGCATGCGGTGCTGCTGTGGCGGCGCGACACGCAGGTCGGCAACCTGATGGCGCAGGCCCGCGATGCGCGGCTGCGGCTGCTGTCGGGCTGGGCGCGTCGCAACGACCTGCCGGCGGTGGCGCTTGGCCACACGGCCGACGATCTGGCCGAGACCCTGCTGATGCGCCTGGCGCGCGGGTCCGGCGTGGACGGGCTGTCGGCGATGGCGGAATGGCGCGACGCGTTCGACATGCGCTGGCTGCGGCCGATGCTGGGCACCGGGCGGGCGGAGCTGCGCGACTGGCTGACGGCGCGCGACATCACCTGGATCGATGATCCGACGAACGACAATGCCGACTATGACCGCATCAGGGCGCGCCAGGCCATCGCGGCCCTGGGCCTGGAGGTGTCGGGTCTGGCCCGATCCGCCGCCCATATCGCCGACGCGCGCGACGCGCTGGCCGATTACGCGGCCCTGCTGAGCGCCGATGCCAAGGTCGATCGCGGCAGCCTGATCCTGTCGCGCGGCCCCCTGCGCGACGCGCCGCCAGAGATCCGGCGCCGCATTCTGGTCGCCGCATGCCGGTGGGTAACGGGCGCCGACTATCCGCCGCGCCGCGCGACGCTGGTCCATGCGCTGGAGGCGATGCTGGCGCAGGGGCGGGTGACGCTGGACGGGGCGATGATCTCTCCGACGGGCGGGGGGCTGCGGGTCACGCGTGAGGCCGCGGCCGCGCTGCGCGCCGGCCCAACGCCCGACCAGGTCTGGGACCGCCGCTGGCGGGTGCGCGGCCTTGCCCCCGGCCAGACGATCGCGGCATTGGGGACCGAGCCGCTGGCCCGCCTGCCGTGGCGCGATTCGGGCCTGCTGCGTGACGAGGCTGCGGCCAGCCCCGGCATCTGGCAGGACGGACGGCTGATCGCCGCGCCGCTGCTGCGCGACCATCCCGGAATCACCCTGATTCCGGTCCGGGGCGCGGCAGATTTCCGCAGGTTGGTGAAGGCGCATTGAACCTGTCGCGATAATCCCTATTTTCAAGTCAAACCGCATTCCGTCGGAGGACCCGTATTGGGCAATGCTCGCAACTTCGCCTTCTGGGTGGTTCTGTTCCTGATGATCCTCGCGCTGTTCAATCTGTTCAGCGACGGGTCGGGCACCATGAACAGCCGCCAGATCAGCTATTCCGACTTCATCGAACGGGTGCAGAACGACCAGGTCAGCGCCGTCACGATCGACGGAGAGGACGTGGCCATCACCGGCACCAACGGCGAGCAGTACGCGACCGTGCGCCCGATGGGCGAGGATATCAGCGACCGGCTGATCCAGCAGGGCGTGGACGTGCGCGTGGTCAAGCAGCAAAGCAGCGGCTTCATGTCGATGCTGGGCGTCTGGCTGCCGTTCATCCTGCTGATCGGGGTGTGGATCTTCTTCATGAATCGCATGCAGGGCGGCGGCAAGGGCGGCGCGATGGGCTTTGGCAAGTCCAAGGCTAAGCTGCTGACCGAAAAGCACGGTCGCGTGACCTTTGACGACGTCGCGGGCATCGACGAAGCCAAGGAGGAGCTTGAGGAGATCGTCGAGTTCCTGCGCAACCCGCAGAAGTTCAGCCGCCTTGGCGGCAAGATCCCCAAGGGCGCGCTGCTGGTGGGCCCTCCGGGCACCGGTAAGACGCTGCTGGCGCGGGCCATCGCGGGCGAGGCGGGCGTGCCGTTCTTCACCATTTCGGGGTCGGACTTCGTCGAGATGTTCGTGGGCGTCGGTGCCAGCCGCGTGCGCGACATGTTCGAGCAGGCCAAGAAATCGGCCCCCTGCATTCTGTTCATCGACGAGATCGACGCCGTGGGTCGCGCCCGTGGCGTGGGCATCGGCGGCGGCAACGATGAGCGCGAACAGACACTGAACCAGCTGCTGGTCGAGATGGACGGCTTCGAGGCGAACGAAGGCATCATCATCATCGCCGCGACCAACCGCAAGGACGTCCTGGACCCCGCGCTGCTGCGTCCGGGCCGGTTCGACCGCACGATCCACGTGCCGAACCCCGACATCAAGGGCCGCGAGCGGATCCTGTCGGTCCATGCGCGCAAGGTCCCGGTCGGACCGGATGTCGACCTGCGCCTGATCGCGCGCGGTACGCCCGGCTTTTCGGGCGCGGACCTGATGAACCTCGTGAACGAGGCTGCCCTTGGTGCGGCGCGGATCGGTCGTCGGTTCGTCAGCATGGCTGATTTCGAGAATGCCAAGGACAAGGTGATGCTGGGTGTCGAGCGTCGCAGCCTGGTCCTGACGCCCGAGCAGAAGGAAAAGACCGCCTATCACGAAGCCGGCCACGCTGTTGTCGGCCTGTCGCTGCCAAAGTGCGATCCGGTCTACAAGGCCACGATCATCCCGCGCGGTGGCGCCTTGGGTATGGTCGTCAGCTTGCCCGAGATGGACCGCCTGAACTTCCACAAGGACGAGGCCAAGCAGAAGATCGCGATGACCATGGCCGGCAAGGCCGCCGAGATCATCAAGTACGGCGAGGAGGGCGTCTCGAACGGCCCCGCTGGCGACATCCAGCAGGCCAGCGCGCTGGCCCGGGCGATGGTGATGCGGTGGGGCATGTCTGACAAGGTCGGCGCGGTTGATTATGCCGAGGCGCATGAGGGCTACAACGGCAGCACCGGTGGCTTTTCGGTGTCGGCCTCGACCAAGGAACTGATCGAGCAGGAGGTTCGCGACCTGATCGAGGAGGGCTATCAGGAAGCCCGCCGCATCCTGCTGGAGAAGGAGGTCGAGTTCGAGCGCATGGCCAAGGGCCTGCTGGAATACGAGACCCTGACCGGAGAGGAAATCGCCCGCATCCTGCGCGGTGATGCGATCGGCGGGGATGACGACGACACCCCGGCCAGCGTGATCCCCTCGGTCACGGCCATCCCGCGGACAAAGCCCGCACCGGGTGGCGACCCCGCCCCTGCCTGAGACGACAAAACCCCGGTCCGATGGACCGGGGTTTCTTCTTGGATCACACCAGGGTCGGCGTGATGGTCAGCGTGCCGGCCGTGGCATGCGAATAGGGACAGACCTTGTGACCGCCCTCGATCAAATCCTGCGCCACGGCGGGGTCCAGTCCGGGCAGGGACACGGCGATCTGGACGTCCAGTCCGAAGCCCGGATCGCTGCGGGGGCCGATGCCCACGCTGACATTGACCGCCGCATCATCCGGCACCTTGACCTTTTGCGACGCAGCGTAATGGCGCATCGCGCCCATGAAGCAGGCGGCATAGCCGAGCGCGAACAGCTTTTCCGGGTTCAGCCCGTCGCCGCCGGGACCGCCCAATTCCTTCGGAACGACCAGGTCGATGGCCGAAGTGCCGTCATTTAAGGCGGTTTTGCCGTCACGGCCGCCCCCGGTGGCCGTCGCGGCGGTCCGATAGAGGATCTTTTCCGGCATGGCATTTCCTTTCTTCGATAATAGATAGCACGCTATATAAATTAACCCTTCGAAATTGCAACAGTTGCGGACTGCGCTTTGTGCAATTACACCATGTGCATGAGCGATGATCCCGCCTTGTCCAGCCTGTCGCCTTTCGAACAGATGCTGTGCTTTGACGTCTATGCCGTCAATCTTGCCTTTGGGCGGATCTACAAGCCGTTGCTGGACCCGCTTGGGCTGACCTATCCGCAGTTTCTGGTGATGATGGCGTTGTGGGCCAACGATCATCAGTCCGTCGGCGGCATCGGCGACAGCCTTGGGCTGGACAGCAGCACCCTGACCCCGCTGATCAAGCGGCTGGAGGCGGCGAACCTGGTCACCCGACAGCGGGATTCGCGCGACGAACGCCGGGTGATCGTGTCGCTGTCCCCGCAGGGCGCCGACCTGCAAAGCCAGTCCGAACGCGTCATCGCCTGCGTGACCGGCAATACCGGGCTAGATGACCGGACCGCCCAGGCACTGCGCGAACAGCTGCGCCGCCTGCGACATCAGCTGCAGCAGAGCCCGCAGGGCTAGGCTGGGCCTTGCGATTTTGCGCGCGACGGTGCATGGGACGGACAACATGACCCGGACCTGTGACATTCCCGACATGCCCGCGCTGCGGGCCCAGATCGACCAGCTGGACGAACAGCTGATGGCGTTGCTGGCGCGACGCCATGCGCTGATCGACCGCGCCGCGCAGATCAAGGCCGGCAACGGCATGCCCGCGCGCATCGACGCCCGCGTCGAGGAGGTCGTGGCGAATGTCCGCCGCCACGCCGAGGGTCACGGCCTGGACCCCCAGCTGTACGACCGCCTGTGGCGGCAGCTGATCGAGGCCGCCATCGCCCAGGAAGAACGCCAGCTGAACAAGGACCGCCCATGACCGCCCAGACCCTTGACGGCAAGGCCTTTGCCGCCCGCCTGCGCGCCCGGATCGCCACGCAGGTCGCCGATCTTGCAGGGCAGGGCATCGTGCCCGGCTTGGCCGTCGTCCTGGTGGGCGAGGATCCGGCCAGCCAGGTTTATGTCCGGTCCAAGGGGCGCATGACGCGAGAGGTCGGCATGACATCGTTCGAACACCGGCTGCCGGCGTCGACGGATCGGGCCACGCTGATGGCGCTGATCGCCAAGCTGAACGCCGATCCGGCCGTGAACGGCATCCTGGTCCAGCTGCCCCTGCCCAAGGGCATGGACGAGGCGGCGGTCATCAACGCCATCCTGCCCGAGAAGGACGTGGACGGGTTCCACATCCTGAACGTCGGGCGCTTGGCCACCGGGCAGAAGGCGATGGTGCCTTGCACGCCGCTTGGCTGTCTGATGCTGCTGCGCGACCATCTGGGGTCGCTGGCCGGCCGCAATGCGGTGGTCATCGGGCGCAGCAATATCGTGGGCAAGCCCATGGCGCAGCTGCTGCTGCGCGACAGCGCGACCGTGACGGTGGCGCATTCGCGCACGACCGATCTGGCCGCGCTGTGCCGTCAGGCCGACATCCTGGTCGCCGCCGTCGGGCGGCCGCATTTCGTGCAGGGCGACTGGATCAAGCCGGGCGCCACCGTCATCGACGTGGGCATCAACCGGACCGATGACGGGCTGGTGGGCGATGTCGACTTTGCCGCGGCAGTGCAGGTGGCCGGTGCGATCACCCCGGTTCCCGGTGGCGTAGGGCCGATGACCATCGCCTGCCTGTTGGCCAATACGCTGACCGCGACCGCGCGCAGCCACGGCCTGCCCGACCCCGAGGGGCTGACCCCCTAAGCGGCCATCCGCGCCGACAGCCGAAGCGCATGGGCCGGCTGTGTCGCGGCCACCGGCAGCACCGGGTCATAGGCGACCCGGATCAGCGCCGCCAGCGCGACGGATGGCGTCACCTCGGTGGAAAAGGTCAGCGCGGATTGCATCGTGATGCGTTCCGCAAGGGCCGCTGGATGCGCGTCGGCCAGCGCGCGCCCCATCCTGACGAAGGTCAGGCAGGCGCGGATGCCGCCCGCCTCGTCAAAGCGGAACAGCCGGTACTGGTCGGCGCCCTGGCCCGCCAGACGGTCCGGCAGGCCGGGAAGACCCGTCAGCCGGTCCAGATCGGGCACCCCGGCCAGTTCGGACCAGTCCCGCACGAAGAACAGCATCAGGTTCGCGCCGGTTTCGGGGTCGGTGTCGACCACCGGGTGGCGCGCATGCGCAAAGCCCGCACGGATCGCGCCGCGAAAGATGTCCAGGCTGTCATCGGCCAGACCGAACACCACGGGCGCCACCGGGCGGCCCCACCGCGCGCACAGGAAGCTGCCGTCGGGGCGGGTGAACAGGGTCTCTATCGCGGCGGGGTCCATGGCGTCTTTCTTGGGCATGAGAACGGGGGGCGAATGCCCCCCGGTCGGTGGTCGGTGCGAATAGGTCAGACCAGCGTGGCCTGAGTCGCGGCGCGGATCTCGTCCTCGGTGATGCCGTCGGCCAGCTGGACGATGCGCAGCCCGCCGGGCACCACGTCCAGGACGCCCATGTTGGTGATGATCCGGTCGACCACGGCCTTGCCGGTCAGCGGCAGGGTGCACGATTTCAGCACCTTGGACTCGCCTGCCTTGTTGGTGTGGTCCATGACCACGATCACGCGGCCCACGCCCGCGACCAGGTCCATCGCGCCGCCCATGCCCTTGACCAGCTTGCCGGGGATCATCCAGTTGGCCAGATCGCCCTCCTCCGAGACCTCCATCGCGCCCAGGATCGCCGCGGCGATCTTGCCGCCGCGGATCATGCCAAAGCTGGTGGCGCTGTCGAAATAGCTGGTGCGCGACAGTTCGGTGATGGTCTGCTTGCCGGCGTTGATCAGGTCGGGATCCTCGTCGCCCTCGAACGGAAAGGGGCCCATGCCCAGCATTCCGTTCTCGGACTGGAGCGTGATGTCCTTGTCGCCGACATAGTTCGCGACCAGGGTCGGGATGCCGATCCCCAGATTGACGTACCAGCCGTCTTCCAGCTCCTCGGCCGCGCGGGCGGCCATCTGGTTGCGGTCCCAGCCTTTTGCTGCCTCGGTCATCACACGGCCTCCTTCTTGCGGGTGGTGCGCTGTTCGATGCGCTTTTCGTGCGACCCCTGGATGATCCGGTGGACATAGATGCCGGGCAGGTGGATCAGGTCGGGGTCCAGGCTGCCGCGCGGGACGATCTCCTCGACCTCGGCGACGCAGACGCGGCCGCACATCGCGGCGGGCGGGTTGAAGTTGCGCGCGGTCTTGCGGAACACCAGGTTGCCGGTGTCGTCGGCCTTCCAGGCCTTGACGATGGACAGGTCGGCCACGATCCCGCGTTCCAGGATGTAGTCCTGGCCGTCGAAATTCTTGACCTCCTTGCCCTCGGCGATGACGGTGCCGACGCCGGTCTTGGTATAGAAGCCCGGGATGCCGGCGCCGCCCGCACGCATGCGTTCGGCCAGGGTGCCCTGCGGGTTGAACTCCAGTTCAAGCTCTCCGGACAGGTACTGGCGCATGAACTCGGCGTTCTCGCCGACATAGCTGCTGATCATCTTCTTGATCTGACGCGTGTCCAGCAGCTTGCCAAGGCCGAACCCGTCCACGCCGCAATTGTTGCTGGCGATGGTCAGATCCTTGACCTTGGATTCGACCAGGGCGTCGATCAGCAGCTCGGGGATGCCGCACAGGCCGAACCCCCCTGCCGCGATGAACATCCCGTCATGCAAAAGCCCGTCCAGAGCCTCGCCCGCAGTGGCATAGACCTTTTTCATCGGTCCTCCCGTCCTTGATCCCGTTATCGGCCCAAGTTGTTGCGTGCGCTGGCGCAAGTGTCAATCGCGGGGGCGGCGTGTTAGCGCCGCCACCCGGTCCTACTCGGCCTCGGGCTTGGCCGCGGCCTTTTTCGCGGCAGGCTTCTTGGCCGCGGGCTTCTTTGCCGCCGGTTTCTTGGCGGCGGGCTTCTTGGCGGCTGCCTTGGGCGCAGCCTTCTTGGCGGCCGGTTTCTTGGCCTTGGACGGCGATTTCGCAGCCTTGGCCGCGATCAGCTCCAGCGCCTGTTCGACGGTCAGATCCTCGGGGGTGACATCGCGGGGCAGGGTCGCGTTGACCTTGGCCCATTTGACATAGGGGCCGTACTTGCCGCCCAGGATCTGGATCGGACCACCGTCCGGATGCTCTCCCAGCTCGCGCAGCGGTGCGGCCGCTGCGGCGCGGCCGCGGGTCTGCTTGGCGGCCAGCACCTCGACCGCGCGGTTCATGCCGATGGTGAAGACCTCGTCGACATCGGCGATATTGGCGTATTTCGACCCGTGCTTCACATAGGGGCCAAAGCGGCCGATCCCGGCCTCGATCAGCACCCCGTCCTCGGGGTGGGGACCGACGGGGCGGGGCAGGGCCAGCAGCTGCACGGCCTGGTCCACGTCCAGTGTCGCGACCTCCCATCCCTTCGGGATCGACGCGCGGGGGGGCTTGGGGGCCTCCTCGGTCGCCTCGCCGCGCTGGACATAGGGGCCGAACCGCCCAGTCTTGAGGCTGATCTGATCGCCCGCATCCTCTCCAAGCACGCGGTCGCCGATGGGCGCCTCTCCGTCCGGGGCGGACAGGGGGCGGGTATAGCGGCATTCCGGATAGTTGGTGCAGCCGATGAAGGCCCCGCCCGACCGCGCGGTCTTGAGGTTCAGGCGGCCCTGACCGCACAGTGGGCATTCGCGCGGATCGCCCCCATCCGCCCGCGGCGGATAGAGATGCGGGGCCAGAGCGTCGTCGATCGCCTCCAGAACCTCGGTGATGCGCAGCTCGGACGTGCCTTCCAGAGCTTTGGAGAAGTCCTTCCAGAAGCGGCTCAGAACCTCGCGCCACAGGCGGTCGCCAGCGCTGATCTCGTCCAGCTCGTTCTCCAGATCGGCGGTGAAGTCATAGCTGACGTAACGCGGGAAATACTTCAGCAGGAAGATCGTCACCAACCGGCCCTTGTCCTCGGCGATCAGGCGGTTCTTGTCCTTGCGGACATATTCGCGGTCCTGGATCGTGGTGACGATGCTTGCATAGGTCGATGGGCGTCCGATGCCCAGCTCCTCCATCCGCTTGACCAGCGTGGCCTCGGTATAGCGCGGCGGGGGCTGGGTGAAATGCTGGCGCGCTGCGGCCTGGGCCTTGTCGCTGACCAAGAGGCCCGGCCCGGCCTTCAGCCCCGCGGGGGCCGCGACCGCGTCGCCGCCCTTCTCGCGGGCCTTGGCCAGTTCGTCGTCGAACGCGTCGGCGACCAGACGCGCGGCCTCGCCCTCCGTGATCGCAGGCAGGCGGGCGCTGTCCTCTCCGTCGTCGTCGTCGCGACCCTGGTCATAGACGCGCAGGAAGCCGTCGAACAGCATCACCTGGCCGGTGGCGCGCAGGCCGACCTGGTCGTCGGGGCTGGCGATCTCGACCGTGGTCCGCTCCATCCGGGCGGCCTCCATCTGGCTGGCGATGGTCCGCTTCCAGATCAGGTCGTACAGCTTGCGCTGATCGTCGGCGGTGATCTTCAGCTTGTCCGGCGACAGCATCATGTCGGTCGGCCGGATGCACTCATGCGCTTCCTGCGCGTTCTTGGCCTTGTTCTTGTACATGCGCGGCGATTTCGGCAGGTACTTGTCGCCGAACTTGGCCTTGATCGCGTCGCGGGCGGCCATCACGGCCTCGGGGGCCATGTCGATGCCGTCGGTCCGCATGTAGGTGATCAGCCCGGCCTCGTACAGGCGCTGCGCCGCCGACATGCAGGCCTTGGCGCCCATGCCCATCTTGCGGCTCGCCTCCTGCTGCAGGGTCGAGGTCATGAAGGGCGGCCAAGGGTTGCGGCTGGCGGGCTTGGCTGCGACCGACGCGACCTTCAGGTCGCGGCTTGCCACCGCGCTCAGCGCCATCGCGGCCTGATCGGCGGCGGCCAGGTCGAACCGGTCCAGCTTCTTGCCGGCCAGCGACACCAGCGTGGCGTCGTATTCGTCGCCGCCCGGGGTCGCCAGGCGGGCATGGACGGACCAGTACTCGCGCGCCTTGAAGGCCTCGATCTCCATCTCGCGGTCGACGATCAGGCGCAGGCAGACGGACTGGACGCGGCCCGCCGACTTTGCGCCCGGCAGCTTGCGCCACAGGACCGGCGACAGCTTGAACCCCACCAGATAATCCAGCGCGCGGCGCGCCAGATAGGCGTCGACCAGCGGCTGGTCGATCTGGCGCGGCTTGGCCATCGCCTCGGTCACGGCGGTCTTGGTGATGGCGTTGAAGGTCACGCGGCTGACCGCGCTGCCCTTCTTCAGGGCCGGGGCCAGCGCCTCCAGCAGGTGCCAGCTGATCGCCTCGCCCTCGCGGTCGGGGTCGGTGGCCAGAATCAGCGTCTGGTCGTCCTTCAGCGCATCCTTGATCGCCTTGAGGTGCTTGCGGCTGTCGGCCGCGACCTCCCATTTCATGTCGAAATCATGGTCGGTGTCGACGCTGCCGTCCTTGGGCGGCAGGTCGCGGACATGGCCGAAGCTGGCCAGAACCCGATAGTCGGAACCCAGGTATTTCTCGATGGTCTTGGCCTTGGCCGGGGATTCGACGACGACGACGGGCATGATGACCTCGGACAACTGCAATGGGGCGGCAAGATGGGTGCCGGGCGGGGCAGTGTCAACGGGGGGTGACAGCACAAGACCGCAAGACGGGGGGTCAGGACAGCGCCAGACGCCCCCCGGCCAGTCGCGTGACGCGGCCCTGCAGTTCCAGCGACAGGATCACCGCACTGGCCGTCGCCGCCGGCACGCCCAGGTCGCGGATCAGGTCGTTCTCCTCGGTCGGAGAGGGGGACAGGCGCTGCAGGATGCGGCTTTCCAGCTGGATCGGACCGCCCTGGTCACGCGCTGGCGGCGGCAGGGGGTCGGGCGCGGCCATGACGACGGGCGCGGGCAGGGGCCGGGTCTGCGCCAGCGCGTCGGCCACATCCGCGGCGCTGCGCACCAGCGTCGCCCCGTCGCGGATCAGCGCGTTGCAGCCCGCCGCCCGTGCATCCATCGGATGTCCGGGCACGGCCATGACCTCTCGTCCCTGGTCCAGCGCGTTCCGGGCGGTGATCAGGGTGCCGGACCGTTGCGCGGCCTCGATCACCACGACGCCCTGTGACAGGCCTGACACGATGCGGTTGCGGGTCGGGAAATGTCGCGCCGCCGGTTCCGTGCCGGGCGGCTGTTCGGACACCAGCACGCCGCATTCGGCGATCCGCGCGGCCAGATCGGCATTTTCGGCCGGATAGATGACGTCGACGCCCCCGGCCATCACGGCGATGGTCCCGGTGGGCAGGGCCGCGGCATGGGCGGCGGTATCGACGCCGCGCGCCAGCCCGGCGGCCACGGTGAACCCGGCCTCTCCCAGCCCGGCGGCCATGCCGCGCGCCATGCGCAGCCCCAGGGACGATGCGTTGCGCGCCCCGATCACCGCCATCACGTCGCGCGACAGCCAGGCCGGATCGCCCCGGACCCACAGGATCGCGGGGGCGCCGTCGATCTGGCGCAGGCTGTCGGGATAATCGGCGCTGTCATGGCGGATCAGGCGCGCGCCCGCCCGCCGACCGGCGGCCAGTTCGGCCGCGGCGACGCCTTCGGGGCAGACGGCATAGTCGGCAATGCCGGACTGGGCGGCGATCCCGGGCAGCGCCTCCAGCGCGGCGCGGGCGCTGCCATGTTCGGCGATCAGGCGGTGGAACGTGGTGGGGCCCACGCGGCGCGACCGGATCAGCCGCAGCACGGACAGGTCGTCGTCGACGGCCGAGACGGGGAGGCCGAAACGGGCAGGGGCAAGGCCGATGGTCATGGGGCACCTTCTGCAGGACAGCCCCAGGATAGCCCCGTGGTGGTTAACAATCGGTTAGCGCGCGCCCTCAGGCGGCCGAGCCGCCGACCGTCAGGCCGCCGATCATCAGCGTGGGCTGGCCCACGCCGACGGGCACCCATTGCCCCTGCTTGCCGCAATTGCCGATGCCGGGGTCCAGCGCCATGTCGTTTCCGATGGCGCGCACCTGCTGCAGCGCGGTCGCCCCGTCGCCGATCAGCGTCGCGCCGCGAATCGGGTCGCCGACGACACCGTTCCTGACGCGATAGGCCTCGGTGCAGCTGAAGACGAACTTGCCGTTGGTGATGTCCACCTGGCCGCCGCCGAAACCCACCGCATAGATGCCGTCGCGCAGGTCGGCCAGGATCGCCGCGGGGTCCGCGTCGCCGCCCGGCATGAAGGTGTTGGTCATTCGCGGCATCGGAACATTCGCGAAGCTTTCGCGCCGGCCGTTGCCGGTGGGCGCCACGCCCATCAGCCGCGCGTTCTGGCGGTCCTGCATGTACCCGGTCAGGATGCCGTCATCGATCAGCACGTTGCGGGCGGGGGGCGTGCCCTCGTCGTCGATGTTGATGCTGCCGCGGCGGCCCGCGATGGTGCCGTCATCGACCACGGTCACGCCGGGGGCCGCGACGCGCTGGCCCATCAGGCCCGCAAAGGCAGAGGCCTTCTTGCGGTTGAAGTCACCCTCCAGCCCGTGGCCCACGGCCTCGTGCAGCAGGATGCCGGGCCAGCCCGGCCCCAGCACGACGTCCATCACCCCCGCCGGCGCGGGGACCGACCGCAGGTTGACCAGGGCGATGCGCAGCGCCTCGTGGACCAGGCCCTGCCAATGGTCGGGGGCCATCAGCTGTTCCAGCCCGTGACGTCCGCCGCCGCCCGCGCTGCCGCTTTCGCGGCGGTCGTTGTTCTCGACGATCACCGCGACGTTCAGGCGCGCCATGGGGCGGATGTCGGTGGCAAGTCCGCCCTCGGGGCGCAGGATGGCGATCTCCTGCAGGCTGCTGCCCATGGAGATGGTCACCTGCACCACCCGCGGGTCCAGCGCACGGGCAAAGGCGTCGATCTCGCGCAGCAGAGCGATGCGGCGGGCGGTCGAGATGCCCTCGGCCGGGTCGATCGCAGGATAGAGGTTCACCGGCTCCATCGCGGGGCGCATCGCGGCCGTTCCGCCGCCGCGGCCCACGGCCAAGCGCGCGGTCTCGGCCGCGCGGCGCAGCGCGGCCTCGGAGATGTCGGTCGAATGGGCATAGCCCGTGACCTCGCCCAGCACTGCGCGCAGGCCGAAGCCGCGCCCGGCCATGAAGCTGGAATTGCGCAGCCGGCCATCGTCGAAGACCAGCGATTCCTGCTGGCTGCGTTCCAGGAACAGCTCTCCGTCATCGGCGCCGGCCACGGCATCGCGCAGGATCCGCAGCGCGCCGTCCCGGTCCAGATCGGTCGAGAACGGGTCGAAGGACGGACGGGTCATGGCGGATCTCCTGGCGGTTGGCGGGCGGGGACGGGCCTTTGGACGGGCGCGGCAGGGGGTCGCGTTTCCTTCGGGCGGGGAAATGCTGTAGGTATGTCTTGCCCGTAAGGGCGAGATATGGTCATAGAACGGTCACTGTGAAAGGAAAAGGGGCAGCCTCCCGGCAGCCCCTGCGGTCATTGGGGCCGGGCCACTGCAACGGGATGGAATGATGGCAAAAGCGATGATGGGCCGTGCATTCGCGGCAGCGACAGGGTTCGCGACGGCGGGCATGTTGGCCGGGACTGCGATGGCACAGGACGTGCTGGGCGATCTGCCCACGATCGGCAAGCCGGTCGCAAGGGGCATGGGCTTTCAGCCGGCGTCCACGGAACTGGCGCGCGATCAGCAATGGCTGGACCATTTCGTGCTGATCATCATCACGGTCGTGACGGTCTTCGTCTGCCTGCTGCTGCTGTTCGTGATCTTCCGGTTCAACGCCAAGGCGAACCCGGTGCCCGCGAAATACACCCACAACACCCCGCTGGAGATCGGCTGGACCCTGGTCCCGGTGCTGATCCTGGTGGCCATCGGCGCCTTCTCCCTGCCGATCCTGTTCCGCAGCCAGGAGATGCCGGAAAATCCCGATGTCGTGATCAAGGCCACCGGCCACCAGTGGTACTGGTCCTATGAATATCCCGACAACGGCATCGCATTCGATTCGCTGATGCTGCCCGAGGAGGAGCTGGCCGAGAACGGCTATGCCCCCGACGAATATCTGCTGGCGACCGATACCACGGTGGTCGTGCCCGTCGGCCAGACCGTGCTGCTGCAGGTGACCGCCAGCGACGTGATCCATTCCTGGACCATCCCGGCCTTTGCCGTAAAGCAGGACGCCGTTCCGGGCCGCATCGCCCAGGCCTGGTTCAACGTCGAGCAGGAAGGCACCTATTTCGGCCAGTGCAGCGAGCTGTGCGGCATCAACCACGCCTACATGCCGATCGTCGTCAAGGCCGTCAGCCCCGAGGTCTATGCGGCCTGGGTCGCCGAGCAGGGCGGCACCATGGGCGACGAACCCGCACCGACCGCCAGCCTGGACGGCGCGGCCAAGGTCGACCTGGCCCGCGCCGACTGAGGTCGGACCCACCCAGGCCCGTGGCGGCATCCTGCCGGCACGGCCAAGGAACAGAGATTGCAGGCGCGATGACCGATATCAACGCATATGACGCCGCCCCCGAGGGCGAGTTCCGCGATTACGTCGCGCTGCTGAAGCCGCGTGTGATGTCGCTGGTCGTGTTCACCGCCTTTGTCGGTCTGTTCGTCGCCCCCGTCGACGTGCATCCCTTCATCGCCTTCTGTTCGGTGCTGTTCATCGCTTTGGGCGGCGGCGCCTCGGGCGCGCTGAACATGTGGTACGACCGCGACATCGACGCGATCATGAACCGCACGCAAAGCCGCCCCATCCCGTCGGGCCGGGTCGAGCACAGCGCGGCCCTGGGCCTGGGGCTGGTCCTGTCGATCATCTCGGTCATGATGCTGGGCCTGGTGGCGAACTGGTTCGCGGCCGGGTTCCTGGCCTTCACCATCTTCTTCTATGCCGTCGTCTATACGGTCTGGCTGAAGCGCTGGACGCCCCAGAACATCGTCATCGGCGGCGCCGCGGGCGCCTTTCCCCCGATGATCGGATGGGCCTGCGCGACCGGCGGGATCAGCATCGAATCGCTTCTGATGTTCGCTCTGGTCTTCTTCTGGACGCCGCCCCATTTCTGGGCGCTGGCGCTGTTCATGAAGGAGGACTATCACAACGCGGGCGTCCCGATGCTGACCGTGACCCACGGTCGCCGCGCCGCGCGTCGCCACATCTTCGCCTATACGCTGGTCCTGGCGCCCTTCGCGCTGTGGCTGGGCGTGACCTCGGTCGGCGGGCCGCTCTACATGGCGGTCGCGGTCGTGCTGAACGCGGCCTTCATCCGCGGCGGCTGGCAGGTTCTGCGCCGCGACGAGGACGCCGCGATCGCCGACGGCTATCTGGTCGAACGGCGCGTCTTCAAGCTGTCGCTCTATTACCTGTTCCTGCATTTCCTGGCCCTGCTGGTGCAGAGCTGGATGGGAGGCTGGTGATGGCCCTGCGCACCGAACACGAGATCCACCGCCGCCGCCGGTCCCGCAACGTGGGGCTGGGCATCGTGCTGCTGGGCTTTGTCGCGCTGGTCTTTGGCCTGACGGTGGTCAAGGTCCAGGAGGGCGGCCTGGTCGAGGGTTTCGATCACCAGCCGCGTGTGTCGCTGACCCCGATGGAACCGCAGGCCCCGGCCCAGGGCCAGGCCCCCGTGCAGGAGGTGACCGAATGAAGCGTCTGAGCCCCGAGGGCCGCACCGTCGCGATGCTGCTGGGCGTCGTCGTCACGATGGGCGCGCTGGCCTGGGCCGCCGTGCCCTTCTATGACTGGTTCTGCCGGGTGACCGGGTTCGGCGGCACCACGCAGGTGTCCGAGACCGCATCGGACCAGATCCTGGACGAGGTCGTGCGCGTCCGGTTCGACGCCAACACCGATTCCAACCTGGAATGGACCTTCCGCCCGATGCAGGCCCGCATGGACTTGAAGATCGGCGAAAGCGGACTGGCCTTCTACGAGGCCGTGAACAATTCCGACGTGCCGCTGACCGGAACGGCCAGCTACAACGTCGCCCCCGAGGTCTCGGGCTATTACTTCATCAAGGTCGAGTGCTTCTGCTTCACCGAGCAGACGCTGCAGCCGGGTGAACGGGTCGAGATGCCGGTCAGCTTCTACGTGGACCCCGAGTTGGTGGACGACCGCGACGCCGGTCATGTCCGCGACATCACGCTGTCCTATACCTTCCATCGGACCGAGCCGCGCAGCGCTGCGCTTGACAGCGGCGCGGCCGACACCATCAACTAAGACGAATACACGAGGGAGCCGACGGGGATCCGACATGGCGCACGCAAAGAACCACGACTATCACATCCTACCGGCCTCGGTCTGGCCGTTCCTGACCGCGATCGCGGTCTTCGTCATGCTGTTCGGCGCCGTGGCCTGGATGTCCGGAGAGGTGACCGTCATGGGCGTGCCGGTGACCGGCCCCTGGATGTTCGCGATCGGCCTTGTCGGCACCTTCTACGTGGCCTTCGCCTGGTGGGCCGACATGGTGCGCGAGGCCGAGCAGGGCGACCACACCCCGGTGGTCCGCATCGGCCTGCAATACGGCTTCATCCTGTTCGTGATGTCCGAGGCGATGCTGTTCGTGTCGCTGTTCTGGAACTTCATCAAGCACGCGATGTACCCGATGGGCGAGAACAGCCCCATCACCGACGGCGTCTGGCCGCCGCAGGGCATCGAGACCTTCGACCCCTGGCACCTGCCGTTCATCAACACGCTGATCCTGCTTCTGTCGGGCGTGGCCGTGACTTGGGCGCACCATGCCTGGGCGCATGAGGGTGACCGCCGCACCACCATCAACGGCCTGGCGATCGCCGTGGTCCTGGGCCTGGTCTTCACCGGCCTGCAGGCCTACGAATACAGCCACGCGGCCTTCGGTCTGGCCGACACGGCCTATGCGGCGGCCTTCTACATCGCGACGGGTTTCCACGGCCTGCACGTGATCATCGGGACGATCTTCCTGGCCGTCTGCCTGCTGCGCTTCCAGAAGGGCCAGATGACCAAGGACCAGCATCTGGGGTTCGAGGCCGCCGCCTGGTACTGGCACTTCGTCGACGTGATCTGGCTGGTGCTGTTCGCCGTCATCTATGTCTGGGGCAGCTGATCCCCGACGGTGACCGTTCAAGGCGCGCGGGGCGATCGTCCCGCGCGTTTTTCGTTGACCTTGCCCCCCGGAGCGCCGCATGCGCCGCTATCTGTTTCCCCTGATCCTCGGCGTCGTCGGCTGTGCCGTCCTGATCTACCTGGGGCTGTGGCAGCTGGACCGCCGCGCCTGGAAGGAGGACATGCTGGCAGACATCACCGCGGGCATTCAGGCCGACCCCGTGCCCTTGCCGGACGCGATCGACCCGTCGATGAAATACCTGCCGGTGGCGGTCAGCGGCACCACCACCGGGGCCGAGATCGACGTGCTGTCCCACACCCGCGAACAGGGCGCCGGCTATCAGATCGTGTCGCGCTTCGTCACCGATGACGGGCGCGCGATCCTGCTGGACCGGGGCTTCGTCCCGCAGGAGGCGCGTCGCATCGACCGGCCCCCCGTCCGCTTGCAGGTGACGGGAAACCTGCACTGGCCGCAGGATGCCAGCAGCTCGACCCCGGCGCCGAACATGGACGAGAACATCTGGTTCGCCCGCGACGTGGACGCGATGGCCTTGACCTTGGACACGTTGCCCGTGCTGGTCGTGGCCAGCGCCGTCGAGGGCGACAATCAGGGCGCCCGTCCCCTGCCGGTGGCCATCGAGGGGATTCCCAACAACCACCTGTCCTATGCGGTGCAGTGGTTCCTGATCGCGGCCACCTGGGCGGTGATGACACTGGCGCTGATCTGGCGTATCAGGCAGCGCAGCTACTGAAGGATTTCCGATGCGTTACGTCTCGACGCGGGGCCAGGCCCCGGTGCTGAATTTCGAACAGGCCATGCTGTCGGGGCTGGCGCGCGACGGGGGCCTGTACCTGCCCGAGACGATCCCGGCCTTCGAGGGGCTGGAGCAGCTGGACGGCCTGTCATACGAGGAGGTCGCCTTCCGCGTGGTGCGCCCCTTCACCGGCGACAGCTTCAGCGATGATGAACTGCGCGGCGCCATCGACCGCGCCTATGCGCGCATCAGCCACGATGCCCGCGCGCCGCTGGTCCAGCTGGCCCCCGGCCATCACCTGCTGGAGCTGTTCCACGGGCCCACGCTGGCCTTCAAGGATTTCGCGATGCAATTGATCGCGCAGCTGTTCCAGATCGCCCTGACGCGTTCGGGCCAGCGGATCACCATCGTGGGCGCCACCTCCGGCGACACCGGATCGGCCGCGATCGAGGCCTTCCGCGGCATCGACAACGTGGACGTGTTCATCATGTATCCGCATGGCCGCGTATCCGAGGTCCAGCGCCGCCAGATGACCACGCCCCCCGCCGCCAACGTCCATGCGCTGGCCGTGACCGGGCATTTCGACGACTGCCAGGCGCGGCTCAAGGACCTGTTCAACGACCATGCCTTCCGCGACGGGGTGGGGCTTGCGGGCGTGAACAGCATCAACTGGGCCCGCGTCGTGGCGCAGATCGTCTATTACTTCACCGCGACCGCGTCGCTTGGCATGCGGCCCACCGATTTCTGCGTGCCGACAGGCAATTTCGGCGACATCTTCGCGGGCTCCATCGCGCGCCAGATGGGCCTGCCGATCCGCCGCCTGATCGTCGCCACGAACCAGAACGACATCCTGCACCGCGCGCTGACCAGCGGCGAATACCGCATGGGCGAGGTCGAGCCCTCGATCAGCCCGTCGATGGACATCCAGGTCAGCTCCAACTTCGAACGCGCGCTGTATCTGGCCTACGGCCAGGACGCGGGCGCGATCCGGCAGCTGATGGAGGAGCTGAAACAGGGCGGCTTCGCGATCAGCCAGGGCGCGCTGGAGACCCTGCGCGAGCAATATGTCTCGGGCCGCGTGTCCGAGGAGGAGACGCTGGACACGATTCGCGCCATGCGCGAGCGGGCCGGAGAGATCCTCTGCCCGCACAGCGCCGTGGGCGTCGCCGTGGCCGAGCGCCATCTGGAGCCTGGCGTGCCGATGGTCACGCTGGCCACCGCGCATCCGGCCAAGTTCCCCGACGCGGTGGAACGCGCCATCGGGGTCCGCCCCGGCCTGCCGCCGCATATGGCGGACCTGTTCGACCTGCCCGAGCGCCTGACCCGGGTTGAAAACGACGTGGACGCGCTTAAGTCCCTGATCCTTGAACGGAGGACCGCGTGAGCCAAGACCCCACCCCGCGCCTGACAACGCTGCCCAACGGGCTGCGCATCGTGACCCGGCAGATGCCCGGCCTGCATTCGGCGGCCCTGGGCATCTGGGTCAGCGCGGGCGGGCGCAATGAACGCGCCGACCAGAACGGCATCGCACATTTCCTGGAGCACATGGCCTTCAAGGGCACCGCGACCCGCAGCGCGCTGCAGATCGCCGAGGCGATCGAGGATGTGGGCGGGTATATCAACGCCTATACCTCGCGCGATGCGACGGCCTATTACGTCCGCGTGCTGGAGGATGACGTCGATCTGGCCTTCGACGTGATCAGCGATATCGTCCTGAACCCCGTCTTCGACGAACGCGAGATCGAGGTCGAGCGCGGCGTGATCCTGCAGGAGATCGGGCAGTCGCTGGACACGCCCGACGATATCATCTTCGACTGGCTTCAGGAGGCCGCCTATCCGGACCAGCCGATGGGCCGCACCATCCTGGGCCCCGCTGAACGCGTCAGCAGCTTTGGCCGCGCCGATCTGGCCGGTTTCGTGACCGAGAATTACGGCCCCGGCCAGATGGTCGTGGCCGCCGCGGGATCGGTCGATCACGACCGCATCGTGCGGTTGGCCGAAAAGGTGCTGGGCCATATCGTGCCGCGTCCTCAGGGTCCGCGCGAACAGGCCCGCTGGCAGGGGCTGGAGAGCCGGACCGTCAAGCCGCTGGAGCAGGCGCATTTCGCGCTGGCGCTGGAGGGGCCGGGTTACCTGGCGCCCGATTTCTATGCCGCCCAGATCTTCTCCTCGGCGCTTGGCGGGGGGATGTCGTCGCGGCTGTTCCAGAAGATCCGCGAGGAGCGCGGGCTGTGCTATACGATCTTCGCGCAGTCGGGTTTCCATGATGACACGGGCATGCTGACCATTTATGCCGGTACCGGCGCCGAGGATCTGGGCGATCTGGCGACCCTGACCATCGACGAGGTCCGTCGTGCGGCCGACGACATGTCCGAGGCCGAGATCGCCCGCGCCAAGGCGCAGCTGCGGGCGGGACTGTTGATGGGGCTGGAAAGCCCGTCGGGCCAGGCCGAACGCATGGCGCGCAGCCTGGCGATCTGGGGCCGCGTCCCGGACCCGGCCGAGGTTGCCGAACGCATCGCCGCGGTCACCGCCGCGGACGTGCGCGCGCATGCCGAGGCGCTGCTGGCCAATGCCCGCCCGGCGCTGGCGCTTTATGGTCCGGTGGACGGTGCGCCGTCGCGCGAGGCCCTGGCTGAACGGCTGGCCGCATGATCCTGGCGCGGCGCCGTGCCTTTCGGCTGGATACCGAACGCATCGCGCTGCGCCTGCCATTGCATTCCGATTTCAGCGCGTGGCGGACGCTGCGCAATGACAGCCGCGCCTTTCTGACCCCGTGGGAGCCGGTCTGGTCCCCCGACCATCTGTCACGCAAGAGCTTTACCAACCGCGTCTATTGGGCGGCCCGCTCTGCCCGGGCGGGGACGGCCTATCCGCTGTTCCTGGTCCATCGCGACGGCACGTTGCTGGGCGCGATCACGCTGGACAACATCCGCCGCGGCCCCGCGCAGTCGGGCACCATCGGATACTGGATCGGGCAGGAGCATGCCCGACATGGCTATATGCGCGAGGCGATCGGGGCGCTGGTGCATCACGCCTTCACCGCGTTGGACCTGAGCCGGATCGAGGCCGCCTGCCTGCCCGAGAATGCCGCATCGCGGGGCGTGCTGGAACGGTCGGGCTTCAAGTACGAGGGCGTGGCCCAGAGCTATCTGCAGATCGACGGTCGCTGGCGCAACCATGTGCTCTACGCCAACCTGCGCAGCGACCGGCGCGGAAAGACCGAGGTGCGCTGATGCTGATCCCCGCCGACAAGACCCTGGCCGCGGCCCTGCCCGCGGGCGTGCTGCGCGACCCGTCCCCCGCCTATACCGAGGAACCACGGGGCCGGTATCACGGGCAGGCGGGCTTGGTCGCCGCGCCCCGAGACACGCAGGAATGCGCCGCGATCATCCGCGCCTGTGCCGCGGCGCGCGTCCCGGTGGTGCCGCGCGGTGGGGGCACCGGGCTGGTCGGGGGGCAGGTGATGACGGACGGCCCCGCGCCCCTGATCCTGTCGATGGAGCGGATGACAGCGATTCGCGACACCTTTGCCGAGGAAGGGGTGATGATCGCCGAATCGGGCGTGACGCTGCAGGCGGCGCGGCAGGCAGCGGCGGGCGTGGGGCGGCAGTTCCCGCTGTCGCTGGCCTCGCAGGGCTCGGCCCAGATCGGTGGCGTGCTGTCGACCAATGCGGGGGGCGTGAACGTCCTGCGATACGGCAACGCCCGCGCGCTGTGCCTGGGGCTGGAGGCAGTGCTGCCCGACGGGTCGGTGATGCACGACCTGAAGCGCCTGCGGAAGGACAATACCGGATACAATCTGCGCGACCTGCTGATCGGGGCCGAGGGGACGTTGGGCATCATCACCGCCGCGTCGCTGATCCTGGCCCCAGTGCCTGCAGAGACCGGGGTCGCGATGCTGGTGGTGGACAGCCCCGCCACCGCCCTGTCGCTGCTGTCACTGGCGCAGGCCCGCATGGCGGGCGGCGCAACGGCCTTCGAACTGATCTCGGGCCAGAGCCTTCATTTCCTGGACGCGGCCTTTCCTGACATGCGCCAGCCGTTCGACACGCGGCCCGACTGGCTGGTTCTGATCGAGGTCGGCCTGCCCGCGGGCCTGTCGGCCGACGCGGCGCTGGAGGGGCTGTTCACCGCGGGGACCGAGGCCGGTCTGGTCCATGACGGCGTCATCGCGCAATCGGGCCAGCAGGGCGCGGACCTGTGGGCACTGCGCGAGCATATCCCGCTGGCCAACCGGCACATCGGCGCCATCGCCAGCCATGACATCAGCCTGCCTCTGTCCGAGGTCGCCCGCTTCATCGACGATGCCGGGGCCTGGCTGGCGGGGCAGGGGGACATGCGCGTCAACTGCTTCGGCCATCTGGGCGACGGCAACCTGCATTACAACCTGTTTCCGGCGGCGGGCCGAACCCGCGACGACTACGAAACCATCCGCCGCGACCTTTCGCGCAGGCTGCACGAAATGGTCGTGGCGCGTGGCGGGTCGTTCTCGGCCGAACATGGCGTGGGGCGGCTCAAGGCCGCCGATCTGGCGCGGTGGGGCGATCCGGCGCGGCTGGCGGCGATGCGGGCGATCAAGGGGGCGCTGGACCCCCTTGGCATCATGAACCCCGGCGCGGTGCTGGCCTAGGCACCTTCGAAGTCGCAGAGTGCGTGGACCGGCATGTCCATGCCCTCCAGCACCTTGCGCCCGCCCAGTTCGGGCAGGTCGATAACGAAGGCGCAGCCGATGACCTCGGCGCCAAGACGACGGCACAGCGTGATCGCCGCCGCCGCCGTCCCGCCGGTGGCCAGCAGGTCGTCCACGATCAGGACCTTTTCGCCGGGCTTCAGCGCGTCGTCATGGATCTCCATGATCGCCTCGCCATATTCCAGCTGATAGGCCTCGGAGATGACGGTGCCGGGCAGCTTGCCCTTCTTTCGGATCGGCACGAAGCCGGTCGACAGCTGATGCGCCACCGCGCCGCCCAGGATGAAGCCGCGCGCCTCCAGCCCCACGACCTTGTCGATACGGGTCCCGGCATAGGCGTGCAGGATCTGGTCCACCGCCATACGGAATCCGCGTGCATCCGCGAACAGCGTGGTCACGTCGCGGAAGATGATCCCCTCATGCGGGAAATCATGGATGGAGCGGACATAGTCCTTGACGGTGCGGCTCATGCAGGGCGGTCCATTTCGAAAAGATCGGTCACCGCGGCATAGTCCTTGTAGCCGAGGCGCGCAATCCAGCCCCCCGCGGCACGCGGATCGAACCGCCCGTCCACGACGCAATCGTCGCGCATGTGGATGCCCGTCACCACGCCGAAGACGGCGAAGTTCGCCTGACCGGCCAGCGGCACGATCTGGGTCATGCGGCATTCCAGCGCCGCCGCGGCGCCCGCCACGCGCGGACAGTCGATGGTGGTGCAATCGGCGGCCTCGATCCCGGCTGCGGCGAATTCGCTGGTCCCGGCGGGAAGGGAGGCCGAGGTCGCGTTGACCGCGTCGCGCAGATCGCCCGTGGCGATGTTCACGCAGAAGACGCCGGTCTCGATGATCTGGGCCACGCTGTCCTTGGTGCCGGGTCGGTCGCCCTTGGCACCGGTAGAGGCGAACATCACCTGCGGCGGGACATAGGCCACGGCGTTGAAGAAGGAGTAGGGCGCCAGGTTGTCGCCCTGCGACCCGCGGGTCGAGATCCAGCCGATCGGGCGGGGGGCGATGATCGCGTTGAAGGGATTGTGCGGCAGGCCGTGTCCGGCTTCGGGGCGATAGAACATGGGCGGCCTCCTTGTGGGTTCGGGCGCCAACCTGCCCCGCTTTTTCGCGCGACGCAATGTTTCGCCCGCCTTGCGCCCGTGCTAAACGCCCGCCCGACAGCAAGGAGGCGCGATGTACGAGATCTGCCCCGAGACGCCCGCCGACGAACCCGAGGTCGAGGGCCTGTACGATCTGTGCTTTGCGCCGGGTCGCACTGCGCTGTCGTCCTATCGCCTGCGCGACGGGGTGCCGCGGGTGGCCGAACTGTGCCTTGTGCTGCGCGATCCGGGCGGCACGCTGATGGCCGCGATCCGGTTCTGGCCGGTGCGCGTGGACGACCGGCCCGTGCTGCTGCTGGGGCCCATCGCCGTGCACCCCACCGCGCAGGGAGAGGGTCTGGGCGGGCTACTGATGCGCGACAGCCTGACGCGCGCGCGCCGGATGGGGTTCGACCGGGTCCTGCTGGTGGGCGACGCGCCCTATTACAGCCGTTTCGGCTTTCAGCGCCTTGACGATGTGGTGATGCCGCCGCCCACGAACCCCGACCGGGTGCTTGGGCTGGAACTTCGGCCGGATGCATGGGTTAACGTGGCAGGCCCCGTCCAGCGAGAGACCCGGCCCCCCGCAGACCCGCCCGCGCCGGACCCCACGGCTTGCACCCAGGTCGACCCTCCGAAAAGGCCCGCTGATGACAGAACCGAAACCTCTCGTCCTTCCCCCCATCACTGATCCGGCGCTGCACGCCCAGATCGATCGTCTGGCGTTGCGCTATCTGGAGGCCGGAGGTCTGGGCATGCAGATCATGTCCCGCATCGGTAACGGCGCCGAAGGGCTGATCGAACGTCTGCCGGGCTTCGTGCGGTCGCGGCTCGACAGCGTCACGCGGGCCGCGCTGACGCGGGCGTTTGGTGCCGCCAGCCAGTCGCGCAAGGTGGTGCGGGACCGGGGCGATTGGTTCAACCGCATGGCCTCGACCGTTAGCGGTGCGGCGGGCGGGGTCGGCGGTTTCGCGGGCGCGCTGGTCGAACTGCCGTTCACGGTCACGCTGCTGCTGCGCGCCATGCTGGACATCGCCGCCGAACACGGCCTTGATCCCGAAAGCGAAGAAGTGCGCTTGGAATGCCTGCGCATCTTCGCCGCCGCGGGTCCGATGGCCGATGACGATCAGACCGACCTGGGCATGCTTGCGGCACGCTTGTCGGTGACCGGCCAGACGGTGCAGAGCATGGTCAGCAAGGTCGCCCCGCGCCTGTCCGTCTCGCTTGGGCAGAAGATGGCGGCGCAGGCGGCGCCGGTTTTCGGCGCGGTGGTCGGCGCGTCCATCAACTATACCTTTGCCCGCTACTATCAGGAACTGGCCCGCGTCCATTTCGGCGTCATGCGCCTGTCCCATGAAACCGGCATTCCGCAGGAGGCCCTGACCGAAGCGCTGCGCCTGTCCATCCAGCGCCAGACGCCCCCCGACCGATCATCGCGCTGACCGCGGGGGGGC
>NZ_JAKEKV010000012.1:0-77784 GCF_040148865.1 Paracoccus sp. NFXS7
GTGACGGCTCGACGGCATTGGGCAATCGCGCGCGCCATTTTCGGGACCGGCTTGGAGAGGGCACCGAGGGGATGAGCGAGGAGGCCCGTCGCCGGATCGAGACGGCACGCCGCAAGGCACTGGATGCCAGCGACGCGGCCAGCCGCCAGATGGCGCGGGCGAACAGGCAGGTCGCCCGCAGCTATGACAACGAGCCCTTGCTGTTCGGTGCGCTGGCACTGATCGGCGGCGCGGCCTTGGGTGCCCTGTTGCCCGGCACGCGGCAGGAGGACGAGCTGATGGGCGACTATCGTGATCAGCTGTTCGACGAGGCGGAGGCGATCTATGCGGAGGAGAAGAGCCGCATCGGAAACGCCGTATCAGCTGGGCTGGACGAGGCGAAGTCAGCCGCCTCCAGCGTCGTGGCCGCCGCACAGGACGAGTTGACGGACGCGGAAGAAGGCAAGGCATCCTCCGGGTCCGGCCATTCCCAATCCTCCACGGCCCCCCGGACAGCCGGTTCCCCGACAGGTATGCCGGGGTCGGCAAAAGTCTAAGCGTCCAAAGCCTCTTTGGCAGCCTCGCGTCAGCGGGGCTGTCGTCTTTGCAAAGCGCTGTTCCGACCCGAGCTTGTCGTGATCGTCGGCGTTATCTTTACCAAAGAAGAAGTGCGGCACCGGATACCAGGCTGCAGTGTTCCAAGGCACCATTTGGCGAACTTGATGGTGACACCATCATATATCAGACTGGGTCAAGATATATCAGCGAACTCTAAGTTCGCCATAAGGATCTGGGCAATCTCTGGCAAGCTTCGGCTAATCCCGATCATAGAACCAATTGCGGCATTGTCTAATTCCATCGTAATAGATGGCAAAAAACCACTATTGCATAGGAACATTTGTCTTTAATAGTGATTGTACGATAACCGCACCGTAGAGCAGTGCGGTGGGCGGACGGCTTAGAGATGGTGTTTTCAATAATATCATCTATTGTAGTGTTTCAAATGTCCTTGGCAGTGCAAGTGCCGTTCGCCTCCTCACCGCCCGTGTTTTTTATGTAAAAAATATTGATTTACTTAAATATTTAAAGGTTCTAAGAAAAATCAATTGAATAATTCGTCTTACAGGGGTGCCCAAACAAAATTTATGCATAAATATGTCAAATGACGCAGCTACGCGCTATCATTTTCGAATCCGCATGTCATAAATTTGTTAAAATACACCACTCCCAGCATAGCTCTTAATATTTATATGACGCACTATTTTCTATCACAACGTTCCGAAGTATATTTTCGCATTCTGGATCGCATTTTATTCTCCCACCATCGATCAGTGACGTTCAAAGGAGAATTCAGCGGTGAGGCCACGACATTACCATTTATAGTATGGGTCCTTCCGGAACTGATCCAGGGCCAGCAAAACGGTGTCAATCCAAAGGAACGCAAACGGCTTTCCTGTCCTTGAAAGGAGCCGCTCCTGCACGCCCTTCCCACTGCTTGCTGAGGAACTTCGGAATGATTGCTCATATCTTGCGGCGCGTGGCGTCCCTCCTCGTATGGCTGCTTGCGATCTTGCTCGTCTGCGTGACGCTCCTGCCGTTGTGGAACACCAACGAATGGTGGGTCCGGGCGATGGGATTTCCGCGCGTGCAGATCTTCGCCGCTGCCTGTGCAGTGATGATCAGCGGCCTTTTCCTGAAAAGACCTTCACGCCTGGTCATCGCATTGGCCATGATCGGGGTCTGCAGCTATCAGGCATGGCGGGTCTATCCCTATACGCCCTTGGCTGCTCCGGAGATGGCCCTCGCCGCGCCGGCCCCTGACTCGATCAGGGTCATCACGGCAAATGTTCAGATGGGCAACACGCGGTACCAAGACGTCATCGACACGATCGAGCATTACGATCCGGACATCCTGCTGCTGCTGGAAACGGATGAGGCGTGGCTTGCCGAACTCGAGCCGATGCTGTCCCGGTACTCGACCGTCGTGCGCCAGCCGCAGGACAACTATTATGGACTGGTGTTCGCCACCCGGCTGAGCGTCGATGAGGCCCGGGTCATCGAGTTGACGAATGACAGGACGCCATCCCTCTTCGCACGCCTGAGAAGCTCCGACGGACAACCGTTCCATTTTCTGGGCCTTCACCCGCGACCGCCGATCCCCGGAGAGGACACGGATGATCGCGACCGTCAGATCTATGCCGCGGCGAAGTTCGCAGCGATGGATGACATGCCTGTCGTCGCGATGGGCGATTTCAACGACGTGGCCTGGTCCGATACCTCACAGACATTCAGGCGGGTCGGAGGGTACCTCGATCCCCGCATCGGGCGCGGGTTCTATGCAAGCTTCGACGCGAACAGCTGGTTTCTCCGGTTTCCGCTGGATCAGTTCTACGCAACGCCCGACGTCGCCGTCGTCTCGATCGAACGCCTCGAGCATGTCGGCTCCGATCACTTCCCGATGGCCGCCACCTTCCGCGTTAATCCCGATCTCGCTGCGACGCTCAACGTCGCGCCGCAGCCCCTGACGGAAGAGGACAGGGATCTGATCGATGATCTGGATCTGGAAAATTCGGAGACGCTGGAGTCAGACAAGTGACTTTTCAACTAGTCTGTTTTGTCCATGCTTAAGATGAGAGGTGGCTGCGCCGCGGAAAGCAATGGATGTGCAAACACAATAGCGATCGGGCACACATTTATTGTATGCTAAGCAACTTGCCTTCCACCAGATCTAGGATTTTCTATGCAATCATGACTCCCGGAGGCAAGAACCATGACGCGTAGAAGTTAGCTGGATAATGCATCTGCGCTCAAGCAGCGCCGGAAATATAAGATAGTCCGCGATAGCGCGGCGGTCATCTTTCTTCGAGACGGGTATGCAGGGGCCAGCGTCGACGACATCACCCGAGAGGCCCGGGTATCCAAGGCAACGCTCTACAGCTACTTCCCCGAGAAATCGCTGATGTTCCAAGCGGCGATGCAAGCTGAGCTTCACGATGCGTTTCAGAAATCCCCGTTCGACAAGCTTTCAGACAGAAATGTTGCCGAGGTCCTGCCACGAGCCCTGACGGCGCTCGCAGACTGGGCGGTGGCACAGCAGAGAGTACGTCTTCTGCGGACCATCACGGCCGAGGGTGTACGCTTTCCACACATCGCGGCAGCCTATGACGCTGCTCTTGCCACCCGCATCATTGGCCCCCTCAAGGCACATATCGATACCTGGATCGAGCGAGGGCAGATCGAACGTCAAGACAGTGATCTCTCGGCGCGTCAACTCGTGGCCATGGTCTTGGGGCAGGTCCAGCAGCGTGCCGTGATGACCGGCTCAGGGCTGACAAAGGAGCAGTTGATGACCTGTGCACGGGCTGCGGCGGAATTGTTCCTGCGGAGACATGCCGGCACGGGCTAGTAGGCGGTCTAAGCAATCGTCCTTGATCCACACGGTTGGGGATACCCGTGAAGGCTCCACGCGCGAACACCGCGCGCCTTGCAATCAAGTCTGCGCATAACCTACAAGCCGCCCATCAAGCGTTTAAGTAAGAGAGATCATCGTACCCTTGCCCGATCAGACTGCGACCAGACTTCGTGAATGCCCCACAGTTCCCTTCAGGGTGATCGATGACAGATCTGCGGTAAAGGTTGGAATGCTGCTGGCGGCGGCCGCCACAACCCTCATCATGATCCACATCACCACTTACAGCATGATCTTTCTGTACGGGTACAGCGAGAACGGGCTTGCCGGGGTGATCTATTCCTTCGTGAACCTCGGTGGTGACAACTCCATTTCCGAAAATCTCAATCACGGGATGCTGTTCATCTGTTTCTCATCCTTTCTCTATGTTTTTCACAAAACCCGATCCCGCTTATCACTGTTCCTGTTCGCGTTCTTTGCCTTTGCCTGGTTCGATGACTCCTGTCAGTACCACGAACGCTTGGGAATAATCCTGGCACATGCGTTCGAACTCCCCGTGGTCTTTGGTCTGAGAGAAAAGGACTTGGGAGAACTACTGGCATGGATGCTGGCGGCGGCAGTTTTGGCGTCCCTCGGCATCTGGGCTTACAGAGGCCGGCGTAATGGCGACGGAGCCATTCTAAAGTTTATTGCCTATCCTATAGTCCTCCTGATCTTCTGCGCAGTGGTTTTCGACCTCGCCCATATTATAATGCCGGGAGCGTTGGCTGACGTCATCTTCACGGCCCTGGAGGATGGTAGCGAGATGATGTCGATTGCGGCTGCGGCTACGGTATCCATCGCGGTCCTTGGAAATTACGAGAAGATCTATAACGACGGTGCATTACGACCGCTCAGATAATTGCGGGCGACTCCGACCTATAGCACACATTATTTTTTCAGGTGTTGATGCTCATAAGCCTCATCCCTGTCAGGGGTGCCGAAGTGTCGCCACCAGCGATAACGCATGCGTCCTGAGCTATCTGTGTTTCTCCGGTGGGAGCAGATCGGGGTTCCAGACGATTTCCCAGAGGTGCCCGTCCGGGTCCCGGAAATAGCCGGCATAGCCGCCGTAGAACGTGTCCTGTGGTGCCTTAACCACCTGGGCACCGGCACGCTCCGCCGCTGCCATGCACTGATCTACCTCTTCGGGTCGTGCTACATTATGGCCGATCGTGACGGCGGTCGGGCTGATCGGCTGAACTGGCAGACCGGAGTCATGAGCAATGTCAGCCTGCGCCCATAGGGCGAGCTTCAGCCCGCCGGAGAGATCGAAGAAGGCTACCGCCCCATGCTCGAACTCCTGCCCGATGATGCCGTTGGTCGGCAGCCCAAGCCCATCGCGATAAAACGATAGTGAACGTTCAAGATTGCTGACGCCCAATGTGATGACGGAAATTCGCGGTTCCATGTCATGCCCCTGCCATTGGCATCCGCACCATGCAGACGCCTTCACAGTCATGGGCCGTTGCATGCAACGGAAGGACCCGCAGGGCGGGGGCCGGGCCAACCGTCCCGAGCCTAACCTGTTTTAGACGTGTACAGGGTAAGCCACGGTTTCGATTGCGGTCAACTGATGCTGAACCTTCAAACCGTCGCCACAAGCTGGCATGACCGCCCCATAGCGTTGTGCGATCTTAGATCATGAGATCGGCAGGCTCCGTCCCGGCCTCGATGGCCTCACGAAACCAGGTCGGCTGCCGGCCACGCCCCGTCCAGACCTGATCCGGATTGCTTGGGTTGCGGTACTTAGGCGCAACCGGGCCACGCTTTGTGATCTTGGTCTCCGCAAGTTCTGAGAGGGAAAACCCGTATTCACGGGCCTTTTCCTCAAGGTCGCGTCTGGCTTCCGCTTTGAGGCGGTCACCATAATTGGCAATGGCCTTGTCGAGGTCCCGCTTGAGACGCTTCAGATCCTCAAGGCTCATGGTGTCGAAATCAATATCAAACATAGCTACCCTTACATTTTCGGTCGACGCCAGAGTTATGTGCCATCAAATCCGAAATGAAGAGGGCATATAGTAAGGAGCGACAAATATTTATTCTCATGCGTAATGTACAATTACTTTGCATTTTAGGGCCATAACAAAAATCTATCAGATCTCCTGAACCCAAAAGAAGGGATTGAAAGTTATCCATTCTGGCGGGCCATGGGATCGTAATGCCTGTTCGGTTCAGTTTTGTAACAGGGATAAACCACGTGATCCGTTCAGAACTGCTGGCAAAGCTTCGCCAGGAAAATCCTCATCTGTCCGCACTTGCCGCGGAGAAAGCTTTGGACACGATACTGGATGAGATTGCCGAGACCCTGAGTCAAGGTCACCGAGTGGAGCTGCGCGGGTTCGGCAGCTTCTTCACCAAGGTCCGGGTCGCTCGTGTGGGTCGCAATCCAAGAACGGGCGAGGCAGTGGAGATAGCCCCCAAGCGCCACATGCACTTCAGAGCTTCCAGGCAACTCCTTGCGCAACTTAATCGACCCGCAACGTAAGTTTGATTCCTCTTACCCTCCTGACTGCGGTGGAAAGCATCCGACCGAGGCGTTTCTATTTTGCGGACTGTCGCGGCCTCGAACACGGCGCCAACGATTGAGCGAAGTAGGCCCAGTGTTTTATCGGCCGCGGAATCATACTCCTAGGAGGGGTCTGCCTCTAAATCACCATTTCCAAACCGCCATTCCATTGGACAAACGGGTCGATAGAACCGGCTCACGCACCTTCTTGCCGATAACATTTATTTGCCGGAACGCCCCTTCGGAAGCGGCCGTTTCTTCCGCATCTGAGGTGCCGCGTGGCACCCGTGTCTTGAGGAGGAACACGCTATGGCAAACGACTATAACGACCGCGATCGCATGAGCCGTGCCGGCCAGGGCTACGGCAACCGCGACATGAACAGGAACGATCGCGACTGGACCGACAAGGCCGCGGACGAGGTCAAATCCTGGGTCGGCGATGATCAGGCCGAGCGTCGCCGCGACATGGATGAGATGCGCGAAAATCGCGATCGGTACCGTGATCGCCACGATTACTCCGATCGCTCCGCATCATACGACCGTGGCTATGGCCAGAGCAGCAGCTACGGCCGTTCGAATGATGGCCAGGGTCGTCGCGGCGGCATGGGCCCTGATCTTCGTGCCGATCGTGCCTTTGATCCCTACGGCTCGAACGGCGGCTACGGGCGTGACAACCGCTCCTACGGGCGCGGCTATGCCGACCGCAACGAGGAACGCGGGTTCCTGGATCGCGCAGGCGACGAGGTGGCCTCGTGGTTTGGCGACGAGGAGGCCAGCCGCCGTCGCGAGATGGACAAGCACCGCGGCACCGGCCCGAAGGGCTACGTCCGGTCGGACGAGCGCATCAAGGAAGACGTCAGCGAGCGCCTGATGGATGACGGCCAGCTGGACGCCTCGGACATCGAGGTGATGGTTCAGGACGGCGAGGTCACGCTGACCGGTACCGTTCCGGAGCGGTTCGCCAAGCGTCATGCCGAGGATGTCGCGGAGCGCGCCTCCGGGGTGAAGCACGTGCAGAACAACCTGCGCGTCGCGTCGTCTGGGCAGACCGAAACGGCAGCCGCGTCGCCCCTGATCGCCGATCCGACGCGAGACCGCGGCATTCTGTAAGGTCTCGGCATATCGCAGACCCATACTGCGGCATCACGAGCCAATATGAACACTCAGCGGGCGCCTTACCGGCGCCCGTTTTCTATTGATGGTGCGGCATTCAATGCACTCTTTCGGGTCAAGATATTTAGTCAGACGATGGATTGGCCCTGCTTGAGATTGTCACGGGGCAATCGCCCTCGCAGAGCCGATGAGGCACCGCTCTGTTTGTAGCGGTAGGAATGCGAACGCTCTCCGTCAGGAGCCTCCAGTTCCTTCAGGATCGGACAGTCGGCACGGTCATCACCGGCGCAGCTGTCCACCAGCGTCTCAAGCGTGTCAGCCATGTCCTGCAGCTGGGCGATCTTGCGGCGCATGTCCTCGATCCTCGCCTTCGCCAAGGCCTTCACATCCGCACTGCGTCGCGCCTCGTCGCGCCAGAGGTCGAGCAGAGCGGTGATGTCAGCGATTGAGAACCCCAGATCGCGAGCGCGTGCAATGAACCTCAGCATGTGAACATCACGGGGCGTGTAGTCACGATACCCTGCCGCCGTTCGAGATGCAGGCACGATCAGCCCGACCTGCTCGTAGTAGCGGATCATCTTCGCAGAAAGGCCGGAGCGCGCCGCAGCATCCCCGATGTTCATGGCCGATGGCTCCGTCACCTCTGTCTTCGACAGTAAGATCGGCGGCATCGCGCCGGTCAATCCAAATCACACATTCGTAGGACCGTTGACGTTGTCACGGTTGGAATGCTCATCTGCCCTCCCGGCCTTGGAGGATGCCGGGAATGAGAAAGCAACATGGTTTGGGGCAGGGAGGTGCAGCGCGTTCCCTCCGGTATCGTCAATGATCGATCGTGAACTGCGCGACCAGTTCCTGGCAGCGGGGGTGCCCGAGGCGCAGGTCGATGCGATCCTCGACTACTTCGACCTTTACGGCGGCGCCGCCGAGATCACGTCAGAGGCAGAATACCGAAACGGCATGGCCATCTATGCAGCATCCGACGCTCACCTTGCCCCTGATGATGTTCACAGTGCTGTCGCCAGATACGTCATTCACCTCGGTACGCGCCTGGCGGAATGGGACGATGGGCATGCATCTTCGGGAAAGTCTCGCTGACCTTCGCGGGGACACAGGGCCCGTGATCAGGACAACAGGGTTGGCGACGTGGATGGTTGCTGCATCCGTGTCGCTGATGATCGTCTTTCGGCGGCAGTCTGGAGCGCTTGCTCCAATTGAGCAGCAAGAGCGATCAGTACGAGGGAATGCCGGTGAGAGAAACGTCGCATTGGCCTTGCGCCAGGGCCGCTGGAAGCCTCTTCTCATGGGGCTTGGATCGAAGAGGATCCGATAGGCCCGGACACCACGCTTCGTCCAGTGCATCCCTTACGGTTGCAGCGAGTTCCTCATGGAGGGCATCCTCCTGATCCTTCCGCAGGGGCTCTGTCTCCAGCGGTGCATGATAAGCTTCTGTAAAGGGTGGCACAGGCGCGAGGACGCGAGGCTTTCGGGATGTCATCGTCGTCTTCCTTGCCATTCCTTCATCGCTTCAACCTACATTGGTCAGGATGTTTCCAGTTCTGGAAGGTTTTGATCAATATCACGCGGCCTGTCGCCGTCAGGCCACGGCCCATCCTGGGCAGGACAGGCCGGCATGAAGATTGATGCTGTTAATAATGCTCAACAATCGCAAAGGCAGGTGCAAATTCCGTCGCGTGACAGCTAAATAGGCAGAAGACATTTTCTCTGAGGCTGATTGACTTGACTGATGCACCTGCCCGCAAGGGATCGTCGCAGTTCCCATTGCCCCCGACGGACAATCCGTTCGCTGCGGCCTTTGCCGCGACCCGCATGCCGATGCTGGTGACGGACCCCGGACGGGCGGACAATCCGATCATCTATGTCAATCAGGCGTTCACGCAGCTGACGGGGTATACCGGCGAGGAGATCCTCGGGACGAACTGCCGGTTCCTGCAGGGGCCCGGCACCAATCAGGACGACGTGGCGAAGATCCGAAAGGCGATCGAGGACAGGCAGAGCATCGAGATCGACCTGCTGAACTATCGCAAGGACGGCACCTCGTTCTGGAACCGGTTGCTCGTCTCCCCGGTGTTCGATGCGGCGGGGCAGCTGACGCACTTCTTCGCATCTCAGTTCGACGTCTCGCCGGAGCGGAACCGCCTTGCGGAACTGGCCTTCGAGCATGGCGAACTGGAGGCGGAGATCGCCAAGCGGATGCAAGACATCGCCATGACCGAGGCGCGCCTGCGCTTCGTGCTGGGCGCGGCTGGTATGGGGACGTGGACGTTCGACGTGACGAACAATCGCGCCATCCTGTCCCGTCAGTGTCTGCTGAACTACGGCCGCGATCCTCTGGAGAAGTTCGGAATGGATGAGGTTCGGGCCGTCATCCTTCCCGAAGACCTGGCGCCATGGGAGCGTGCGATCCAGACGGCGATCCGCGACAGGACGGAACTGAAAATCGAGTATCGCGTCACCGGAGCGGAGGGTGACATCCGTTGGATCGAGATCCGGGGACACGTGATCACCGCGCCGGATGATCCGCAGATCACCATGGTCGGCATCTCGCAGAACATCACCGAGCGCAAGGAGGCCGAGGAGCATCGGCGGATGGTGTCGCGCGAGCTGGCGCATCGCGTGAAGAACTCCCTCGCCACGGCGCAGGCGGTCTTCAAGCACTCGCTGCGCGGCGCGACGGATCTGGATGATGCCCGCGACAAGGCCATGGGCCGCATCCAGGCGATGTCGGCCGCCCAGGACCTTCTGACACGCGAAAGCCTGGACAGTGCCGACCTGAGCGACGTCGTCGAGGAAGCCCTGAAACCGTTTCGGTCCTTCGACATCAGGATCGACGGTCCCCAGATCGCCCTGCAGGAGAAAGGCGTCTCGGCGTTCATCCTGGCGCTCTATGAACTGGCCACGAACTCTCTGAAGTACGGGGCGCTGAGTGCCGATGCGGGATCGGTGAGGGTCCAATGGTGGATCTCGGACGATGACCCCGACCGGTTCCTGTTCGAATGGATCGAGCAGGGCGGCCCGCCCGTCAGCGAGCCCAAGCGACGGGGGTTCGGCCGCTCGATCCTAGAAGGCCTGACACCCACTGATCTCGGCGGCACGGCGACCCTCAGCTTCGAGCCGACCGGGGTCAGATACGCACTGGATGCACCGCTGCCCGCCTGAATGTTACGAGACACGCTATCCTGAGCAAACACCGTCAATACGACCTATCTGGAATGGACCGCCGTACGAAGCTGCTCGGGCTGCTCGCCGTTCGGCAGGATCTTCCTGAGATGATCGTGCACGACGTCGGCGCTGAACGGCTTGGTGATGAACTCGGCGCCAGGGGGCAGATCGCCCGGTCCGGGGGCTGTTCCGCCCGACGCGATGAGGATCCCGATCTCCGGCCAGTCGCGGGCACACTGCCGGGCAAGATCAAAGCCCGTCAGGGTGCCTGGCGGCATCTGCACGTCGCTGAACAGCAGCCGAATGTGTGCGCCATGCTCCGCGAGGATCTCGAGCGCCTGTTCTGCCGTGGCCGCCTCATGGCATCGGTAGCCTGCATCCGAAAGAATGTCGCAGGCGGCCATGCGGATCATTGGGTCGTCGTCCGCGACCAGGGCGAAGGGAGCAGTATCGTTCATTCTGAATGACCTCGTGATGGTCGACATCAAGGCATCCGTGGCGGTTTCGTTCCTGTCTATGGACGGCATTCTGCCTGCATGAGCGGACTGCCGGCAGGGCTCCTGCCGTGCAGGTGATCACCCATCTCGGTGGTCGATCTGAAGCACTATGGATCAGGAAGAAGTCTGCGACCTCCGGACGGGTCTCTTCGTTCAGCCGGCCGCGGAAAGGCCAGCGGCATTTGCTTGGTTCGGAGAGCCAATCATGGCCTTCCGGGGCGACCCATAGCCGATCAGCAGCATTACACCCTCGAAATGGTCGGCCTTGCACATCGTGCAGACCCAGTCCGCGCCGAGCGCTCCGTTGCAGACCAGGCAAGGGTCATCGTCGATATCAAAGTCCAGCGGGAATGGGACGGGGACTTGGGCAGTCGTGCACATGGCCGGTCTCCATCCACAGGTGCCCTCAAGATTGTAGCAAATCCTCTACGCTCGCACTGACGGGTTTGCGACACCTCCAAGCCGAAAAGGCAGCCGCTCATGAAACAATCGCGTGTGCAAGCAACGTGCTGCGGTCAGTCCAATAGGGGCGCTGCGGTCTGCATGCATCCACCGTAATCGGCTCTCGCTTCGCACAAACGCTGTAACGACAGACACCGGTGACGCTTTGTCGCATTGCGCAATATCGACACGCAATGTTCACTATATGTTCTTTATTTTCACGTTTTGAAAGGCCGGTTCGAGCCAATTGAGTGAGTTTTGTATCGGCAGTTTCGATGGCTAGAACATCCGTCCCAGAGGAACATCACTTGAAGAAATATGTCATCCGACCCTCTTCCGTATCGCAACCCCTGGATCGGGCTGGCGGGATTTCGATCCAGTTGGGTGCAGGACGTCTGTCGGAGGCAAGCCGACAAGAAAGCATCGAGCGCATGGTTGATGCGAAGGTGGAGCAGGCCGTCCGCATTCTGATTGGGCCACCCGATGAAGGATGATTGCAGCTAAAGGCTTCGGCTCCGGAGACATTATAGGCTGCTGCAACCATCACTACTCCTCACCGCCTGATAAAAGGCAACGTAAGGAACTGCTGGAGGCTGATGCGCTTGAGGAAACAGTTGCGGCGTTTCGCAAACCCCTTGTCCAGATAGGATCATTATGCATCTCTCGACCCTTGGACGTCTGGCTCTTTCGATCGTGGCCTTTTCCCCTGTCCCCTTGGCTGCGCAGGACGCGCCTCTGACGATCGCGATGCATTATACCCAAGCCCAGGCCGCGCCGCTCATCGCATGCCTGGATGCCTATGAGCGTGATGGACAAACGGCACGCTACCAGCAGATTACCTACGGCGACTACCTGCAGACGGTGCTCACCGGGCGCCTGGCCGGTCAGGCGCCCGACATCTACAACGTCAATTCAATCTGGGCTGCGCAGATGGTCGATAACAGCGTTCTGGCCGAACCTCCGCAGGACATGATCCAGTTCGTGCAGGATGGATACAATAGCGGGACGGTTGATGCGGCCACCATCAATGGCACGCTCTGGGGCGTGCCGACCGAAGTGTCCGTTTACATGCTCGTTTCGAACATGGCGCTTTTGCGGGAGGCCGGTTTCGATGCACCACCATCCTCTTGGGATGAGTTGCGGGAGATCGCGAAAGCTGTAAGCACGCGTGACGGTCAGGGGCGGATCAGCACGGCGGGTTTTGCCTTCGCCCAAAGTTCGACCGGCGCAGGTCTCGTGCATCCCTATTACGCCCTGATGTATTCCAGCGGATCGGATATTTACGGCGAAGACTTTTCTACTGCCAATCTCGACAGCCCCGCTTCGCTCGAAACCGCTCGCCGTATGGCAGGCCTGGTCCAGGACGGTATTACGGATCTGTCCATCGATGCCTACGACTTTCCCGCCGGCGGGATCGGGATGGTGATCATGGCCAATTGGGTCGAGAGCGAGATCCGCGATGGTCTCGGAGAGGACTTCGAGAATGTGACGGTCTCGCCGATCCCCATGGGTGAGGACTGGAGGACACTGCAATACGCCTTTTTCATGGGTGTGGACAGTGCGAGCACCCGGACCGAGGCCGCTTGGGATCTCGTACGCTATCTGAACGAGCCTCGTGATGGTGAGCCGTCCTGCGTGGCGCAGATGCTCGATGGCATGGGAGCGTTGACGGCATCCGTCGCCGATACCGCAGCCTTGCCCGCGCCGGATGAGTTCACCGCCCCATATGTGGAAGCCTTGGCCGATGAGCGTGCCATCAGCCAGCCCAACGTCATGCAGGCGGCAGAGATCGAGCGGATGATCGCCCGAACGCTTGAGGAGGTGATCGGCGGCGCCGCAGACCCCCAAGCGTCGCTGTCTGCCCTGAATGGTGAAGTGGAAGACATCCTGTTCGAGTTCTACTGACCGGATGCGCGACGCCACAACGCCTTACGACAACAGGGGTGCCCCGTGGCTCTTTCTGGCGCCCTTGGTCCTCTTCGCGATCATCTTTCTACTTCTTCCCTTGGGCTTCTCGATCTATTTGTCGTTCACCCGCTGGAACCCTCTCGGGACTCCATCTTGGGTCGGCCTGAGGCAATATGAGTTCCTGCTCACGCGAGATGCAAATTTCCTGCGCTCACTTGCGAATACGTTCGTCTTCGCATTGGGTTTCGTTGCGATCGGCGTGCCACTGGCCCTGGGCCTTGCGTTTGCCTTTTACCGGTCGCGGGGCAAGGCGGTCTGGCGATCCATCTACTTCCTGCCTCAACTGACAAATATCGTGGCCGTTGCCTATTTGTGGCAGTTTGTTCTGGATGATCGCTACGGCGTCATCAATCGGGCCCTTGCAACAATTGGTGTCCGCGGGCCCGATTGGCTGAGCGATCCCGTCATGGCGATGGTCTCGATCATCCTGGTCATGGTCTGGTACGATATCGGCCGAAACATGCTGATCTTCTCTGCCGCTCTCGAAGCTGTCGATCAGGAGATCTATGACGCTGCATCCTTGGACGGGGCAGGGGCCTGGCGTACGCTTCGGTCGATCACGCTGCCGATCATCAGACCGGCATTCACCTTCGTGACCATCACCAGCTTCATTACCGGAATGGGATCCTTCGCGCTGATCATGGCCATGACCGCGGGCGGACCGCGGGGCGCCACCGACGTCACGGCTCTTTATGCCTACCGGATGGCATTCGAGGACCTGCGCATGGGCCGCGCATCCGCAGCGGCCGTGATGCTGGCTGTCCTCATCGGCATTCTGGCGTTGGTCCAATTCCGCGCGCTGCGGGAACGCGCATCTCGGCGCAAGACATGAGCGGTGGCTTGCGCCTTGGTGCGGTTGTTATGAAATATGGTCTCCTCACTGTGGGAGCACTGCTGATGATCCTGCCATTCGCGGATATGTTCATCGGTGCTCTCCGCGCACCGGCAGATGTCTACGCCACGCCGCCGCGATACCTGCCTGCAGTGCCGCAATGGAGCGTTTTCGTGCGGGTCTTCGATGAGCTTCCCATGGCACGATGGTTCTTCAATTCCGTGGTCGTGACGACAATCATCACTGTTCTGCAGGTGTCGACCTCAACCATGGCCGGGTATGCCTTAGCCAAGTACCGCTTTCCCGGACGGGCTGCCATCTTTCAGGTCGTGGTGGGAGCACAGATGTTCCCCTTCTTCCTGCTCATCATCCCGACGTTCTTCATTCTTCGGTTCGTTCCATTCCTCGGCGGCAACGACCTTATGGGGCAGGGCGGTACAGGGCTCCTGGGCACGTACGCTGCCCTCTGCCTTCCCTTCGCAGTCACCTGGTACGGTGTCTTCCTGATGCGTCAGTTCTTCATGGGCGTTCCTGACGAACTGCTTGAGGCGGCCCGTCTGGATGGCGCATCCGAATGGCGCATCTTCCGCTCCATCATGCTGCCCTTGGTGAAACCTGCGATTGCGACTCTGACGCTCTTTGCGTTTGTCTACCATTGGAACGAGTTCATCTGGACAATGACGGTGACGCGCGCCGTCCCAGAGCTGCAGACGCTGCCCGTCGGGATCTACCTGCTCCAGGGTGCATTCAACAGTCTCGATCAAAAGGCTTTGCAGCAGGCCGCACTTGCCGTCTCCATCACTCCTGTCGTCATCCTGTTTCTCCTGCTGCAGAAGGCGTTTGTGAGCCAAAACTTCTCAAGTGGCGTAAAATGAGTGCTTTCCTCCAGTTTGATGAAACTAACAGGATACATAACTATGGTTATTTGGTATTATGATACCTCAGTGGCGGGTTCTATCCTGAAACGCGACAAGCCATGATTTGCTGGGCTTTCGCGGATCAAGGAGTTCAACTTGGCATCGCATCTCACCCTCTCCGAGCGCCGCATCATTGCGGGCATGCTGCAGCGCAGATCAGTGTGGCGCAGATCGTCGCCTAGCTCGGCCGGAACGCACAGCTGCCTCCCTGATCATGAATACCCTGCCTCACGTTGATCCCTGACCGCCGGACGGCCTGTTCGCCGTCCACCTGATAGAGGACCGCATAGCCGCTGTCCCCGAACGCGATCAACCATTCCCGAAACTCCGGGGCCATCTTGTCGGCCGGGCGCCCTACTCGCGCGCTGTCTCTATCACGACTGGCCTATGATCTTGAGAACATCGTCAGCCCGATGCTGGCCAGCCTGCTGTTGGCGGTGATCAGTTACAACGCGCTCTTCTTCGGAACGATGGTCGGGTTCGCGGCGTCTGCGGCACTGGTCCTTTCTATTGTGCTTTCCAGTCCGAAGCCCTCCGAGCCGCGCGGCATCTATGATCGCCCGACCCGGGGCATCTGCATCTATCTGGCCACGCCCCGTCTGCGCGGATTGCTGGCGCTGAACATGGCCGCCGCGGGGGCGGCGATGGTCCTGGTCAACTTGGTCATGCTGGCGCGGGGTATGCTTGATAAACCTACCGCCTCGGGTCTGGATAAGCACGAATGAGGTATGAGCATGATACATTTTGATAAGGCAGATGGGCCAGACGCCTGATACGCCCATTGCGGCGACTGAACATCCGGCCCAACTTTAAATTAGGCCAGAGTGGCGGGGTATCCTGCTGCGGCCAGTGCCACTTGAACGTTGTCCGGCTTAGCCCGGCTTTCCAAAGCGATCGTTCGTAACGCCATGTCGAACTCGATCTGTGCCTCGGGGTCGATTGCATGGACGGTCTTTTGCACCGTTGCCTTGCAGTGGCCACAGCTCATGTTGGGGATATTGAACGTCGTCATTAGCTTTTCCTTTTTGTTTTTCTAGAGATCAACCCGCCGCAGGCGGAGGGCGTTGGTGATAACCGAGACGGAGGACAGGCTCATCGCCGCCGCTGCAATCATTGGCGAGAGCAGAAGGCCGGTGACGGGGTAAAGCAGGCCCGCCGCGATCGGCACGCCAAGTGCATTGTAGGCGAAGGCGAAGAACAGGTTCTGCTTGATGTTGCGCAACGTTGCCCGAGCCAGCTTGCGTGCCCGGACGATGCCCATCAGGTCGCCGCCAAGAAGGGTTATCCCGGCACTCTCCATGGCCACGTCAGCGCCCGTGCCCATGGCGATGCCGACATCGGCAGCGGCCAGCGCAGGCGCGTCGTTCACCCCGTCACCTGCCATGGCGATCTTGTGACCCTCGCGGCGCAACTGATCGATCAGGTCTTTCTTGGCTTCTGGGAGGACACCCGCCCGCACCTCGTCGATGCCGAGCTTTCTCGCCACCGCCTGTGCTGTTCGTTCGTTGTCGCCCGTCGCCATGATGACACGTAGCCCCTGAGCGTGGAGTTCGCGGATCGCTTGCGCGGTACTTTCCTTGATTGGGTCGGCGACCGCCACGATACCGGCAAGCGCGCCATCGACCGCAATGAACATCGCCGTCTTGCCCTCGGCGCGCAGAGTGTCAGCCTTCCCTTCGGCCGCGCTCGTGTCCAGATCCATCTCCTGCATCATGGCCGCGTTGCCAAGCGCCACTGCCCGTCCGCCAACCGTGCCGCGCACGCCTTTGCCGGTGACAGCCTCAAAATCCAACGCTTCTTGCCGCACGGCACCCTGCGCCTCTGCGCCCTCCACGATTGCCTCGGCCAGCGGGTGTTCCGAGCCGCGCTCAAGCGCTGCCGCCAGTGACAGCAAGTCCGCTTCGGCCACGTCCCCGAGTGCCACGGTATCCGTCAGCTTCGGCTTGCCCATGGTTAGCGTACCAGTCTTGTCGACAATCAGGGTATCAACCCCCGCCATCCGCTCCAGCGCCTCGGCATCCTTGATCAGTACACCTGCCTGTGCGCCGCGCCCTGCCGCGGTGGTGATCGAAATCGGCGTGGCCAACCCAAGGGCGCAGGGGCAGGCGATGATCAGCACTGACACGGCCGAGGCGATGGCAAAGACCAGCGAAGGCTCGGGGCCGAAAATCAGCCAGACAACGAAGGCGAAAATTGCGATACCGACCACCGTCGGCACGAACACCGCCGAGACCCGATCGGCCATCCCCTGGATCGGGGCCCGGGACCGCCGCGCGTTCGAGACCATCGTTACGATCTGCGCAAGAACCGTGTCGGCGCCGACTTTGCCCGCCTCGATCACAAGGCTGCCGTTCTTGTTGATCGTGGCCCCGGTCACCGCATCGCCGGGACTTTTTTCCACCGGCATCGACTCGCCGGTCAGCATGCTCTCATCCAGGGATGAGCGGCCCTCGATCACTTTGCCGTCCACCGGCACTGCATCGCCCGGGCGCACGCGAAGCCGGTCACCTTCCATGATGTTTTCCAAGGGGGCGTCATATTCCGACCCATCCGGCAGGATACGCCGCGCGGTCTTGGGTGCAAGGTCGAGCAGCGCGCGAATGGCATCCCCGGTACGTTCACGTGCGCGAAGTTCCAGAACCTGGCCCACGAAGACCAGTGCAATAATCACCACCGCCGCCTCGTAGTAGGTGCCGACGCCATGACCCATTCGATAGGCATCGGGAAATACGCCGGGCAGGAAGGTCGCGACGAGCGAATAAAGGTAGGCTGCCCCCACACCCAGGCTGATCAACGTCCACATGTTCGGTGATCGGTTCACAAGTGAATCCCAGCCTCGCCTGAAGAATGGCAAGGCGGCCCAGAGGATGATCGGTGTCGCCAGGATGAATTCGAGATAGCTTGCGGTTTCGTGGCCAATCCAATCCCGCACCGGCAGAGCGACCAATTCTCCCATCGTCAGGATGATCAGCGGCACTGCGGCGGCTGCTGAAATCCACATGCGCCGTGTGAAGTCGGTCAGTTCCTCGCTCGGTTCATCCGAGGGCAGCATGGGTTCAAGCGCCATCCCGCAGATCGGGCAGTCGCCTGGCACATCACGGACAATCTCCGGGTGCATCGGACAGGTATACTGAGCGTTGGCCGGAGCCGCCTTCTTTTGTCCTGCGGCTCTGCCTGAAGCGTAGAACCAAGGATCTACCTTGAACCTGGTCTTGCATTTCTCTGAGCAGAAATGAAACGTCTTGTCTCCAAACACTGCTCGATGTCCGTCAGGCTTGACCGCAACCGTCATCCCGCAGACCGGGTCCTTTGCCGTCTCGGTCCCCGCAGGGATGTCTGGCGACGCGTGATGATGATCGTGATCCATGTCTTGCCAACTTTCTACTGATTTTCGTCCATCTAAGATGCCCGGCGAGTGACACCCTGATTTGACATGATTTAGTTAGCTTCGATGCGGGGAGTGCCCGCAGGTGCGTCGCCATTTGCCTCGATATCGGCGATGTACCGTTTCATTTCTGCGATCTCGTTGCGCTGCGCCTCGATGATCGCGTCAGCAAGGTCCCGGACCCTTGGATCGGAAATATCCGCGCGTTCACTGGTCAGGATGGCGATGGAATGGTGAGGGATCATTGCCTTCATCCAGGCAAGATCCTCAACCGTCTCCTGGCTTCGCACCAGCCAAAGGGACAGAACGAATGCCAAACCGGCGCCCACGAAGATCGCAATGTTTTTCTTCCGATCGGAATACATGCCCAACATGAAGGCGAGCATGATGACCGCCATGACCGATCCCATGTAAATCGCCATCCACATGCGGGTCTGCGAAAACTCGATGTGATCAATCGAATAGGTATTGAGGTACATCAGCCCATACATGACGATGGTCGAGGTCGCGATCATCGCGAAAAAGCGGCCATATCCCATGATATGTCTCCGTTTCTATTTTAGGTTTCTCTTGAAGCCGGAACATTGAGGCTGTGCCTCATGGTCGGAATGATCCATTTTCATCTTCGGCTACAGGCACAGTAGAACTTTTTGCCTGCAGCCGTTTGCGCTGCAAAGCGCGGCTCTCTATCGAATAGCGTGCTCAATGCCCGAGCATCGTAACCTTGATCAGCATCCAGATGGCCATGGCGATCATCATCAGGTTCTCGGTCAGCGAGACGAAGCCCAGGGGCACGTTGCTGTCACCACCGACGCAGGCGCATTTGATCTCTCGCTTGTCGATGTAGACCGCCTTGTAAACCGACACAGCGCCAATGGTGCCGATGAAGAGGGCCACCGGGATCGACAACCACATCAGCGCGCCCGCGACCATCAGGACGCCCGCCAGCCCTTCGGCGAAGGGATAGACGTAGCCGTAACGAACCCACCTCTGGGCCAGCAGGTCATAGTTGAGGAACATCGTGGCGAAACTTTCCACGTCCTTCAGCTTCTGCAGGGCCAGCAGACACATGGCGAAGGCCACAAACCATTCCGCCGCAGCCACAGTGGTCAGCTGACCGAACGCCGCCCAGCTGGTCGCCAAGGCCATGGCGGCAGCCATGGCAAACAGCGCGATCACCGGTCGGTAGGTCGTCGCGCTCTTGTCGCGCACGGTCTTGCCGAAGTGACGCCGCAGATCGTCATAGCCACCGATCCGCTGGTCGCCGATGAAGGTCTGCGGCGTGGTCTGGACGTCATGCTGCTCCTTGAAGGCATCAACCTCGGCACGGGTCGTCAGATGATGGTCCTCGACGCGATAGCCCTGCCGTTTGAGCAGGTCGAGCGACTTGAGGCCATAGGGGCACATGTGCTTGGTCATCACCATGCGGTGGAGGGTGGCCGTCCTGGGCGCTGCAGGTGTCATGGGGAAACCTCAATATCTTGCGAAGACGCTGTTGCCGGAATCGCCCCAGAGAATGACCTCGAAAGGCTCGGACTGGCCGCCCATTTCCATGCCGGGCGAACCGATCGGCATGTCAGGAACGGCCAGACCACCCGCATCAGGGCGCTGATCCAGCAAAATGCGGATGGCATCAGCCGGAACATGGCCCTCGATTACATAGCCGTCGACGAGGGCCGTGTGGCAGGACCGAAGAGATTGAGGAACAGCCTGCTCATCCTTGAAGGCCTCGACGTCGTCGGACAGGGTTTCTTCTACTATGAAACCGCTTTGCCGCAGATGATCGATCCAGGCTCCGCAACAGCCGCAATCGGGTGATCGAACCACTGCGATCAGGGTGTCTTGGGGTGTGGACACCGCCCCCAGCACCGATGTTGCGGGAATAAGGACCGCGGTGAGCGTTCCGATGAACAGACGTCTGTCGATCACGATGTGATCCTTTCGTTGAGGTTAGCGTGGGGACCGGCATGATGTGAGCATCTGCCCGAGGCAGGGTATGCTTCCGTTTCCAGATTATGCAGGATCGGGCAGTCCGGGCGCTCGTTTCCGGCACAGGATCGCACCAGCGTCTCCAACGTGTCGGCCATGTCCGCCAGGTGGGTAATCTTGTGGCGGAGATCCTGGACCCGGGCTTGTGCCAGCGCTTTCACATCGGCGCTGCGCCGGTCGGTGTTGCGCCACAGATCCAACAGGCCGGTGATTTCGCTGATCGGAAAGCCCAGATCCCGCGACCGTGCAATGAACCGAAGCATGTGAATGTCTGCATCGGCGTAGTTGCGATACCCCGAGGCTGTGCGCGCAGCTTGGGGGATCAAGCCGATCTGCTCGTAGTAACGGATCATCTTGGCCGACACACCCGAGAGGGCAGAGGCGTCTCCAATATTCATGGGCTGGGCTCCGTTCGTTTTAGGGAACAGATATGCGGCTTCCCATGATGGGAAGGTCAAGAGCGGCCGCGGGTCTTTTTTGATGGTCTTTAGCAGAGAACCGCGCGGCATCATGCCGCGCGGTTCAAGGCAGGCTCAGTTGGCGTTCTCAGCCAGCCAGGTGGTCATTTCCTCGATCTCACCGACTTGGGCGGCGATGATCTCACCCGCAAGTTCGATCATCTCAGCGTCTTCGCCATGCTCAAGAAGAACCTGGGCCATGTCGATGGCACCTTGATGGTGGGCAATCATCCCGCAAGCAAAGGCCACGTCGGCATCTTCGTTCATCATGCCGTCATGCATGGCAGGCATCGTGACCATCATGCGACGCATGTTCTCCTGAACATGTTCCGGCATGGTTGCCAAGTCCACGCCACCCATCCCCATCATGGCGCCCATGCCGTCAGACTGCGCATCGCCGCCCATCTGTGACCCGTCCATGCTTTCAGCAGGCATATCACTGGCGGGTGCAGCCATGGCGCACTGCTCAGGCATCTGGAATTCAGCGTCCTGAGCAAAGACGGGCGCAGTAAGGCTGGTCGCAGCAATCGCTGCGGCAATAAGGATCTTAATAGAACTCATCTTAGTTCTCCGTAAATTTGAGACATTTGACGATGCTAAGCCTGTTGCTCAGAAAACTGAAACATGCATGACGACATCGTCAGGGCTCAACCCTGCCCTACCCAGTTCCTCTGAGGACATGATACGCCCTGCCGGAACAGGAATCGTATTCGTAGCCCGCGCAACAGAATCCGACCAGTCAGGCCTTTCCGGCGTATTGTCCACGGAAGCTGATGCTCCGCCCCCTGAGCCTGCATTCGATCCTCTTGTGCCGTGACTTGCCTCTTCAGCATATCCGGCACCAGCCATCAGGCTGACCGCAGTAAGAATGGCCACAAATTTCTTGTTCATTTTATCCTCCGAACGGCGACGGTTCGATTATTCCAGAATTTCAGTGATGGTCAGCTTGCCTTTGACCCGGTCGGCCGCAAAGCGGATGCTCTGCCCCTCGCTCAGGCCCTCGAGCATTTCCGGCTCTGCGACCTGGAAGACCATCTTCATGGCCGGCATATCCAGGTTCTTCAGCTCCTCATGATCGACGGTCACCTTGCTCCATTGGGTGTCGACCTTGGTGACGGTCCCGTTGGTGATGTGCGTGTCCGCAAAGGCGCCTCCAGCAGAAAGGATCAGCGCAGCGGCAGTCAGTTGGATCAGTTTCATGGTCAGGTCCTCGCGGTTCAGGATTCGGTGACGTTCAGGGGGCCGTGCATGCCGGACTCGTAATGGCCCAGCATCAGGCAGGCGAATTCGTATTCGCCGGCATTCTTGAAGGTCCACAGGATCTCGCCGGTCTCGCCTGGCTGAAGACGGACCGCGTTCGGGTCGTCGTGTTCCATCTCGGGAAACCTTGCCATCAGCTCCTTGTGCTCGGCATTGGCCTCGACGGTATCCATGACGAATTCATGTTCCAGCTCGCCATTGTTGGTAATCACAAGGCGGACGGTTTCGCCGGAGGCAAAAGACAGTTCCGAAGGCTCGAAGATCATCGTTCCCTCGTCGGTCTCCCGCATCGAGATCTCGACGGATTTCATGTCTGCGGCCCCCTCTGCGGCCGGGGTCCCCATGGCATATTCGTCATGGCCGCCTTCATGGGTACCCGCGGCAAGTGCGAGGGCCGGGAAGAGGGAAATGGCAGTCACCAGCATAAACGATTTCATCGTGTTTCCTTTGTGTTGCTCGATAGGATCAGATCAGCCCAACCGCTTGCCGCCGCGCGGCGTCAGGATGGTTTCAGGGCTGTAGTTGCTGGCATGCTCGGGCAACTCGCCCGTCCATTCCCATGCCTGCGTACCGGGAGGGTTCTCGAACCAGCCCGGATCGGAATAGTCGTCAGGGGCGATACCCTCGCGCACCTTCATGACAGAGAACATGCCGCCCATCTCCAGCGGACCATGCGGACCCCAGCCTGCCATCATCGGGATGGTGTTTTCGGGAATCTCCATGGACATCTCGCCCATGTCACCCATGCCGGCGGTGCCCATCGGCATGTAGCCGGGCTGGTGACGGCGGACCATGTCGGTGACGCGGCTCTTGTTGGCGCCGATGATCGTGGGCAACTCGTGCCCCATGGCGTTCATGGTATGGTGCGACTTGTGGCAGTGGAACGCCCAGTCCCCTTCATGAACGGCATCGAATTCGTAGGCACGCATCGCACCTACAGGAATATCGATGCTGACCTCAGGCCAGCGGGCTTCCGGCCGGACCCATCCTCCATCTGTGCAGGTCACCTCGAAATCATAGCCATGCATGTGAATGGGGTGATTGGTCATTGTCAGATTGCCGACACGCACTCGGACACGGTCGCCTTTGCTGGCGACAAGCGGGTCAATGTCCGGGAAAATGCGGCTGTTAAAGGTCCACAGGTTGAAGTCCGTCATCTCCGCGACGCGGGGGATATAGGTGCCGGGATCGATGTCATAGGCGGCCAACAGGATACCGAAGTCACGATCCACCGGCATGAAGGCCGGGTCGCGCGGATGCACGATGAACAGCCCCATCATGCCCATGGCCATCTGGACCATCTCGTCGGCATGGGGGTGGTACATGAAGGTCCCCGACTTCACGAGATCGAACTCGTAGACGAAGGTCTTGCCCGAAGGGATGCCCGGATGGCTGAGACCCGACACACCGTCCATCCCGGACGGCAGGATCAGGCCGTGCCAGTGAACCGAGGTATGTTCGGGCAGGCGGTTGGTCACATAGATGCGGACCCGCTCGCCCTCGATGGCCTCGATCGTGGGGCCGGTGGACTGTCCGTTATAACCCCACAGGCGCGCGACCATTCCGTCCGCCATGATCCGCTCGACCGGCTCGGCGACAAGGTGGAATTCCTTGACATTGCCGTTCATTCGATAGGGCAGCGACCAGCCGTTCAGAGTTACGATCGGGTTGTATTCAAGTCCGGTCGTCGGGCGCGGCGGCACCTGCGTATAGGGGCTGTCCGTGCTGGCCGCCTCGGGCAGATCGCGAAAGCGTGTCTGCGCCTGACCCATGTTGACGGTCAGGGCCGCAGCCCCTGCCCCGATGCCCGCACCCATCAGTTGTCTGCGATTCATCATTCGTCCTCTCCATTGTCACTTGCGCCACCCCAGATCGCGGCGGTGGCATCCGCCTCGGCCAGCCAGTAGTCGCGCTTCGCCTCGGCAGCGCTCAGCTGGGAGTCCAACCCTTCACGGGCATCGTTCAGAAGCTCGAAAGTGGAGGTCAGCATGCCGTTGTAGCTCAGTAGCGCCTGCTCATCGATTTCCCGGCGCAGAGGCAGGACCTGGTCGCGCCAGTGCAGGGCGATCTGATGCTTGCCCGTGACTGCCGAATAGGCAGACCGCGCCTCCGAGCGGGCATTGATCGCCGACTGCGCCAGGTTATTGGCCGAACGCAGATATTCGAGTTTTCCGCGGCGGGAAATCAGTCCGCTGGTGTCGTAAACCGGAATGCTGAAGGCGACGTCGACCACCGGTGAGCGTTCGTTCTCTCCATCTTCACGCTCGATTTCGACGCCGGCGGCGACTTCTGCATCCGAGAGCATGCGGGTCTGTCCAGTCAGTCGATAGCGCGCGGCCACAGCCTCCAGCTCCAACCGGCCCGCAGCCAAATCGACGCGGTTTTCCAGCGCCAGCCGTTCGATATTGGAACGGTTCGGCGCGCTGCCCGGAAGCGCCGGCAGGCTGTCGGGAACATAGAACTCTGTCCCTGTGCCCCACAGGCCCAGAAGGCGAACGAGCTTCTCTTTCGCAATTTGTGCTTCCAGCCTTGCCTCGGCTCGTTCGGCTGCCAGCTCTGCATTGAACGCATGTTCCCGTGCCTGATCGGCGCGACTCAGCGCACCCGTTTCGCCAAGCTCTGCGGCCAGCTCGGATGCCGCGTCCGCGGCGCCTTGCGCTCGACCGACCAGACCGGCTGCCTCGAACGCACCGACGGCCTCGATCCAGGTCCGGCGGGTTTCATGGGCCAGCGCCAGGGTTTCGCCCGCTGCGGCCAGCTGAGCCTGCCGAAACTCCAGATCGGCGGCCCGCGTGCGCGATCTCTTCGTGACCATGTCCAGAATTGATGACGCCACCGTACCTTCCACGGACCGGGTGACATCTCCACTGACCAGCCCGGACACTGAGATGCCGACGCTCGGTACCGGTCCGAGGGCCGTCTCCCACAGATCTGCAGCAGACATGCCCAGGTCAGCATAACTGGCCTGCAGGCCGGGGTTGTTCAGAAGCGCCACCTGCACCGCCTGTTCGGCACTGATTGTCTTTCCCTGAACAATGGCGCGCACGCGTTGCGCATGAGCCTGCCGTTCAGCCGGCGTCTGAAGCCAGGCTGCCTCTGCCCCTGTCGCCTGTCGGGAGATCCCGGCAACAGTCTCGAACCCTGCCCGCTCGCCGCGGGCCTTGCTCATGGTCACCGTATCCGCACAGGCGGACAGCAGCAGCACTGCGCCCAACGAAAGTCCCAATGCCCTCTTCATTCGACACCCGGGGCTTGGGCATTGTTCAGGTCGGTCCAGTTACCTGGTTCCTGAACGCTGCGGCTTCGATAGGTGATGGCAGGACCTGCCTGCAGGTTTGAAACGGGAGATGTCGTGTCAGCAACGGTGACAAGCCCGGATGACGTATCCAGAGGCGCCAGCGGGGCGCAAGCCACCGCGACAAGCGGCATTGCAGCCGCAAACAGAAGTTTCATGTGATGAATCCGCTTTTAGATCAGAAGGATGGTCGCCGTGGCCCGTTCAGGCGTCGGCTTGCAACGTTCGGATCAGGCCCGCGGAGGGCGGCGCAGTCCTTCGGAAACGGTCAGTTCCACCAGCGGGGCCGTGCGGACAGCTTCAATCGTCTGGCTGATCAGAAAGGCCTGAGCCATATCGCTGGAACTCAGGAGTGCTGTAACCGGGCAGGCATGGGCCTTGCAGTGCGATCCATGCCCTTCGGAAGACGTATCCTCATTATGGACATGATCTTCGACAATTACGACACTCAAATGGGATTGGTCCGAGCTATCACCAGCAAAGTGCTGTCCATGATCATCAGAGCTATCGGCAGCGGCGGCTGTCAGCATCATGTCGCATTTCAGATCCATCGACGCGTTTCCTGCAGATGCAGTGACGCCCATCGAGACCAAAGTCACGACGAAGATCATAGCAAGCTGGCGCAGAACGTGGATCATAAGTGTTGTCTAATAGGGTGAAAGTTAGACATCAATGAATTTCCAGCGCCTTGCGCAGGAATGTTACCGCCTCGGCCATCTGTTGCCGTTGCTCGAACGTGATCATTCAAAGCCCTATGCATAAAGCATCACCGGTACACCCGGCTGCAGCATGGCGTAGACGTCTTCGATTTCCTGATCGGTGAGGGCGAGGCATCCGGCTGTCCAATCGCGATTTCGTGGTGCGAGTGCGTTTCCTTCCGGACCCCGCCCGTGGAACATGATGTCGCTTCCCGCACTTCGACCGAACTGTGCGGCGTAAGCCTTGTCCTGATCATTGGGGTAGGAAATGCCGACAGACAGGTGATATCTGCTGCGCGGATTGAAGCGGTCGATGAAATACAGCCCCTCGGGCGTCTTTCCGTCGCCTTCGAACTGCTTAGGGCCAACCGGCTGGTTGCCCAGCCCAAAATCATAGGATCGCAAGCCTGTCTGGCCGTTCAGCAGGTGCATCCGGCGTTGGCCCTTGTAGACAGCCACCTGTGTTACCGGCGGGCCGGAGTATCGCTTGAATTGCGGTGCAGGGGCCGAGCTGGGCCCTGACGATCCGCATGCAGCAAGGGATGCGAGCATAGCCAGCGACGCATGTCGGCGATTAAAGGTTATCATAGAGAGAGCTCCTTGGAGATCATGCTTCAGGCCGACGCAGCGGCGTATCGGTTAAAGATTGTGTGGCTTCCATCCTTGAGCACGAGCAGGACATCATAAGCCTCACGGCGGCTTTCCGGGCCCATTCCGGGGCTGCCATAGGGCATGCCCGGAACGGTCAGGCCAAGGGCGTCGGGACGCTCTTGAAGCAGTTTGCGGATATCGGTGGCTGGGACATGTCCTTCCACGAAATAGCCCTCGACCGACCCGGTGTGACAAGACGTCAGGTCGATGGGAACGCCGAGGTCGATCTTGTGCTGCATGAGAAGCGTGCCGAAACGCTCCTCACTCGTGACCTGAAAGCCGGCATTCTGAAGGTGCTGTGTCCATTGCCGACAGCATTCGCACCCCCTGCCCTCCACGACATGGATGGCGGTGGAAACAACAGGTAGCTGCCCGAATGCAGGCAGTGCGGTTACGGCGGCGGCGGCACATAACACGAAGCGACGGGTGACGAAGTTCAACGCCGATCCTCCCAGAAAAGGCGGCCAGGGGCCGCCGACAGGCTTGTGGATTTTGCTGCAATCATTCTTCCGGTCCCTCACGGTCGGAGACCTCGGCCTGATACTCGTATTGGCGCTTGGGCCATGTGCTTTTGATGTAGGCCAGGGTGGCGCGGATTTCCGCATCCGTCAGAATGCCCTCGAAGGCCGGCATGTCGCTCTCATAGCCAGGCACGACACCACTGATCCCCCAGCTTGGTCAGTGTGAACAGCTGATTGTCGGAGTGGTGCCATGTATGCCCCGTTTCGTCATGGGGCGGTGCCGGCATCCGCCCGTTCTCCAGCGGACGTTTCCAGTCGGGCTGTCCTTCCAGATCCGGTCCGTGGCATGACGCGCAATTTTGCGCGTAGAGTTCTTTTCCTTGTACGATCTCCTGCGCGGTTACTGGAGCACCCTGAAAAGCAACTTCAGCCCTTTCGGACCGATTAACCTGTGCGAAAGCCGCCACGGCCGCCATACCGGCAAATGACAGTCCGACGAGCAACAGAACCTGTGATCTCATGACGGCCCTCGCAGGTACTTGAGAAGGGCAGCGATGCCCAGGACCAGGAGGGCCAGGGCGAGAAGCGCAAAGAGTCCGCAGCTCAGCATCATCATGCCCGTCATGGGGCTATTCATCATTGTCATGCCGTTTCCCTCAGAAGAGGGTGGTCAAGCCATTCTTCGCAAGCCGCATTGACGGCAGAAATCTCAAGGAAAAACTCAGTGCGTAGAGCTGCATGCAAACTCTGCTGCATAGGACACCTGACTATCTGGATTTGAAACGGGACTGCGGACCTAAAGGGATTCAGCAGTCCTGGCAGCGAGCGAGCTCAAGGGGGGAAAACCTTGTGCGCACGCGTCGCCTGCCACAGCGGCAGTCAAATCAGATGAAGGGGCGTGGGGGGCTTCGTAACGGCAGCCAATTCAGGTCACTGAACATGACATCGGCAACCTGCCGCTTCGAGAGGCGCCGAGCGTGTCTGAGATCAGAGGTCTGAAATTCAGGAACCGGGACGAAGCCCCCCGCCGCACAGATCAGATTGCAGCCCGCCGTTCCAATTTCACCCCTGTCGCTGCAATCCAGGCATTCGGACATGCCGAAATGTGCCATTGCCGTCATGCCGTCATCTGGCAATGACGCGGCAGTCGCCGGCGCGGGCATCATCGATCCAACCGCGAATACGGTGAAGGCGACAAGAAACAGGGCCCGCAGATAGGTCTTCATGACTATCGACTTAGCGGCATGCTGCAAAAAAATCCACGACAAGATGATCGCGTTGCCGTGACCGGAACAGGATGGATCTGACCGGGACACTGCCGCTGAGCCGGCGCCCACCCTCGTCTTTCGACCGATCGCTTATCAGGGCCACATCTGCGCGGCATGAAGCACGCGAAGGATCGTCACGACAGACGGCGTCTCAGCATAGATGACAATGTAGTTCGGGCGAACGGCCAAATCACGTGTTCCCTGAACGCGTCCTGACCGGCACCGCTTGGGATGCATTGGAAGTTGCGCAACCTTTCCCTGAATTTCCTCCATCAGAGCAAGAGCAGCATCAGGATTGTCATCCGAGATATAGTCGACAATTGCCATGAGGTCGGCGACCGCGAAGGCTTTCCATTCGAGTTCAGGCACCCCGTTTGCCGTCGATCAATGCCCGGGCGTCACGCATGACTTGGTCATGTGGAACGCCAGGTCGGGTATCTGTCAGCGCTTCCTGCACTTTCGCCCGGAACCAGCTATCATAGCTTTGAGGATTTGCAGTCAGACCGGCCGGCAAACCCCCTTCAGCCGCCACACGGGTCAGCAGGATGCGGACTGCGTCTGATAGGGTCAGGCCTACACCTGCCAGTGCGCTACTGGCTTGTGCCTTGAGATGATCGTCCACACGGACATGCAGCATCGAGGTATGGGTGGGCATTCGAGCCTCCTGTGTATCTCATATGAGATACACAATGCCATAGAAGGATCAAGACTTGTTTGGCCTCGTCTGGCTCAGTGGTGTGGAATGCTGATTTAAGAATGAGACCGAAGGCATTGCAGTAATTATCGTTACGGCTTTATCCCCGATATTACCCCCGAAAAATGTGGATAAGTCCTTAGCGTCCGATGGCCGCCATGCGCGTCGATGCTGTCTTACGGCCGTGAGGCTGCTTTCCAAAAAGGTGTGGTGATCACAGTATCCGCCGATCGCGATCGCAGCTTCGAAGTGTCAAGCAAAAACGTCATTTTGACCTTTTGTCGGACCAAAAGGTCATACTGCTTTCCAGGTAGGCAAAAGCAGTGACATGCAGCAGTTCCAAAGCTGCAACGCGGATCAAAGAATGCCCGCCTCCCCTACCCCTTTTTCAGAGTGTTCAAAAACGATCGTTGGTGCAACATCGTCCAGCGTGCTGCAAAAGCCGTCGTAGAACGCCCTTTTGCGACATGTCTTAAAACCGCACGGCTTTTGATACACGTTCTAGGTGTGAACGTCCTTCCCGCATGATGAAATGGACGCCTACGCAGCGACCCGGATCAGCGAAGCCCGGGGCGAACGCTGGTTCTGCAGCGAGGAAGAGGCGCGAACCGCCGGGCGGAGGCCGCCACGGTGCTAGACCGTCCACGATGTCCGCCCGGCCGTCCATGCTGCTCAGAGCGCCGCCTCGGCGGGTGTCAGCGCGCCGTCCAGCAGGGGCCGCTGCAGCTCCTCGGCACGGATGCCGCTGAGCCAAGCCTCCCATTCCTCCGGATGCGTCAGGATCACCGGCATGGCCTTGGGATGGATCGCCGCGACCTCGGCGTTTGGTGGACAGGTCAGGAAAGGAAAGCGTAGAGATCATCGGTCGTCTCGCCATCCTTCATCTTGCGGAGCGAAGTCCAGCCACGGATCTCGATCCCCGCGAGGAACATGATCGTCTCCGCGTCAGTAGGCGCGAACCACTGCACCCCCTGCCCCTTTCCGCGCGGCTCTGAGAAGCTGGTGAACGTCACCAAGCAGCGATGACCCTGCCCCAGCCAGCGCTACCAATGCGGCGACGCGAGGTTGCGCACATTGGTGACGCCCGGATAGCGCGCGGTCTTCAGGACCGACGGCGGCGAGGGCATGCCCCATCGCGCCTTGACCAGTTCCGGCCCGTCGTCGCTGTTGCGGATGATCGACGCCGGCTGATCGTGATAGACGCTGCCGGAGGTTAGGTTTCCGGCGCGGTCGGTGAGCCCATCGATCAGACGAGTCAGTGCCTCCTGCGAGGTCTTCACACTATACAGATTGCAAATTGCCCTACCCTTGCTGACGTTCGGGGTGCGGGAGATGAACCGACGCCTGCCGCACGGCGGAAGCAGTCCAGTAGGCTGTTTCCCTAAGAACGGGCGGCATGAATGCCATGCTGTATGCCATTTGCGACAGCTAGGGCCGACCGCTCGACCTGTTCACTACCGCCGGGCAGGTGAGCTATTATATCAGCGCACGGACGCTGCTCAGCGGCTTGCCAAACGTCAAATGGCTGCTTGGCGACCGCGGTTATGATGCTGAGTGGTTGAGAGATGCGTTGTAGGACAAGGAGATACGCACACGCACCTCCGATCGGAAACACCGCAAGACGCCGGTCAAGTATCACAAGCGACGCTACAAGCGGCAAAGTCACACCAAGAACATGTTCGAAATGCTCAAGAATTAGAAGTGCGTGGTAACACGATACGACAGATGTTCGAAGGTCTTCCTCTTGACCGTCGACCCTTCGCAGCAACCGTCATCTATTGGTTATGAATCATGATCCTAGACGCAGCTAATTCGACTATATTATGCTGAACTTACTACGAATAAGGAAATGGCTCTGTTCTTTCAGTCGCGCCTCGCTGATGAGCAGTCAGACTTGCTAGAATAGGAGGTCGAGCTCATGCCTACCAACCCTGAAAATGACATAAACCGGCTCTGGTCCGAGACGCGCAAGCTCAACGCAGAAACTGCGAAGCTGATGGCCGTACAACGCAAACTTGAGGCTGAAGAATTGCTTCTGCAGCGCCAGCACCTTCCCGCTTATTGGGTTCAGATCATCCTTGCCCTTTGGGCCGGCGCTGGCCTCCTATCGGCTTTAGATCTGCTTATTAATCGTTGATCTGGCCATGCCGGTAGTCGACCGCTAGGGGCCTTGTGCGGTCGACGGTGGTTGTGGAATTCCATACGTTACCGGACACCGGTGCATGCCTGCGATCCGGTCTCCTGGGCATGCAGGTAGACACACTCGTATTTCCAGGGTGCGCCACAGGCGCTTTGCAAAGTTCTGCGGTTCAGGGAGCCATGTCCAGGCGCAAGCAGGTCAGACGAGCAACGGGTGGATCATCGCGCAGGGTCGACTGGCTTCTTCCCAGAGGAAGGCCAACGTGATCGGCAAGTGGAAACGGCGGGGGCCGGCGGCGCCGGGGTTCAGCCAGAGGGTGCCGCTGCCTTCCTCAATGCTGGGCTTGTGGGAGTGGCCCGAGATGACGACGTTCCACCCCGCGGCTCTTGGATCGCCCTGCAAAGCTTTGCGGTCATGGATCATGTGGATCCGCAGGCCTCCGATCGTGAGGCTCACCGTTTCGGGAAGGGACTCAGCCCAGTGCCCGCGATCGATGTTGCCCCGGATTGCCGTTACCGGGGCGATGTGCGCCAGCGCGTCAAGATGGTCAGGGTCGCCTATGTCGCCCGCGTGCAGGATACGGTCTACCCCTTTGAGAGCCTCCAGCGCCTCAGGGCGTAGCAGACCGTGAGTGTCAGCAATGACACCGATGCACTGCCTAGGAAATGGCGGGCAAAGTGGTTGCATGAGGCAGGTCCTTTTGGTCATCGCACCTTGGTGCTTTGTCAGCCCGGTGGCTGCCGTCTTTGCTGGCCAAGGCCCCTGAAGCGGTCATAGCATGCTTCTCGGCTGCTCTTCTATCGCGGGAGACTGTTCGGTCGTCGCCAAGGCGAGCGCGGAGGACTGACGCTATCTCTTCGTTCAGTTCTCGTGTCTCTGACGCCGTCGCCGCCTTTGCGGCTCCCGGCCTATCAAAGCACTGCTCCATGTTGTTCAAGCACTGCAACAGCATGCATTTGGTGACCGTCTAGGGTATGTTCCGGACCTTCATTCCGAACGCAGGCTGAACATAAGGCGGGCAGGAAAATTGCGTCTCCTGCATGCGGAGGTTCCCATGTCCTTGGGTCAGGACCGCCCGGGCTTGGACTTCCGACCGGGATCTCCTTTGCTGACCGGGTCGGTGTCCAGATAGCTCCCGACGATCTCATCGCGGAGGTAAGGAAGGAATGCCTCCCGGACCTGGATCTCGCCGTAGCCTTCGTCTTCGTCCTCTTTGTCGCTGAACGCATACACCTCATCGTCCGGCCCGGCATCGCTGCTCCGGGTCACCACGGTGCTGAACCGCTTCCATGCCTCGTCAAGCCGAGCATCCCTGTAAGGTTCGGTCCCGGGCGCAAGGACGACCCGGGTGATCCGCGCCAGTGCAGTGTCCCGGTACTGCATCGTCAGGTGTTCGTATCCCCGCATGAGGAACCGTCCCTTGATGCGGAAGATGGCGTGGGGCGAGACCAGGCGACCTTGCTCTCGTCCTCCGCCATCTACAGTGACGAGAAGGGGCGTTTCGGTGCGGATCGCACGGACCACCGTCCGCACGACGGCAAGGTTCGGATCTGGCTGCCGGAGATCCGCCTCGACGTACCCCCTGCTGCCCAGCATGTCGTCCAACCACCGCTCCAGGCGCGGTATGGAAGAGAAGACCGGCGCCTCTGGCAGCGTGGCGCTCTCGTCCAGCGTCAGCCGACCGCCCTGCACCCGACCCTCTTCGTCACGCAGAAAGACCGGTCCGCAAGCCTGCTCGAACAGCGCCTCGAACTCAGCCTGGTGCCGGGAGACGGTCGGCTCCGACAGACCGAAGATCTCCCGATAGACGATCTTTTCAGCCGCACCGAAGACCCCGCCATATCGGATTGCCGCCTCCACCCAACCAAAGGACAGGTTCCTCTTCGTCACCACGGCCAATAATCTTTCATTTTGAAAGTTTTCTTTTCCATGTCCCTTCGAGAGGCCGTATGACCAACAGACCTGAAGACGAGCCGGAAGCGCATTCCGACACCCCTGCCCCGTGCGATGATACTGGTATCCAAATGGGTCATCCTGAGCCGGATCTCCCGCATTACGAATCCGAAGCTCATGCGCGCCATCGTGATGAACCTGCGCCGAACGGTCGTTTCACCGTGCAAGGCTCTCTGGACCTGCACCCGATCTCGGAGAATGCAGGAGCGGCCGCCGAAGAAAGTGGCGACTGCCGGCCGTCTGACGGCCTGGAAAGGGTCATCCTGCAAGAGAAGTTCGTCCCCCGTGGTTCGTCGATGATCATCTACCGTGCCACGAACCGGATAACCGGAAAGATCTACATCGGTAAGACCGTCCGGCACCTCTACCATGCAAAGGCCCGCCACCGCCAACGGGCGATGCGCCGCGATCTCTACGGCAGCGACAGTTATTTCTATGCCTCGATCCGCAAGCACGGCTGGAGCGCCTTCGACTGGACGATCATCGACCAGGGAGAGAATGATACGGAGTTGCAAGCACTCGAGCGAGCGTGGATCGCCCAGACCGGAAGCTACCGGGACCGCTCCATCGGCTACAACATGACACCGGGCGGTGATGGCGGGGCCGGGCGCAAGCTGTCACCAGAGCAGATCGCCGGCATCAGCCGTCGGTCGTCCGGGGAAGGAAACCCGGGCTGGGGCAAGTTCGGCAAGGCGCATCCCGCCTATGGGCATATCAAGTCCCCCGAAACACGCGCGGCCATCTCCCGGGCGCATAAAGGGAAGAAGGTGTCGAGCGAAACCCGCGCGAAGCTGTCGGCCACGCGGGTCGCGATGTTTGCCGAGCAGCGCAGGGAGACCTTGCGCCGCCAGGAGGAGGAGCGGTGTGCTCGACGCGCAGCGCAGGCAGCAAAGAAAGCCGCGGGGGGATTCAAGGGTGAGAAGGCGGGGCCTTCCAAGGTAACGGATCAGCAGCGGGCCGAAATCTGTCGGCGCCGCGCGGCCGGCGAGAGCTACAGCGCGATCGCCAGGGACGTTTCCCTGGGGCTGACCGGCGTCCGGGCAGTGGTGCTGCACTGGGGGCCGGATAACGGTTATCCGTTCCTGCGCATCGTGGCCGCGTCCAACCATCGCGCAAAGCTGACCGACAAGGACCGCATGACCATCATTGCGCGCTACAACGGCGGCGAGGCGATCGCTGCCCTGGCCTCGGCCTTCGACGTGGGTGCAACTACAATCTACATGACGGTGTCCGATTGGGGTCCGAAGCACGGGTTCCCTTATCAGCGCCGCAAGGGCGGATGGAGCGCGCCATGAGACAGTAACGTTCTGCAGTTGAGCGCAAGACTTCCATAATTGGGAACGGATCAGGGTTGGCGGTGCGTCTGAACCTTCCAGGAAAAAAGCTGCGTCGGGAAGGTCGGCTCGTTCGCTGAAGGCTGTTGACCCATCTCAGATCCGCTTCTGCCGTTCCACTAGAACAGGCCGCCCCTTAACGCCTTGGATAACTGCGGTGGCTTGAGCCGCCTACCGGCAGCCTGTGTTCAAGGCCCCGGCAGGTCAGGAATGATTCTGAAATGTCCCGCCATCGATCAGTTGGGAGCGGCTGACGGAGCTATCCTTGCAAGTCTCGTTCAAGGGGGCGTAACCGAAGACACCGCCGCCCGTGGCCCAGGTTGATGCCTGGAAGGGAGAGGATCTGAACCAAGATGGATTGGCGTGGTTCACTCTGGTGCGCCTGAAAATCATGAATTTTCCGGGAGCTGTCGGGTGGTCCGTCAAACGTCTTGTCGCCCTGAGCGCGAAAAAAGGGTGGTACCTCCCATGCCAAGCCGTCCTGGTGATCCACCATAAAGGAGAGACGGCACAGGCCAAGCCACCCTATAAACCGCGTGCGCAGGAAATTCTGATTTTGCCGGCATGAGGCCTGTTTGTTCACGCACGACATGGGGAGGAACAACGGACGCAGTCCGAGGCATTCGTAAAACCCGTCCGGCAGACCGCCGGCCTTTCGGTCACCTCGTCCGTGGGCCAAGATATCTTCGCGACCCTGTCATGGGAGAGATATGCCGCAGCGCGATGATCGATCTGGCCAGGCCTCATCCGCAGCCGTTACGGGGCACAGTTGACCTCTCCCTATGCTACCGTTCCATTGAGAGACGCATAACAGGCTCCCAGAGGCATACCCTCAACCATTCGCTTGTGGGAGCGCCGCCAAGGGCCGCTGAAGGCCTTGTTCCGTTTCAGGCAGGGGGCAGCCTATTAACACTGTCTTTCGCGGCCCTGTAGCCCTTCCGAACGGCTCTCAGGGCATGTACGCGCAGGGCATGAGAAAGACCATTTAAATGGGACGCCACATCGTCCAATTCGATCCAGTGCTCACTTGATCAAAGCCTGCGCTCGGTTCCGATCCAGGATCATGTCCAGATCCAGAGCCTGACCCGCATTCAAGGCCTGGGCGTCTGGTTCTCGGCATCTGGTTCAGCTTCGCGGTCAGACTCATCATCTGCCATCAAAGAACCAACGTTTTCCTCGTGTGACCGCGATCGAGAAAGGCTCATCCGCATGCAGTGCGGCCACGCAAATGCGCTTCCGGGAAGATCTGCTTTGATCCCCCTTAGACGATGCGCCCTGACAGCCTCTCAGAGGCCCGCAGGAGGCCTGAAAGGGGTACGGCGCCGGCAGGGGTAGCAGTCAACACAAAGAGCCGTCTCAAGGCCTCTCCAGACCTCCCCCTTCGAGGGTCAGCAAAAGCGTCGAGACTTCCGTGTCAGGAACCTGCTGTTCGCTTTCATGAGATGCTCGTGGCAAGGCCGATGATCTGCCAGTGCCATTCGAGATCCTGGCCCATGGGGCTTTTGAGCTACTGCGGTCAAAGATGCAGAATTAGCATCAGGTTCTGCATCTGCATCGGAGAACCAGAAGATGAGCTTTCGAACCTGCTACTGCATCTGGGCCATATTCTGGATCGGGTTCTGGTTCGCCACAGGCCTGTGGCCGGATCCGGGAACCTGGGTCTGGAACGGAGGCTGGGCCGGGAGCGGGTTCGGCCAGTGATTGCTGCGCGAGGATCGCGGTAACGAGAGACTGAGGTCAGGATATTCCTGACTAAATCTCTATCTCTCTCTCTCTTCTTCTCTAGAAGTAGTCAGTAGAGAAAAAAATAAGTTGTTCATTAAGGGATTTGAAGTTCTTGAAGTTAATAATTCTTAGTAAAAGAAATTGACGCATTCTTACTGACTACTTTCTGCGTCTCCCCCCGCCCCACATGGCCCCCTCGGGCCCGTCCGTGACCTGCAGCAGAAGCTGAACCGGGTCCTAACCCCATGTAATTGCGACTGAAAACACAGTTCGCGAAGTGAGCACCCATGTATGACTCCATCGACCCGGACTTCGATTACTATGACCTCGAAGACCTACTGGCCTGCATCTGAACCCAACCTTGTATCCGCTGGAGGATCAAATGAAAGACCGTATTATAGAATTTAACGGCCACGCGCACTACAATCGACCTCGGTAAGCCACACACATGTTCGGGCAGAGCCCGTATGCTGCTCACCAATAACAACCCGCTGCAGTGTCTCCTCCTGCAACTGGCACAGGTGCGGGTTTTTGTCGCCGATCCAAGATAAGGCGCCAACGACGATCGGAGCTTTTGGTGAACCCCAACCCACCGAGCCTTCTGTGCCGTGCTAAAAGGGCTGAACAATCACCGCCGCTTATTGAAGGGCGGCCTCCTGGCTTTCACTTGGCGCTTCCTCCGTGATCGCCTGGTAGACAAGCTGCATCACGTGACGGCGATAGTATGCCCTGCTGGGGCCCGCGCGTTGGGACATGAACACGGCGACGAGATCGTATTTCGGGTCGACCCAGAAATAGGTCCCGCCGTAGCCTGCCCACATGAACTGACCTTGCGCGCCGGGGACGCTGGCGATGCCGTCGTCTTCGCGCACCATGACGCCAAGGCCGAACGTGTAGCCGGGCGATCCCATCAGAAGCTGGCCCGGACCTGCACCCGGATCGATCTCGCCAAGATGGTCTGAGGCCATGAGGCGCACCGTGGTGGGGCTTAGGATCCGCACACCGTCCAGTTCACCGTCGTTTGCAAGCATCTGTGCAAAGCGAAGGTAGTCGCCAGCTGAGGAGACCGCCCCCGCACCACCGGAGTCATTGGCGGGCGGCTGGCTCACGTCGATCATCGGCAAGGGCTCTTGGCTTCCCGGATCAGTAGTGAAGGGTTCGGCAAGCCGCGTTGCGGCGTTCTCGGGGACATGAAAGCCGCTGTCCTCCATTTGGAGGGGGGCAAAGACGTGTTCCTCAAGGAAATCGCCAAGTCGCTGGCCAGAGACCTTTTCGACGACCCGACCCAGCACGTCCGTTGAAAGGCTGTACTCCCACTGGGTTCCGGGCTGCCGCGCGAGGGGCGCGCGGCCGAGACCCGCCACCTGCTCGTCACCAGGGACCCCCCGTGCGTCGAAGGCCATGCCATCGGGATTAAAGGCACCCGCTTCGGCATAGGCAACCTTGACCGCCTCGTTCTGGGTCAGTTCGCCGTAGGCGAGGCCCGACGTATGGCGCAGCAGGTCCTGAACCGTCATCGGTCGGTCGGTGGGCTCGGCCCCCTGCTCCGCATCGTCACCGGTACTTACCTCCAGCCCTTCGAACTCGGGCAGGAACTTGTGCACCGGATCGGAGAGCTGCAGCTTGCCTTCCTCCATGAGGATCAGGGCAGCGACGGACGTCATCGGTTTGGTCATCGAGTAGATCCGGAAGATCGCGTCATCGACCATTGCTGTATCGGCCTCAGGTGCGAGTTCGCCGACGGCTGCCGTGTATACAAGCTGTCCGTCGCGGGCGACCATGATCACTGCACCCGGCAGTTCGCCGCGGTCCACTTCGACCTCGAACGCTGTGCTGATGCGATCGAGGCGCTCGGAAGACATGCCCACCGTATCCGGCGCGGCGGTTGGAAGGGCTTGTGCCCATGCTCCTGCAGCCGAGAACGCAGCAGCACTCCAGATAGCCAGGCACATCATCAGCTTCATGCGATTTCCTCCCCGTTCGGCGCGTAGCCGCGGCGATGAGCGCCGCAGCCAGACGCCTCCTCCGCGCCTTGGGTCGGGCTAGCGGCGACGGCTGAGACGGTCAATCAGGAGGAGGTTCGTAGGCATTAGCCTGGCGGGCGATGTCACAAGGATGCATACAGCGGAAGATCGGTGCTGATCGCCATCTGACATTTTGGGCCGTCGCGGGCACAGTTCGAGGACATGGTGCGTGAAGTTGCAGCAGTAGTTTGATGCTGTGTTGCGCCCATATCGGTTGTTTTAGGCGCTGACTGGCAGGGGAGTGGAAGGGCGATCGATACTGTTTTGTAGTCGGTCACTTGAATGCTATGCGCGCGTCGTATGCCGTGATGGCTGACCACTCGATGCACGACAGGCTCAGCCTCTGGGATAGACTGGTTGTCAGGCGTGCTACACGTGATGACTAGCAGAGCATCCATTTCAGCCACGGGTAGTGGGCGTAATGGTCATCACCATGCCATTGGAGAATGGCCAATCAGACTCAATGGCATCGTCGCTCAATGAGGTTCGGGCGCTGGTGCCGTACAACTTGGATCATAAGGCTTACGGCTGGCTGGATGACCGTACGTAGCCTCCCACCCTTCTCACCAAACTCTATCGTTACTGTTTCTTAGCTCATAACCAGAGGAGGTCTCTTTGCGTTTGGGGGACATGTAAGGTGTCTCCCATTTCAGCAACCTTCTTTTCTTCTCTTTCTTCTTCTTCTTTACGTATAAATACATGATATAAATGGATAAATCAGCATAGCAATAACTTTTTGGGTGATTTATGGAAACCTATTGGGTGATTGTCGATAACCAACGGGGTGATCTATCGTAACCAACCGGGTGATATGGCGATCAGCCTACCCCGCCCTATCGTAACCTATGGGGTGATTTTACGGTAAGGGGTTCTCCGTTTCCCCAAAAAGGCTATCATCAGCCTAAAAATCAGGGCAGGCAGGCATGACGAAGTCGGAAAATCACCCAATAGGTTACAATCCAAGGCGCACCCTCGAAATGCGGCCTCTTGGCGGTGAGATGATCAAACCTGCGGAGCTGATCGATATCCAGGGCGCCACCGGATTATCCCTAGCCGCCCGTCGCCTTTACAATCGATTGCTCGCAAATGCCTTTGGTCCGGACATGGGCTATGAAGGCCGAGACTTCAGCATTCCTCTATCTGAGCTTCGCGGCACTCATGCGGGCAATGAGCGCATCAGCGATAGCATCGAGGCACTGATGAAGACGGTGGTCATCGTCAGGGGCCTCGACGGACGCACGACACGGGTGCAGCTGCTGGGCGGTAACGACATGGTCGATAGTGAGCGGCGCCATGGGATGCTGACCTATAGCTTCGACAAGCGCCTGGCCCCCCTCCTCCGCGAAAGCGTTGTCTTCGCAAAGCTGGAACTTGCCGCGCTCCAGGCGTTCGGGACCAAGTACGGCTTGGCATTGTATGAGGCCCTATCCCGGCGCGTTCGGCTTCATCACGTCTTTCACGAGGACTTCGACGTTGAGGCCTTCCGCAATCTCTTAGGTGTTCCTGAGGGAAAGCTACCAAGCTTTGGAAACCTCCGGCAAAAGGCAATCGATCCCGCGATTGCAGAGGTGATCAAGCTCGCACCCTTTTCCTGCGATGTAGAGCCGGTCGAGCGCATCGGCAGGAAGGTAACCAAGGTTCGCTTGCGCTGGTGGGTTAAGACCGTAGACGAGATGAAGGCCGTCTACGCCGAAAGCCATACCCAGCATTCGCTGCTTCTGGAAAGCTGATTGGTAGCGGTTAGCTACCAGCTATCCTCTTCCGTAGTAGGTCGACGGCCACTTCAAAAGCCTCCCCTACCCCAATACCCATCTCATCAACCGCGGCATAGAACTGTTCCAGCGTCTCAGGCTTGGCTTTGATGTTGATCTGGGCGTTGCGCCCTGTCCTGCGCCGGCGCTGCGCCTTCTGAGGCGGTTCAGGTGCCTTTGCAGCTGGGGTTGGCTCACGACGTGTAAACCCCGCCTCAGCGGCCGCCTGAGGCTCTGGCGCAGGTTTCTGGCGTTTGGTCGGCTCGAAGCCCCCCAAGTCGCTCAGAGCGTCACCGAAACCGATCTTCGCCCGCGTGCCGGTCATTGTGCAGCCTCCCGGATCTTCGCCACTAGCTCGCCTGTGAACTCCTTGGCGTTGTTGATCGCCTTGTCGATGTTGCTGGTCTGAGAGGGGTCGAGCGCCTTGAGTGTCCCGCCAAAGTCAAACAGGTCGCGATAGGCTGCTCGCTCTACGATGGCGGTCTGGAACACTGGCACCCCCGCCTCTTCCAGTTCGCTGGCCACGTTTTTGAGGCTGCGGGAACGGATCGCTGCACTGGTCCGGGTCAGGACTACGGCATGAGGGATGGTGCGGCGCGCCATTTTGGCCTGTGAAGCAATCAATTTCAGTACCTTAGCCCCTCCTTTTGCATCCATGCTCGAACCTTGGAGCGGGATAGTCACGAAGTCTGACATTCCGATCGCGTTGGCCACCATCAACGAGGCGGTCCCTTCCAAGTCCACGATGACGAAATTGGCCTGCATAGCCTCCCGCTCAATCACATCGACAATCGTGTCCTCTGTCACGTCACTGATGATCCGCACAGTCTCAGGCTTGCCTGGCAGGTTACCCCACTGCGAGATCCAGCGCTCCGGGTCTGCATCGATGATGGTGACCAATGCCCCAGCCTCGGCCAACTGGATTGCAGCCAGCAAAGCGGTCGTAGTCTTCCCTGCTCCGCCTTTGGGGTTCGCAAAGCTGATTGTCGGCATGTCTAATCCTACCTTTTTTCAGCAAAGAACCTCGTCAGCGTGATTCTTGCAAGTCGCTATCTGGTAGCTACTAGTTATCACAATTAACTAGTAGCTGCCAGATAGCTAAAAATATCTAGTAGCTATCAGATAACGATATGTTAGCAGAATTGCATACATACTAAATGGATATCTTATAGGTACTATATAGATATGCAGTAGCTATAAGATATCTTCCTGCTTGGTAGGTTGTTACCAAAAGTAATGTATTTGTAACGTACGTCATCGAAACGCCTAAGTGGCGGGCTGCGTCGACAAGTTTGATCCAGTGGGGCAGGGGGTGTAATCGAGCAGGCTAATGCTGCAGCAATCACACAATATAAGCCTACAGCACGTGCGGAACTAGCTGAAGAACTCATACTTCGCGTGGAGGTATGTTCTGAGCTGGTAGAGGCAGCATCCCCAGCTTCTCAGCCTGTGCCAGCAGCATCTTGACCGACGAGGGCTGCCACGTTGTCCGCCCGCGGGGGGTGCGCTCACGCATCGCCTCCAGGCGATCGCAGATGGCCTGGAGGGTGATCTGGGGATCAGCCCCCTTTATCGCAGCCACGATCGCCGGCAGACGGTCGTCGCCAACGCGCCGGGCGGCACGCCCGAGGACCTCCGCGGGCAGGAAGCTGTCCCGAACGTAGGCCCGCACAGCCCTCAGGAGCCGCGGCTGTGTCCATTGCCGGTTCGGGGGCAGGGATGCATTGATGATCCGCAGGATATCCTCCCACGCCATGTGTGGGCGCAGCCTGCGGACATGGGGAACCCAGTCCCCTGCGGTCTGGGCAACGCGTTCCATGTAGCCATCATGCCGCGCCAGGCGTACCTTGCGAAGCGCCTCCGGGTTTCGGGCACGCAGACCGGGATTTCCGCCGATACGCCCTTCAAGACGGGCGCTGGCCAGTCCCGCTTTGGTGCGCTCACGGATCGCCGTCTTGCCATGCGTCACCGTGCCATTGGCCTGGGCCGCCTTGGCCTGCACACAACGCTGCAGCGGAGAGGTCTAGCCTTCGGTACTCAAAGGCGCGCAACGATGACGCCGACATGAGTGTGACGATCCAGAGCCAATCCCTGAATGCCACCCACAAGCTGGCCCGGCTGTGTGCGGAACCGGAACTCTTGAAGAGATATGATCTCGGCATGCGACCTAGATAGCACCTGCGCCTAAGATCTCAGGCCCGTTCATCCTCAATTAGCTTTTCGCGTAGATCGAGGTCCTGATGTTAAGCTACCGCACCATCGGCGGCGCGCTCGGCAAGTTATCGTGGAAAAACCCCATCCTGAAAGAGCTCCCGGCTTCGAAGGACGCGGACACTGACCTGGTCTGGAACCAGATCCTGCTCGACGGCGGGTCCGTGCGGAACGTCGCCGTGCTGTCGGACGAGGAGAAGGCGGTCTACGCGAGATCTTCAGCAAGGCGTGCTGAACCATGCAGCGCTTCGTTAAGAGTACATCAATGAGGGGCAGTAGCTGATCGGGCGGTCTACCCGATGACGCGAGCCGCGAACGCTCGAGCTGATTGTTTTCGCTTAAGAGAGCTGCATCAAGACGCTCTACTATCAGCGGGTCAAAATATGGATCAGGAGGCGCTTGGCGAAACGCTCCGTCGCTTGATCTGTGAATTCTGACCTACTTTAAGAACAGAGGGAACTAAATGGCTTCATTTTCATTTGCAGAGCACCACGGCGCACGGTAGTCTGTTGGAATACCGGTTTGGGAGGATTGAATGGGCGTACATAAGCAAACTGTTAGTTTCACTGAGCAAGCATTCGCATTTGCCCACAGCCTCGTTGAGCAGGGTGATTATCCCAATGTTAGCGCCGCGGTGTCCGGAGAGCTCGCAGTCGCCCGGCGAGTGCGTGAGGCTGAGTCCGCAATTCTCCAGGCCGAACTCACCCGGCGTTTGTCACTTCCAGCTGATCAGTGGGTCAAGGTCGGGTCTGCAGATGACATCACGGCTGAAGCAATGGAATACCTGAACAGTCTTGATATTCCTGAGTAATGGAGTTCGAGTATCACCCACAGGTTATTCAAGATCTTTTCGGCATGGCAAATTATGTCGCTGAGAAAACACAGAGCAAGGCAAAAAGCCGAAAACGGCTGCAGCAAGCAAATCTGCTGCTGCATAAAATTCAGCAGAACCCCAATTCCGGGCCTCGTTTAGGCGATGGCTGGATTGTACGTCATAATAAAGAGGACCAGATGATCTCAATCGTCTTTCGTCCGAACACTGCCAAAATGACCGTCCAAATCGCAATAGTTGCGTTTGGTGGAAAGGATTGGTCGACGATGATGCACGGTCGAACCGTTTTCTGGGCGCAAGAATAGAGAACGAGGGCCGAGAAGCTCCGTTTTACTGGGGCCAGCCAAGATGACACGCGCCGCGGCAACATCGCGCTCTACAACTCTTTCGCACACCCCGACATCAAGGATGTAGCTGCGGATCCACTAGGAGAAGAGCAAGGTCAAAAACCTCCCGCGGCGTCACAATCACCGATGACTGGATGGCTGACATCCTGGACGACAGTGCCGACAAGTAGGACATCATGTCCACGATCATCGGGCGTTAGTACAAGGCGAATACCGTCTAGGACGCTCGTCAGGACGGGGCGGGCGCGATTGCCACCGGACCCATGCTCCTCGCGGATGACTGAGCAACCTGCGGCTCTTAGAGCCTGGGCCTGGGGCAGCAGTGTCTGATCATCTGTAGAGACGCGGGCATAGCCAATCAGCGGCATGGAGGGCCATCTTTCATAACATGCAGGCGTTAGTAAACGACCGTTTGTAAACGTATGCAACACCAATATCTGCGGCAGCTGTACGGATTGCCAGAACCTTTGCGTCAAGCAGGGGACGGAGTTTTGCGCCTTCGTGCGCTCTCTAGGCCGTATTCCAAGGCCCTCGGGGTTTCATCTGCCTGAGTGGCAGGATGACGACTATTTCGACGCATTTCGAAAAGTACTAGGCAACTGAAGAATATCGCGATTATGATAAACTCTCTGCGTCATAGTTATGGATTATCAGATGGATATCGGATCGTTTCTTCTGAGTGCCGAGACCCACGCAGCGAGGGTGGAGGGCATCCTACTGGCAGACCCCGCCCTGGCCGGACTGTGGCGCATGGAGACAAGCCTTCTGGAGGCTGCCGCGTCAGTCGGGCTCGAAGGCGATCGCATCTCGACACATGGTATGGTGCTTCGCCTCACCAGCGGCACGGCGATGGAAGAGGATGCCCGGGCGGTCGAGATGGCCCTGAAGCTTCTGACTGTCATCCGCCGGCCCGGAGATCCGTTTGGCGCGCCAATAGCGGCGCTGCGCCGGATCGAAGCGGCCGCCGCGCCCATCGATCAGACACGCGATGAGGGTGATCGTCTCGAGGATGCGGAACTGCCCCTGGTCGTGGAGGCTGGTCGCACCTGGTCACACGTTCCGATCCTGGCGGGATGGCGCGCGGCGGCCAGCTATGCCTTCCGCTCCCGGCGCAGCAGCCCGGTGGCCGAGCGGCTGGTCTTCATGGCCGTGGAGGGTGCCGCACGTCATCTGAAGGGGCTGTCTCCTGATAAAAGGGTCGGCCGCGATGCGCTGGACGAGAGGGCAGGGGGCCTGCTGATGCCGGCGGCGGCCGGGTGGATCGTGCCGCCATCCGTGTCGCTGACCCGCACCGGCTTTCGGGTCTGGTCGCCGGTGACCGGGTTGGCCTCGTTCCTGGAGGCCGCCACGCGGGGCCTGTCTCATGATCTCGGTCATCTGGGGACCCTGCGCCATAAGCTGACGCGTCTCTCGGCCATGATGTCGTCTGCACACGGGCGGTCGCGCCTTCCCGACCTGATCGCCCATCTGAAGGCACAGCCGGTCGTCAGCTCGGCAATGGTCATGGATCATCTGGGTGTGACACGCCGGACGGCCCTGTCCCTGATTGGCGAGCTCGTCGACGCCGGCTGTCTCAGCAACCTCACCGCCCGCAGCACCTCCCGGTTCTGGGCGCTGCCCTCCCTGGCCTCGCGGATGGGCCATGCGGGAGGGGCAGGGGCCGTTCGTGGCGGTGCGTTCGCCGGCCGGGAAGGACCACGCGGAAACCTAAAGCCTAGCGGTCAACTGGATCGGCTACGGGAGGAACGTGACGACGGCCAGCTCGACCGGATCATGGCGGATCTCGATAGCGCGATGTCGGGCCTGGATGATGTCGTGCGGCGGGCGGGGGGCCTGAGAACCAAGGCAGAGTAGGAGGGGTCGTTGCCATCGCCCCCGCACGGTTGAGCTGAGTAGGCTCATCTCATGAACAGCACTGACCTTCGTATCATCGAGATCCGCTTCTTACCGGAACGTTGGGCATGCATTGCCGTCGGCGTTCCCGGCTGCTGTGTCATTTTGGCTGCACCAAATTGAACTGAAAAGTCGGCGCAAGATAGTTCTTGATCGATTCCTGAAATGGCCCAAGAGCTCCAGCTGGAGCGCCCGTGTTTCGCTTCGTCTTTTGTTGGAGTTTTTCATGCCTGAAACTGGTTCATCCCGTATCATTTCTCTCGACGCTCCCTCGGTTCTTGATCTGCGCAACGGACAGGTAGAGGCGATTTTTGCGGCCTCCGCTCAGGATCCCGATGGGGTGAGGCAGGTAACGATCTATTACGATCGTCCTTTGGCGACGACACTGGGATCGTTCAGCGTCCAGATTATCCATGGTTCCGGTGACGACTGGACGGACGGTAGTCACGATTACACGACGACGGTGCTGCCCCATAACATCGCCGGCCCGCTGAACATCACCCATGTCGTCGTCGAGGATAACCTGGGTAACCAGACGACTGTCACGGACCAGGCGCTGCGGGACCTTGGGGTTGATACCTCGATCACCGTGCGGAGCGTCGACCGGGATACAACGGCTCCGGTCCTCACGGAACTTGTTCTGCCGGACACGATCGACCTGCGGAACGGAAATGCAGTGGCCGAGTTTGCGGCCTCTGCAACCGATGCGAACGAGATTGGTGACGTCGTCATCTGGTTTGACCGCGACTTGAGCTACAGCTTCGGGACCGGGGCCAATCCCACGTTCTACGAATTCGGTCTGTCAGGCCTATACGGCTATGGAAGTGACGATTGGTCCGACGGACGATCGTCCCAGGAACTGCTGTTCTCCAGCACCAACATGACCGGCACGGTGGATATCGACAGGGTCGAGGTGACCGATGTCTATGGCAACAGCAGAACCTATACCAATACCGAGCTGCGCAGCCTCGGGTTCGACACTTCATTTGCTTTGATCGGAGCCTCAGCTCCTGTACCAGTCACGTATGTCGCCGAGCTTCCTGACGTGATCACCATCCGTGAAGGTCAATCCCTGAGCGTCCCTCTGCAATTTGTCGGCATGACCAGCCACTGGGTCAGCTATGAATATTCCGTATCAGCAGTGGGCGGAACGGCCTCTGCCTCAGATATCGGAGCGTCGTCAGGGAGTGGGTCACTCTCGGTTGCCTCGACCTCTCCCACCACGCGCTCGGTCGTTGTCCCGGTTTCAGCCATCAGGGACGACTTCGCCGAACCCACGGAAAATGCTTATCTCACCGTTCGCCTTTCCGGGAACATGACATTTGCCGACGGAGGAACACTCAGGGTCATCCAGATCAACATTCTGGATGATAACCGAACCACAGGCGGCACCGGAAACGACAGCCTGTATGGGACATCAGCGGCAGAGGTTCTGACCGGCGGCCGCGGCAACGACCACTATTACCTGACGCCTGGTGACCGGGTGGTCGAACTGGCTGACGAGGGCAGCGATACCGTGTCCGCCTCGTTCTCTCATCAACTGGCCGCTAATGTAGAGAACCTGATCCTGACGGGCAGCGCGAACGTTAACGGCATCGGAAACGGGCTCGCCAACAGCATCACAGGGAATGCTGGCAGCAACGTCCTTGATGGGGGAGCCAGCACGGACACGATGGCAGGCGGGTTGGGCAATGACACCTACATCGTCGATGATACCGGCGATCGGGTAATTGAGACTGCTGGCGGAGGTACGGACACCGTGCGAGCGGCTGTGTCCTATGCACTGTCAGCCAATGTCGAGAACCTGATCCTGACCGGCATCGGACATTCAAACGGCACCGGGAATGCGCTTGCCAACAGCATGACCGGCAACGTCGGCGATAACATCCTCGATGGCGGGGCTGGGGCGGACACGATGGCCGGCGGTGCCGGCAACGACACCTACCTCGTCGATAACACCGGTGACAGGGTGATCGAGACTGCCGGCGGCGGTACGGACACAGTACGGACGAGCGTTTCTTACACTCTGGCCGCCAACATCGAGAACCTCATGCTGAGCGGCAGCGCACACCTGACTGGCATCGGGAACGGGCTGGCCAACAGCATGACCGGGAATGCTGGCAACAACATCCTCGATGGCGGAGCCGGCGCTGACACGATGTCCGGTGGTGCCGGCAACGACATCTATATCGTCGACAACACTGGCGACAGGGTGCTGGAGGCCGCAGGAGGCGGTACGGACACGGTACGGACGACCGTGTCTTACGCGCTTGCGGCCAATGTGGAGAACCTCGTTCTGAACGGGAATGCGCACCTCAACGGCAACGGGAACGGGCTCGCCAACAGCATGACCGGGAATGCCGGCAACAACGTTCTCAATGGCGGACAAGGCGCCGATACCCTGATCGGAAACGCCGGCAATGACAGCCTCTTCGGTGGTGACGGCAACGACAGGCTTCTGGGCGGGTTCGGGTCTGACCGGCTGTTCGGAGGCACGGGGAACGACCTCGTGGACGGGGGCCTCGGTGCTGACACCCTGGACGGTGGGGCAGGCAACGATACCCTTCTCGGCGGTGATGGAAATGACAGACTTCTGGGGGGCCTGGATGCCGACGGGCTGTTTGGCGGCTCAGGGAATGACTACCTGGACGGAGGCATCGGCGGCGACCGGCTGGAGGGCGGCGCAGGCAATGACACGCTTGCGGGTGGCGCCGGCAACGATGCGCTCTTTGGTGGCCTGGGCAATGACAGGCTGCTCGGAGGCGCAGGCAAGGATCAGTTAGCGGGAGGCCTGGGCGCAGATCAGTTCGTGTTCACGAACCGGCTGGACTCTGGTGCAGGGCCTGCCGGTCGGGATGTCATCACCGATTTCAATCGGGCCCAGGGAGACAAGATCGACCTTTCCGCGATCGACGCGAACCTTCGCCTGGCGGGCAACCAGGCGTTCGAGTTCGTGGGCACTGACGGCTTCTCGGGGTCTGCAGGCGAGTTGCGCTACCAGCAAGCCAACGGAACAACGCTGATCTTTGCCGATATGGATGGTGATCGAAGGGCAGATTTCTCGATCGAGCTGTCTCGACAAATCACCCTGGGTGAGAATGACTTCTTGCTCTAAGCGTGATGCTCCTCCGCGCGTAAGGCGCGGAGGAACACTTATAGAACCGCAGATGGCGCCTAGCGCCTAAAATGATAGTTCCAAGTCAGTTACTACAGCCTCAGAATTAAACTGATCGTTAAGGGTGCCAAGCACAGGTAGGCCTTTCAAGACATTTGACTTGAACAAATCGATCTTCCAGATGCCCCCATGCGGTCACAAAGCCATAAGCTGCAAAGAGTGCTACCAGCACCAATCCGATTGTAAGCATGACATGCCTCGTTGGCTTTGAACCATGTAGCAGCTGGGCGACTAGATAGAACAGTAGCCATGCTACTATTGCTACAATAAGGATAATCGGACCAACCTGAGCAGAAATACTTGCCAAGAATGGCGCTAAGAGAGTCAGCAATATTCCACTCATAATGGCTAGGCCCAGCAATCTTTCCGCTATAGATCGAGGTAGCTTATGAGGAAGTGTCAGCGCTACAATTCTTGTTGCGAAGACCCCCATGATACGGAGCGCGGTGCTTGCTCTGTCTTGAAGTGGTTTTAAGCCCCGGCGTGGAGGAATTGCCTCGATCATCTGCGATAATATCTTGGTTGCCCTGCCGCCCCACTCAACAAATTCCGACGTGGCCGGTGGCTGTAGACGAAGCATCGCATGGTCTTTTTTGAATGCTAATTGAGACGGGGGTGGGGAAGCAGGCTCTGACCGAACCCTGTTGATCAATGCGAGGAGATTGGGATCGTTAATCTTCGCGTGATTAGTCCTTGCTTTCAATAAGGCGCACCACCGCTCACGGCCCAGTTGACCGTCGAATTCCTGTGCAAGAATGGCGTTGTGAAGCCTGCTGATGAAGTCTTCCCGCGTTTTGGAAGACGCCTCGGGCAACATCGCCTCTACGATCCTGTCAGCTGCATCCAGTCGACCCCAAAGAATATCATTCTGACGCCATTCCCGCGATAAAAACCCTCCGAACGCACCTGCCGCACTTCCGGCCAGCTTTTTCGGATCTTTGTCGATACTGCTGTCAGCAGGGCTTATCCGAAAAACATCGACCTCGGTATGTTCTTCAGGTGCAGTGCCTTCAAGGATCGGAAACGTCAGAACATCGTGCCAGTGAAAAGTACGGAAGGCGTCGCATAGCTTTGTAATCTCGATAGAGGGATTCGCCTTGTGGGCGGATATTTCGTCGAGGATAGTCCGGATATTGGCATTCCATGTATCCAACTGGGCTCGAACACGGTTCCCCAGAGCCTCCATTCCTCGATCAATGATCGGACCGATACTTTCGTCGGTCGCGTATAGGGCACTAGCGGCAGCATATCGTTCATCGTGAGTGGCCAAGCCCATGATGTCCCCAAAGTGGGACCGGAGTTTGTCATGAAGCGCCTTATCGTCACCGTTGCCGAGTAAACTTTCAGTATTGCCGGGTGAGGGGCGTAGGACGATCCGTAGCCCGTCTAGCGCAGTGCAAATGGCCTGACGCAGGTTCTCGGCATCGCCTGGATCGATGGCAGCCCGGGATTTGTTTAAGCGGAAGAGCAAATGTACAAGGCGGCGTCGCTGATAGTCAAAATCGAAGCGGCGCAGGAAGGCCGTTTCTGTGAGTAATTGGGGCTGCCTATAAGTCGAAAAATGTGCCTCGCGCCATGCACGGATGAAATGGCGTAAAAAAATGGTTTCGTCCGATTGAGCCTCGTAATCCGCCATCTGGCCGATCATGCATGCTAGAACGTCCGTGGCCGTATAAACCCGCAGATGATGATAGGTCGCATAACAAACACCATAGCCGGCCTCTTGTTGTATCAAGTCAGCTAAATCCATCTCCTCGAGTTTCTCGGGCCGACGGGGCCTTTGCAGGATCGCCTCCTGGCCAAGCCGAGGATCACCCTCAAACCTATGAGCGTCTTGTTCCTGGCGTTTTTGTAGTTCCCCGAGCCGCGTCAGTTGGCGGTTCCATTCGCTAACGGAACGGATATCATCTCGGATCATCTCCCGTCGCGGAAGCACGGTGGCAGCAAGCATGCCATTCTCGACAAAGTCGAAGTGTCGTAAGGGAGCCTCGTCAGTGGAAGTACCTTCAAGGTCGGTATCTGGGAAGGGGTCGACAAACAGTAGCTTTCGCTTGCCGGGTAGGGAGGGAGGTCGCAGTGGAAACAGATCGATGGCGTGACTGAACGGCCGATTGTCCAGGTAGCCCCCATCGGCGAATTGCCGATCATCTGCTACCGGATGCCCAAGAATGTCTTTAATCTGAGTGCGCACCTCGTCTTTTAAGGGAGGTGGCAGATCCTGAATCGTCATCGGTGCAAAAGCTATTGGAAATGATGAGGTGCAGCGGGCTGCGAAAGCTAACATCGCATCCTTTTTAGAAAAGTCGTCCCGGTCAGCAGCCTTATCTAGGGTAAAGCGGAAAACCTCACGATGGACTGGCTCGCTGACCGTCTTGCCGGTTAACTGGATTCTTAGATTACGGCCATTAAGATCAGTTGTTGTCACGAATAGATCGAGAAGCGACGTTAGAGGGGTGGACCCATCTTGCGTCATTTTACCCAATGTCTCGCGTAGCAGTTCATACATGTGCCTGCCGTTCAGAAGGCCCGTCTTGGCCGATGCCCGTTTACCGTCGTTCAGCAATGTGCGAACATCAGCGCGATCAATCCAAGCCTCGCGCAGCACTGACAGATCTTTGGATCCAACTGCGAGAGCTTTGGCGAGTGCGACCCCGTTGATACCGCCGGCTGATGAACCAGAGATAATGTCAATTACGACGCGGCTTCTCCCACCTTCCGGGTGTATTCTTTTTGACATCTCGCGATAGATCGTCTCGACAGGGTCAAGGCGCCCTGGTTGATCCGAAGTTCCGCGTACCAGACGCAATAACTCTTCGCAGACGCCATTCATGTATATCGCAAGGGAAACGCCGCCATAAAGCACTACCGCTACCCGAACTTCACCTGTTGGAACTTCGCTCATGATCACTCCTGTAAAGATGTGGAAGAACAGGGTTCAGCCCCGTTAGCGTGCCGTGCGTATCGCCTTGTCGATCTTTCCCAGAAATCCCCACCCTGTGAATGTCGCGAGGATCGTCAGTAACGGGGTCTGATTGTCTCGGATGAAGCCGATGAGCGGCCCTGCCAGTCCCAATTCAGGCGCCAGGACGGTGGCGAAGAGGCCTGCGATACCGATGATTGATTTTTTGCCATTCAGAAGACGGCCGATCCCCTCTCCGAGAGCAGCATTGACCGGCGTCAACGGTGGCTTGGCGCCACTTTGCGTCTGAGCGGCCTGGTCTACCAAGGTCTTCTCTCCGGCATCTTCTTCCAGCAAAGCCCGCAGTAAATCTTGAATAGCGGCAGATCGGTGTGGGTCTGCCACCCTGTCCCCCAGCAGCCCTGGCAGTACCTGCCGCAACGCTGCCGAAAGCGCGTCCGTTCGCTTCGTACCTCCAGCCCTGCGTAACGCCGATAGCAGGTCGAGCAGTCCTCGATCGTCATCAACTTTGGTCACTGTCTTGCTCCTTGTGGGGCGCTTTCCGGATCCAGCCGGCAGAGTTTCCAGCACTTCGCGGAGCGCAGCGACGCGGTTCAGCCAGCCGTCTCCAAACGTTTCGAATGTGTCCAAGCCGCGCAGATAGGCGATCTGCTCGTCCAGATAAGCCTCGGATAGCACCTGGGCATCCGTCTGCCGGGCGGCGGCCATGGTATTGCGGCCAATCACCCCGTCCACGGCCAGTGGGCCGCCGTCAACTTGCAAGCCTAATGTGTTGAATGCCTGCTGCAGCAGGCGGATACTGCGGTCGGGCCCATGCAAGACGGCACCGTTGTAGACGACCATCGCCGTACGATCTGGCATCTCCGCACAACGGCAGGGGGTGAAATAGAACTGCCGGAAGATCTGGTCGGCTTCTTCGCGAGTGAGTGCCTGGACTTCCTCAATGGGGACCTCGCGTCGACGCCAGCCGGCCAGAGTCTTCTGCGTGATGCCCATGTTTGTGGGACCACCCTTATCCGCAGGGTGATTTACAAAGCCGCCCTCAGCCTTCTGAATAAAGCTGTGCAACCTCTGAAACATGGCGTCGGCGGGAGCAGCCGCACCTGTGGGCACGGGCATCATTAGGAGCAGGTCATCGGGATTGCCGTCATCGATATCAACGAGGGCTGGTCGCCCTCCGCCTTGACGCGGATGCGGGGGCCCGCCGGATGTGCTGTCGATCATATCAGAGAGCGCATCGGCCCAATCAGCGTCACCGCCATCTGGATAATGACCCGCGAACAACTCCCTGATTGACAGTCCGCGTAGCTGAATATGCGGCTTCTCGATAAGCCGGCCGTGGCGGTTAAACAGGGCGGTCATGCCGTGTGTCGCTGCGATCTGATGCATGCGGGCCCAGTGCCGGGCATTCGCGCCGCTATCGTCCCAACTCCAGCCGTCGCTGTCGCGGATGACCAGATCAACGGCCAAACCATACTGATGGTAGGATTGCCAAGGCTGGGACCAGGTCACCTTGGGTCCCGGAGCAGTCCTGCCCTTGGCAAACAGCACGGCCTGTCTCTGCGGCGTCCTGACCGCTTCGAATACGGCCAGAGGAATGCCCTCTTTGACCAACTGGTCGACGATCAGCGTGACCTTTTCCCGTACAATAGGGTGCAGGCGGTCCATGTCTCTGGACGTTTTCAGCATCGGTGTCGTCCCTTGTCGAAAACACTGCGCGGGATTGCGCACTGAAGCAGGGCATTATGGGGGTGGAACATTGTGCAACGGTGGCCGGCAGACCTAGCTGGCCTGCCGGTGTCGAAGCGCGTGAGCCGTCAGCCAAGCGGGTTGATGATCGGATCGTGCCCTTGGACAAAGTTCAGCATGTCGACCATCGTAAAGGTGTCGCTATCAGCGCGGGGCAGTTCCGGCATCCATGCCGAGCGCTTCCACATGAATGATTCGTGGTCGCCGTGCACGAAGCCCAGGAAGCACTCCGCAATGATGGTTGCGCCGACGGGGCCAAGGCGCTGTCCGCCATGCATCAACTGCGCCTCCTTCAGGATGTAGTACCAGAGCGGCGTTGCGTGCTGCAGGCCCTGCGCTTTCAAGACAGTGCCATCAGAGCCACCGTTTACGTCCGTGCCCAGTTCGTCGCCCGTCAAAGGCTGCGTGCCAATGGCCTTGGCCACTGCCTGTCCCGAGGGTAGTTCCAGCATTACGCCACGCTGCAGGTTGCGGAAGGCCAACACCTTTTCCCGGCTATCGCTTTCGCCGGGCAAGGTGTGCAATGCGGGCACGATCTGTGGATCGAGCAGGCGCGTGGCGTTGAGGATGACACCGTCGGGCTGGGTCGGGCTGAGCTTGTAGTAGCGCCGCCAGTCGATGATCCAGTTCGAAGGAAAGAACCGCATCGTCTGGCCTGGACCCGCAGTATCTATATTGGCCAGATCACCAATGATGCCGCCCGACTTGCCGGTGAAGTGGAACATGAACCCCAGGGTTCCGGGGATGCCTCCAGGCTGCAGGCCAAAGATGCGGTTATGGTCGTAGCTCTCGCGGACCATTGAATGACCGAGGCGGTATCCCGCGGCTGCGAATTCCACTGGCATGTACGGACGGGACCGGAACCGGTAGAAGCGCCGGCCGTCATGCTTGATTCTTGCAATCGTGCCTTTGCCGACCAGGCGCTCAACAAAGTCGAACAGCACGATCCACTGATAGTGCCAGCGCACGATCCGACGCGCCTCTTCGAACAGTGCAGCAGCTTTCAGCTCTCCGGTGCCGTTTCCCAAGTGATCAACCACCGCGTTGTGGAACTTGAGGAAAGCAAGGTGCGTCTGTGCCACGAGCAGGTTCTCGTCGTTCCGCTCGTCGCCGATGACCGCGCGTCCTTGGTTGCTCCGCGGCAGGTCGTTAGGAAATGATCCAACCGTCGCTGCTGGATTGGCTCCCGGATCCGGACTTGCGGCGGCCCGCCCAATCAGCATCTTTGCCGAGATCTTGTTCGTCGCCGGGTCCCGGGCAAACATGTAAGGCGCAAGCTGCGATCCTTGGCCATAGAGTGAATCCAGATCCAGCGCCGGTGACCTAAAGTTGGTTGTAGCAAGCGGGTCGATTCTTTGCTGGTCCAGAGGCGTGAGATCCAGCGTCAGGTCATGATCGATAAATTGGCCCAGATAGGTGAACCCGGCCGGTATGGTTGGGTTGTCACCTGTGGCGCCGGTTGGGTCGGGGTCTTTCATAGACTGAGCAAGCTCGAAAAGTTTGTCCCTGCTGACCTCGAGCGGATCAAGCCATGGGAACATCCTGCCGAACTTTCCGGGATCACCATGGCCACTTAATGCCCTCAATGACGCCCGGGACATTTCTCGGGTTGTATGGCCGTGTCTGTTCTCCATAGCCTGTGCCATAAGTTCATTCCTTCTGGATGAAAGTTCCTTGATTTGACGTTATGCTGTTGTCGCGGCCAGTTTACGCACTGCCGTTGATTCTTTATTTTGGGTATTCTGTTGTCCTAGGAGTTTTGCCGCTCACTGACGGAGCTGCAGATTAACTGCAGCGAAGGTCGCATATGGCAACAAGTCCTTTCGGCCGCCAAAGTTGCGGAAGGATCAATACGAACAGGAGCAGCCAAAAATTTCCGAAAGCGAAAATAAGGAGAGGCTCTTATGCAAATATACCACGCACAAGGACTCTGACGTGAGGAGACATTTCTGGTGCTAAGCTATCGGCTCTCATCTCTGGCGGGGAGCCATAATGGCTGGCGGCGCAGGGAGATGGTCGAGCTGATAAAGAGCCTGATCGAAATGCAAAAGATCCCATTTCATTATACGGCATCTTGCCCTGATCTGGCTATTGGGTCGTCGTTCAAGCAGAGAACGACACAGCGGTAACATACTAAGAAAACGCATTTTGTTTCCTTAACACTAGTAACTGACCTGCAGTTTTAGTACTCGATAATAGACTCAGAGTCTACTATTTAAATACAGGCATTAAATTTCTCTGCGATCATTGCATTTGATGTTGGGGAGCGCTCCTGAAGGTAATGCGTAGACAAATTATACCCGGCAGTCCTTGGCGTTTTTCGCGCACATCTCTGGTTTCTATTGCAAGGCTTTTGCCGCTTCTAATCCGAAAAACTGAATAATAGTATTAACGAAATCATGGCATAATGAGAAGTGATATGCAGTGATTAGACCTGGCATGTGACTGACTTATCCAACGCAAGTAAGTCGCTGGCGCATGCTGAAAGATTCGTAATTGGAGAATACGTTGCGATGTCTAAGCCACCGAAAGCTCTGGATCTGTACGGCTATACTGAAATCAAATCATCCAATGGCGAGGTGAAAGGGGGTTGGTCCTCGCGGGAAATCGTTGGCGCAACCCCACAACGGTATCATCACAGCAGCGTTGTCAGTGCTTTGCGAGAGGCCCTAGAGCTGATTGCTAAAGACGATCTTGGAACAGATCGTGCTGAGATCGCTCGAACCGCGCTTGCGATGCTTGATCTACCTGACATTCCGGAAGCTATATCTGCTGTAGGAAAGCGTGTCGTATTTGGAAAAGATATGAATGATCAGGACGTCGAGTAACCCATCGCATCTCGGTTCTCGTGCCTGAGTCAGCCGCCACCGGAAAAATGATGCTTCGGCACGGACCATGCTGCCTGTGTCCAGGCTGACTCATAGCTGAGAGCGTGGTGGCGGTCTACCAGAGGCTGGTATCGGCAGCAGACCCTAGTCTGCTGCCAAGTGGCAGACGGCTAATACTGAAGAGCAAGGGGGGCATACTGCAGCGCACTTGCGCCCTGCCTCACCTGAAGTCCTTCGACTTCACCCTGACGGTATCGATATGCAGATCCGGGATGTAGATGTCGCGCGGCATCGGCGTCCCGGCGTTGCCCAGCTGACTCCCGGCGGTCGCCCTGAACTCATCCCCTCGGCCGTGCGTCAGCGGGAAGGCGTCGCCGCACTGGCCGATGCTGGCGAGGTCAGCTGAGAGGTCGGTGATGCGATGGACGACGAGGTGGACGACCTCGCCCTCGCGCTGCACCTGGCCCGCGACGGCGATCATGCCCGCGCCGAGGATCGTGCGGCGGTTGGCTTCGAAGACTTTGGGCCAGACGACCAGGTTGGCGATGCCGGTCTCGTCCTCCAGGGTGATGAACATCACGCCCTTGGCGGAGCCGGGACGCTGGCGGACCAGCACGATGCCCGCGACCTCGCAGCGGCGGCGGTTGCGGGAGGCCATGGCCTCCGCGCAGGGGACTATCCGGCGTCGGGTCAGATCCTCGCGCAGGAAGGCCACCGGGTGGCGGCGCAGCGACAGGCCGGTATGTCCGTAATCCTCGACCACCTCGCGCCCGGCGGCCATCGGGCGCAGGGCGACGGTGGGCTCGGCGAACTCCGGTGGCGCTGCGCGCGTCTCGGCTGCCGCGAAGAGGGGCAGGTCCTCGTCAGCCAATCCCTTCAGGTGCCACAGCGCCTCGCGGCGTCCGAGGCGCAGGGCAGGGCGGAAGCCGTCGGCCTCGGCGATCCGGACCAGTGCGGCGATGGGGGTGCGCACGCGGCGCCAGAGATCCTCGACCGAGGCGAAGGGCTGATCGGCGCGGCCCAGCACGATCGCCGCCGCATGGGCGTTGGCGAGACCCTTGACCATCCGCAGCCCCAGCCGCACCGCAAAGCGCCGGCCGCCTTCGAGCGGCTCCAGGGTGCAGTCCCAATGCGAGGCGTTGATGCAGATCGGGCGCACCTCGACCCCGTGGTCCCGGGCGTCGCGCACGATCTGGGCAGGGGCGTAGAACCCCATCGGCTGGCTGTTCAGGAGCGCTGCGCAGAACACGTCCGGGTGCCAGCACTTGAGCCAGGCCGAGGCATAGGAGATCAGCGCGAAGCTGGCCGCATGGCTTTCGGGAAAGCCGTAGCTGCCGAAGCCTTCCAGCTGGCGGAACGTCCGCTCGGCAAAGTCGCGGTCGTAGCCGCGCGCGGCCATCCCCTCGATCAGCTTGTCGCGGAACCGGGACACGCCCCCGGTGAACTTGAACGTGGCCATCGACTTGCGCAGCAGGTCGGCCTCGCCCGGCGTGAAGCCCGCGCATTCAATGGCAACGCGCATGGCCTGCTCCTGGAAGAGCGGCACGCCGAGGGTCTTGCCCAGAACCTTCTCCAGCTCCGGGGTGGGGAAGTTCACGGCCTCCTGTCCCGCACGGCGGCGCAGATAGGGGTGGACCATGTCGCCCTGGATCGGACCGGGGCGGACGATGGCCACCTGCACCACCAGGTCGTAGAAGGTGCGCGGCCTGAGCCGCGGCAGCATCGACATCTGCGCGCGGCTCTCGATCTGGAAGGTGCCGAGCGTGTCGGCCCTGCGGATCATCGCATAGGTGCGCGGATCCTCGGCCGGGATGTTCGCCAGATCGTGGCGAATATCCTTGTGCTCGGCCAGAAGCTGCAGCCCCTTGGCCATGCAGGTCAGCATGCCCAAGGCCAGCACGTCCACCTTCATGAAGCGCAGCGCCTCGATGTCGTCCTTGTCCCATTCGATGATCTGGCGATCCTCCATCGCCGCGGGCTCGATGGGCACCAGATCGTCCAGCCGGTCATGGGTCAGCACGAAGCCGCCCGGATGCTGGCTGAGATGCCGGGGTGTGCCGCGCAGCAGGGCGGCCAGTTCCAGCGTCAAGCGCAGGCGGCGATCATCCGGGTTGAGGTTCAGCGCGCGTAGCTCGTCGTCCGCGATCCCCTCCTCGGACCAGGCCCAGATCTGGCTGGACAGCGCCCGGATCAGATCCTCGGGCAGGCCCAGGGCCTTGCCCACGTCGCGCAGCGCGCCCTTGGAGCGATAGCGGATCACCACGGCGGTCAGCGCGGCGCGGTCGCGGCCATAGGTGCGATAGATCCACTGGATGACCTCCTCGCGGCGCTCATGCTCGAAGTCCACGTCGATGTCGGGGGGCTCGCGGCGCTCCTCGCTGACGAAGCGTTCGAAGAGCAGGTCGTTGCGCCCCGGATCGATGGAGGTGATGCCCAGCACAAAGCACACGGCCGAGTTCGCCGCCGATCCCCGGCCCTGGCAGAGGATGTCCCGCGAGCGGGCGAAGCGGACGATGCTGTTCACGGTCAGGAAGTAGGGGGCATAATCCAGACGGTCGATCAGGCGCAACTCATGTTGCAGGCTGGCATTGACCTCGGTCGGGACGCCCTCGGGGTAGCGCTCAGACGCGCCCTCCCAGGTCAGCCGCTCCAGCGTGGCCTGTGCGGTCACGGTGGGATCGTCGCGTTCCTCCGGATACTGGTATTCCAGCTCGTCCAGCGAGAAGCGGCAGGCCTCCGCGATCCGGGCCGAGCGGGCCAGGGCCTCCGGGTAGCGGGTGAACAGCCGGTGCATCTCCACGGGCGTCTTCAGGTAGCGGTCGGCATGACGCTCGCGGCGAAAGCCCAGGGCGTCGACGGTGGTGTTGTGGCGGATCGCGGTGACCACGTCCTGCAGGATGCGGCGATCGGGCGCGTGGAACAGCACGTCGTTTGTCACCACCGTCGCCACGCGCATCCGGGCGGCGAGGTTCGACAGCTCATGGAGCCGCAGCTGATCGTTAGGGCGCCGGCGCAGGGTCAGCGCCAGATGAGCGCGATCACGGAAGGCCTCGCGCATCCGGCGCAGCTGCAGGGCGCATAGATCGTCCGCCTGATCGGGGATGAGCACACCGATCAGGCCCTCGCAGGCGGCGACCACGTCCGACCATTCCAGATGGCACTTGCCCTTGCCTGCGCGCCTCTTGCCGACCGACAGGAGCCGACAGAGGCGGGACCAGGCGGGCCGGTCGGTCGGATAGACCAGCAGCGACATGCCGCAGGCGAGGTCCAGCCGGCAGCCGACGATCAGCCGGACGCCGGTCTCCTTGGCCGCCACATGGGCGCGCACGATCCCGGCCAGCGAGTTCCGGTCGGTGACGGCCAGGGCCTGCATCCCCATCAGGGCGGCTGTGGCGAACAGCTCCTCGGCCGAGGAGGCGCCGCGCAGGAAGGAGAACTGAGAGGTGACCTGCAGCTCGACGTATGCCGGACCTGTCATCCAAAGACCTCGCTCATCCGAACATTCCATGCAGGAACCAGCGATGCGATCCGGTGGCCCGGTCCTCTCCGTCGCCCTGACGGAAGATCCAGTAGCGGGCCCCGGCCTCGTCCTCAATGCGGAAGTAGTCGCGCACGGCCTGCGCCTCGGCGTCGCGCTTCCACCATTCGCCGAAGATGCGCTCCGGCCCGTCGGCGCATTGCACGTGTCGCCGCACCCCGCGCCAGAGGATCCAGCGTGGCGGATGGTCGGGCAGCAGCGCCATGGTCTCGATCGGCTCAGGCCGCGGCAGCAGGCGCGCGGGGCGCGGCCAGTGGTCGGGCCAGACGTCCATGCCCGGGGTGGCCGTGTCGGCCAGCGGCGGAATGCGGATGATGGCGCGTTCCGGCACGTCGCTGGCGACAGTGGCGAAGCGGAAGACCGACCGTGCCCCGAGCCGGTTCGACAGCGTGTCGATCAGCCCGGAGAGATCGGGCACCGTCTCTTCCAGAAGCGAGGTGGCGGCCTGTCGCGGCACCAGCGGTTCGGCGATCGTGGCGGTCAGGGTCATGATCTCGATGCCCAGCCCTGGGTCGAGGGTGACAATCCGGCCGCAGAGCAGCCGGGTCAGCCTGGCCGGGTCGCGCTGCGGCACGGCCAGGCCCACGCGCAGCACCTCGGTGCGGTTGTCGATCCTCGAACAGAGCAGGTCCAGCCGCCGCGCGCCCAGCCCCTTGGCGGCCAGCTCGGTGCAGAGCTGGATCACCAGCTTGCCGATATAGCGGGCGATGGTCTCGGGCGCGGCGATGGGTTCGGCGAATGCCCGGCGGATCTCGATCAGCCCCTCCGGGCGCAGGGGTGCGATCGGCTCGGAGGCCAGCCCCCGTGCCTGATCCAGACGCCGGCACAGCACCTCGCCGAAGCGGCGCGTCAGGGGTGCGCGCGGCTGATCCGTCAGATCGCCGATGGTCTCGAAGCCGAGATCCCGCAGCCCGGCCACTGTCGCGGCGGGCAAGCGCAGGGCCTCCAAGGGCAGAGGAGCCAGCGCGGCGTCTGACGCACCATGGGGCGCGATGATGACGCCGTCCGTCCCGCATCGCGCCAGGGCATGGGCCGCGCCCCAGCTGTCGGCCAGGGCCAGCCGCGCGGTGATGCCGGAAAGGGCCAGCTTGCCTGCCAGCGCCTCCAGCATCGCGGCCTCGCCGCCGTGCAGGTGATCGGCGCCGGTCGAGTCGATGACGATCCCGTCCGGCGGATCGGCCGAGACGATGGGCGCGACGCGCTGCAGCAGCCACAGCGCCAGCCGCTCCAGCGCGGCGGCATCTGCTGCCGCGTCGTCCGCCTCGACACGCAGATCCGGCACCAGCGCCTGCGCCCGGCTGACGGTCATGCCCACCCGCAGGCCCAGATCGCGTGCGGCGGGGCAGGCGGCGGTGATCACCCGCCGGTTGCCTGCGCGACCGGCGATGATTAGCGGTCCGTCACCCGACGGCGATGTGACGCCCGCCTGCCGTTGCCGCCGATCGATCGGCCACATCGGCAGGAAGACGGAGATGACCCGCGCCATCGCATGCCTCCAGTTCGAGATCGAAGGAATCCCCGGCCCGCGCCCGGATCAGCTCCACGAGCCACCGCGCACGGCCGATGCCCGGAACGGGCAGAGGGGCGGAGGGCAGCTCGGAGACCCGCCAGCGCGTCATCGCCGCGGTCGGCTGCCCGAAATCGCTGGCATCCGCCTGCCGCCGCCAACGCCGCAGTGCCAGGCCGATGGTGCCCGATCCCTTGGCGGCCAGGTGCAGCCGGCGCGAGGCGGTCATCGACAGCCGCGCCACGTCACCTACCACGGCGGCCAAGCCGCCATGGCGCAGGCCTTCCTCCATCGCGGCCAGAACCGAGATGTCGTCCCCGGCCTCGACATGGATCACCCGCTCGGGCGGCAGGCCCACCTGTGCCAAGCCCGGCGCGAAGAGATCGGCCTGGGTCACGCACCACAGCACCTGGCCCCTCATCCGCGCGGCGATACCCGCCACGAAGCAGGCAGCCGCCGCGCCGTCCACGGCCCCCTGGCCGCCGCCCGCCACTTCATGCAGCGCGCCGAGCAACAGTCCGCCTTGGGGCAGGCGCCGATCCAGCTCCCGCACCCCGAAGGGCAGCACGCCGTGCGGGCCAGCTCCCGTGCCGTCGATCTCGCCGATCCGGGCGCGCAATTCGGCCAGGGCGGGGCGGACGGCAGGCATGGGACAGGGCTCCTTTGAGGTTGGCGATGAACAGGTCTGATTAGTTCCTGTTTTGTTCTCGTGATGCCATTCTGTCAACCGTCGCAGCAGACGTTCCAGTGTGAGCCCGGGCGACGACGCCACAAGGTATTGGAAACGCTGGATTCAAAGCGGGGGATAAGTCGTCGATGGCCATGTAGACTGCCCCATCATGATCCCCCGACAGGGTCATGGCATCGGCCGTGACGTGATTGACGCAGGAAGAAAGCGGGCCCAGAACGGGAGCCAGACCAGCGCGAGGGCAGGGCGATTTGCAATCTGTATAACGTGACGACCTCGCAGGAGGCACTGACCCGGCTGATCGATGGGCTCACCGATCGCGCCGGAAACCTGGCGTCCGGCAGCGTCTATCCCGACCAGTTGGCGCCGATCATCCGCGACGGCGACGACGGGCCGGAACTGGTCAAGGCGCGATGGGGCATGCCCTCGCCGCCCTCGGTCCTGAAGACCGCGCGCGATCCTGGCGTCACCAACGTGCGCAATCTCGGCTCGCCGCATTGGCGGCGGTGGCTGGGGCAGGGACATCGTTGCCTGGTGCCGTTGACCAGCTTCTCGGAGCCGCGCGGCAAAGGGCGGGGCGTGCAGTGGTTCGCGCCGACCGATACGCACACGCGGCTATCACCAGCGGCTGGTTTGGGGCAGCTGCAGTCATCGCCAGATATAGCATTAGCGGCCGCTATTAATCGACTGCTGTTGCTGCACCTGCATTCGCTGCATCCAGCGCGAATGTCGCTGATGGACTCTGCGCGCAGCAGCCGCCGCACCACTGTTGCGGCTGTTTTGCGGGACCTTTCAGTTATTCGCTGCTGGTGCGCCACTAAACACACTCTGTTGAGTGCAGACGTCGGCTATCCAACTTAGGTCAAAAATGCCCTTTCGCCCTAACCTGCTCATTCGAAGCACGCTAAATTATCTAATGCACCTTGGAAGGTGACCAAGAGCTCAGGGAAATCTGCTGATATTTTGCCCTCGGCTACAGCGCAACGGCTTTCGTCTGAAAGCAGACCAGTTCCTCTGGCTAACTCTCGTACAGCATATTCAACGTTGGACAGGTGATGGTCTGATATTCTTTCTAAAAGTCCAGCGACCCAAACAGAAATTGCGGCATCATTCAGACCAAGAAGAGGCTTACAAGCCAAACGATCCGATACCAAGTTTGCTCTTGAAAGAGCCTCGCGCTCCACTGCGATTCGCTTGCTGAAATTTTGCGTCCGCCCGAACAATCCTTTCAAAGAGTTCTCCTTTCGACAGCTTTTGCCCACGTCAGACTATCGCGCAAGACAGCGCTGACATCAATATTTAATGGGGGCGCCTCTGCACCACGGGTGCTCGCATGGCGGCATTGCGCAAGAATGGAATAGTCTTCTTTGGTGACTGGCGGGTCGATTTCAGGCAGCTCAAAAGGAGAATTCCGACCAAACAGTACTTTTTCACACAGCACACTTGATGCCGTCATCGCGATGTTGCGTAAACACACGTATGCTATTCCTAACTCATAGATTACGTTGTGTGGGCTCTGGGCGATGTGGCCAGGAACCGAGCGGAGTATGTTGTGCAAGCCTCTGATGTCATCTAAGCAATTAATATAGCGTGCGGGACGGCCGTACATTTCCGATATAGATAAGTATCCTGGTAAAGCGTATGATTCCATATACAGATGCCATGCGAATAAATCGCCGTCTTCAAAAAAGTGTTCCATTTTCTTGTTTCCATACCAAGAAATTGATGGAGATTGGTCGAACCATGGGGAAACTATTGCGCGAACACTTCCTTCTGACTGTGTTCCCGCTCCGTCGCGACACACCACCAAGACGTCGAGGTCACTGAACGCATCATGACCTCCGCGACCGTAGGATCCAAATATTGATATGTTTAAAATTCCAGTGTCGAATTTCATCTTCTCGAGATCGCTCTAAAAATATATGCGGCAAACATTCCGCCAAAGATAATCCTCATAACCGCAACCGTTGCTGTCACCGAAACGGGCCGAGCCGGTAAAATATCTGAATCAACTCCTAGTAAATCAATGAAGTTACCCGTCACATATGACATCAGAACAGAACCTGCATCTAGCACTGACAGACCAGGATTGCTGAATGCATCAGCCGTGACTGAAATCAAGGACAGTAAGAGTACGCTTATCAAACAGGTGGTGAGTAGGCGAGAAATCTTTTCACCGTGCCCCCAAACATAATGACTTAACCACAGCCCGATAGCTCGCGCTCTGAGCTTTAACTTTTGACTTAACGTCCCATATTTTTTACGATAATATTCTCCTCGACCCTTTAATGCGCGGCGCAGGTGCTCCCGTTCCTGATCGACTTCAAGTAGGGTCAATTCACGCACAGCCTTTTGTTCTCCCTGAGTGACCGCATTCCGGCGCAACGCATGTAATATCTCTTGCGCAACATTTGGTCGATCTGGCAGATTTTTAACAACTTGCTTGTAATCGACTGGAGTTTCTTCAATTGTGATATAATCAAAAGTACAGTCTTCAAACGTGGCCGTCCGGAAATTGCATCTTCTAATTTTTACGCCAGTGAAATCGCACTTATCAAATTTTGCACCATGAAAGTAACAATCGGTTAGTTCTGCGTATCGAAAATCGAAGTTTGAGAGTGTTGCACCTTTTCCACTAACACGGCTAAGAAGCGCGTGTCGAAAATCTCTTCTTTCAGAATGCGATATCGAGCAATCTACAAATTTTTTTATCTCAAAATATGCTATTCCATCTTCAATCTGTGGTTTTCGAATTTTATCCACTTTTTTTCCGATTGCTCATCTTCTGTTGATGCCAACAACTTATGTTCATCTTTTGCCATCGAGCAAGATCCTGCGGTTCAAAAGATGATTTTTTCGAAGAGTGTGTATGTTTTTTGTTTACCCTCCAAAAGTTACAAGATAGCAGTCCCATGGTCTCTGGTTGCCATTAGTTTGGTACTTGCAAATACGTCTCGTCACAGGCGAGTTTGCGTGCCTCCAGTCTTCGTGGGTGCTATGAAAAGCTGTTTGGACGGTACGCACTGTGGCAAGATCTGGCGCTAGCCACAGGCAGCAATGGGCTCTTCACGTCGGTGCACGTGAGTTGCACTGGGGGCAGCTAGCAGGGGCGCGAGCAGCCGTAGGCCGATCATGAAAGCGGCTGAGGTGCTAGTAGCGACCAAACCTGCTGCGGTGTTATAATACCGCAGTAATCTGATTTATTTAACAGCCTTTGGTAGTGGCATTGCTCGATAGTCGCAGCAGCAATTTTGCAAGTAATCATCCCCCAAGCTTTACGATTCGCTTGAGAACGGCTGCGAAATTGGTAACATCCTCACCGAGATCACTTTTAACAGCGGCTTTTTAAAAATTCCTTTTCCAATCTGCTCGTTAGGAATGAAGCTATGCTGCTTAGAGTGCCAGTACAACGTCTCTGAGTTGATGCTATTCAACATTGAATACAGCGAAATTTAATCAACTAAGGGATGAAATCTTGGACCCTGAGCGACTTAAGGCATGGACCCCTATAGCGCTTTTACTACTTTTCGCATCCATACTTTCTGCGATAGCTACCTTTGGCAATGCATTCAAAGACGTTTTATCGTGGATCAATCAGGAAATCCAGAGGGATGAACCAGGCGAAAACATCCAATTACCTTATCCAGTAATTTCTGGCTACATAAACGGAAATGGCAACGCACAGGATGATATATTTGAAGATATATTAAATTATAGAGATAAAATAGTATTTGTCTCTGCAGCGATCGACTTATCAACTGGTGTGGGTGAGAACTACATGTACATGGAAACGTGCAACCCGTACCATCAGGAGAAGATGATAGACGAGACACATGTAACAGTAAGGACTAATGGTTATGCTGATTGGATTGGCCCCAGTTTTGACGACTATGAAATAAGATGTGGTACAGATAAAATTAAGATTACCTTGAAAAGCGCGTTATCAAGCGAAACAATGCCAGGTGTTGATATTAAGAACTTTTCGGGCGCCTTCAGAGTTCACATAAATTACGAAGGCCTGTCACAGACAGTTTTCTTGCAGGAAATTTATATATCCCCTCAAGAGGAAAGTCCCTTAAGGGATAGAGCAAGCAAAATATGGGAAAATATATTTGAAGTGAGTGGTCCCAGAAACTAATGTACTTAACAAGCTCCTTGGACCGTGTTGACAACGGGATGCGTGGGCGCGCTGACTGAGCCGCGACGGCAGCTGGGTCCAGCAGCGCAACACCTCGATCGCCACTCGGTCCGACCGTCTTGTGGGTCCAATCGGTAAATCGCAGCGGACGCAGCCTCACCTTCGTAACACAGTTCCAGATAATCTATTACGGAAACAGCTGCCTAACGGCGGTGCTGCATGGCGACACAATCACCCCTGCATCAATTGTTCAACAGCCTGGTCCAGGCGCATCTTCTTTCGCGACCAGTCTGGATCAGCTTGCTCGATCGTGATCCAGAAATCGGAACTGTGGTTATGATGCCTAAGATGCGCCAATTCATGAAGGATAACATAGTCGATGCACTCCTGCGGAGCCTTTATTAGATGCGGATTCAGAATGATTTCGCCTTGCGGCGTGCAACTGCCCCATCGTTTCTCCATTTCCTGCAGCCGGAAAGGTGGCCGTTTTATTACCCATGATAGCCTTTCCTCCCAGAAGGCCAGTCGACGATCAAAGTAGTTGCGCGCCTTCACTCGATACCACCCCCGGATATTGGCCCGTACGATGTCAGGATCGCCCGAGGCGCAAGTCACCTCCAGCCGATTTCCCCTTAGCCTAACTGGCCGCTTGCCTTCGGCATCCTTGATGACCTTGAGGACATATCGACGCCCCAGATACAGGATTTCTTCTCCGGATACGTAATCCTTCTCGCGAACATTGCGGAAGCGGTTGCGGGCGCACTCGACTTGAGAAAAGACCCAACGGGCGCGCTTCTGCACGGCCTTCTGGATATCAACCTGAACGGCACCTTCTGGCACGTCAACGATGACGCGTCCGTCCGGCTCCACATGGATCGCAATCTTCGCCCTGCGCTCAGCATCCGTTCGGATCGTGTACTCGACCCGTTGGTTGCCATAGCTGAGAAATGAAGGGGAGGTCATGCCATGTCCTTCGTCCTACCTGCCCGGACCACGGCCACAACCTGCTCGATTAGGGTCTTCGCTGCATCAAGGCCGCCGAGAAGATTGAAATATCGTGGAAGAAGCTTCTTGCGGATCTCACCTTCAATATTGCCTGGGCTGATCGAATGCGTTTGCACTGCGTTCTGCACCGTTTTGTCTATATGGAACGCCTCCTCTACGAGATGCTCCTCCGTAAGTTTAGCCCTACCGTCACTGGGCAAGGAGCGGAGCAACCCGAAATACGCTTGGGCTTTGGGCTGCCCTTCGAAGCGATCAGGGATGCCGGGGGTTCGGCGTCCGTCCACCTGCTCCTGGAGGTCCTTGAAGAGGGTGTACTGAAGGTTCGGGTGGTCGAACAGCGCTTCCGCCTGCTGAATGGCGTTGCGGAGAAGTTCAGAGAATACCTTCCGGGCATAGGGATCATCGATCAGATCCTGCTCGATGGTTTTACGAATGCGTGTCTTTATGAGGTCCGCTTCCGTACGAGTCTTTTCTTTCGACCAGTCTTCGAAACTGTCACTGCCTAGTTGGTGTAGCGGCAGCACACCCGGCGGGTCGATGACGTTTTTGCCGATGACTTGGGTATCAACCATCTTTCGGATCTGGCGTTCGTACTCAGAGTAATCGACCGTTTCCTGCGCGTCCCTTTGGGCTTGGGCACGAAGCTCAGTAAAGAACTTCAAGTCCCTCTTGTAGGTCCGGATCTGCGCCTCGTTGAACGCACCATCCTCGAAGAAGGCTCGTGACGAGAGGGCGAGCTGCAGGCACATGCCGAACTCGGTCAGGGCCTCGTAGAAATCCTCGCGGATTTTCTGATTATCATCGATCAGATGACCGGTGCCGTCGCCGCTCAGGCTTGGTGTCAGAAGCTGACGATACTGCTCCCAGTCCTGCTTGTTCTTGACGGGCTTGAAGATTGCCCAGAGCGTATCGTGAAGCGCCGGCAGGCGCTTGTACTCGGTCGCCATGTTGCTAACCGTGCCAGCCAGGTCTTCAACGTCGTAGCCCGCTTGAGTTTGCGCCGCGAGATCCTGGTAATCTTGGATCGATGTGTCGAGCTCGGCTAGGATGCCACGGTAGTCCACCAGCAAGCCGAATTTCTTTGCCTCATGCAGCCGGTTCACACGCGAGATGGCTTGCAGCAGGTTGTGGCTTTTCAGGTGCTTGTCGATGTAGAGAACCGCGTTCTTCGGCTCATCAAAGCCTGTCAGCAGCTTGTCGACCACGATCAGGATGTCCGGATCGCCGGCTGTGCCAAAATCCTCAATGATGCGATTCTCATAAGCCTTGGGGTCGTTGCCGACATTGGCTTTCCACCATGCCTGTACTTCAGGCGTCTTAGCTTCGTCCGTATCCTTATGCCCTTCACGGCTATCGGGCGCCGAGATAACCACTGCGCTTGTGACGAGATTGGTCGCATCTAGCGCAGCCTTGTAACGGATGGCCGACAATTTAGAGTCCGTTGCCAGTTGCCCCTTCAGGCCAAGCTCGAGCTTTTTGAAGTTCTCGCTGAAATGCTCCGCAATGTCCCAGGCAATCAGATCGATCCGATTGGCCGCACGGTAGATGCTGCCACGGGTGGAAAACTTCTTCTTCAGGTCCGACTTCTGGCTGTCGGTCAACGCCTTGGTGATCTTGTCGAACCACGCATCGATTGCCGCTTCGTTGATCTCAACGACCGGCTTGCGCTCCTCATAGACCAGTGGCGTCACCGCGCCATCCTCCACGGCGCGCTGCATCGTGTAAGCATGAAGGATCGGGCCGAACTTGTTGCGGGTCTTGTCCTCCTTCAACAGCGGCGTGCCGGTGAAGGCGATAAAAGCGGCATTAGGCAGCGCCTTGCGCATGCGCTCGTAGTTCTCACCCCCCTGGCTTCGGTGGCCTTCGTCCACCAGCACGATGAGCTGATCGGACGGGTTGTAGCACTCCGGCAGCTTGGTCGCCGAATTGAACTTCTGAAGCAAGGTGAAGATGATCCGCTCGTTCCCGTGGCCAATCCGATGCGCAAGGTCGCGCCCGGACTGCACCTTAGCTTTTTCCCCGTCTTTCTTTGCTGCGACTTCTGATCCGAATGCCCCGCCGGTCAGAAACGTTCCCGCAAGCTGCTTCTCCAGATCGACCCTATCCGTGACGATGATAATCCGTGCATTGGCAAGCTCGGGCTCGACCAGCAGCGCTTTAGTCAGAAACACCATAAGGTTCGACTTACCCGATCCGGTCGTGTGCCAGATCACCCCGCCTTCGCGGCTGCCACTTGGCTTTTTCTTCGCAACCCGCTCGATGATCGCCTTTGCGCCTTGCACCTGCTGATAACGCGCCGCGATCTTGCCCAACTTCTTGTCGAAGAAAGTGAACCGGCGCGTGAAATCGATCAGCCGGTCCGGCCGCAACAATCCTATGATCAGCCGGTCCTGCTCTGTCACCATGACATCGTTTGCGTGCAGGTGCATATAATTCGTCAGTGCATGGGCCGAGCGGTCGGCAAACAGCGATTGCTTCTGCGCATCGGTAAGCGGCTGGTTACAAAGTCCGCTCAACTCGGCGGCAGTAAGTTCCTCCTCCCGCCAGATAGACCAAAATTTCTTTGCTGTGCCCGTTGTTCCATAGCGTCCCTCTGAACCGGAAATCGACAGAAGCAACTGCGAGTAGGCGTAGAGATCCTGGATGCCCTCGCCCTGCTGATTGCGCAGATGCTGGCTGACGCCTTCGTCAATCATCGCCTTTGCGCGCGTCGTGGACACCGGACGTTTCGCTTCGATTACAGCCAAGGGGATGCCGTTCACGAAAACCACGATGTCCGGACGAAAGCTGCCAAGGCCTGCGGGGCGCTGTACGCTGAACTCTTCGGTGACGTGGAATACGTTTGCGCTAATATTGGCCCAATCGATCAGCGGAACCGTCTTGCTGGTTTTCTCGCCACCGACGAACTCGGTCACGGTGATGCCTTGCGTGATATGCGCCGTCATCGTCTTGTTCGCCGGGATCAGACCTTCGGTCAGGCCGGTCAAGGACAATGTGCGGATCACCTCGTCAATGCCACCTTCCGAAAGCAGATACTGCTTGCCACGATGATCAAATCGATAGCGTTTCAGCCGCTCGCGCAGGACAGTCTCCAGCAGCACCACCTGGTCCGAGCCCCGCAGCGCCAAGGCCTGCGGCGGACTGAGATATTCATATCCCATCCTCATCAGAACATGCAGCGCAGGGATCTTAGCTGCGGCTTCTTCGCGGGTGTCAGGCGTGCGGTTCAGGGTCATGGAATGGCTTTCGTGGCAAGAAGCGTTTGCAAATCGTTAGGACAAATCCTATATGTACATTGAGGATTGGGAATTACCCGGTCGGCGATAGGGTGTCGGGAAACTGGCGCCCTTTTGCTTTTTCCGTGTCATGGGAAGACCTTGATCTGCCCCATCTTGGTCAAAATTACGTCGAAAGCACGATTAGGCTGGTCCGGACGCAGTGTCTTGATCGCGATGGGGCGGGCGGTTAGGTCGGCCAGCTGCAGTCCGGTCGAGTTCACGGACTTCTTTGCAAAGATCGGCTCGAACTCCATCACCGAGAAGTCTCGGTTCACCCAACCCCAGTTGCCTTGGCCGCTAACGATGCGGCGGAAGGTCAATTCAAGCTCGGCGTCCTCGGCAGCACCGCGGCACTCGAAGACCACGTGCACGCGCTTTCCGGCTTCGCCCATCGACGTCAGGAACATCAGAAGCCGCTCAAGACAGAAGTGCACGGCCAACTCGTAGGGGTTGCGCGGCGTCGTGTATCTCTTAGTCAGCCTATCCTTGTCGATGACCGAGGCGATAATGGTGATCGGCGCATCGACCATCATCGTGTTCAGTTCCTCATAGAATGCCTCGCGTCGTGCGCGATCAGTCAGAAGCCACGTAAAATCGCCCTTCGACTTGCGTATCTCGTGCTCATGCAGAACGATGGCATCGTGGCCCCAGTACCTGAACTTGAGGCGCTGCATCGCAGGCACGACTTGGGCGGCGTAATTCTCCTTGCGCATGATGCAGAAGGACAGCGAGAAGACCGGAAACTGCGGATCGATGGAGGTGAGGCTATGATCGCCGCTTTCGTCTACGAAAACGATGTAATCCGAGAACGCAGCCATGCGTCAGACCTGCACACGGCGCTTGCCGGTCAGGAGCTGCTGCATCAGGGCTTTTTTCTCGGTACGAAGTTTTTCAACTTGGTCCTCAAGATCTTTAATTTCCATATCTGAGTCATTCAGCACATCCGCGATTTTCTTCTGTTCTTTAACAGAAGGTATGCAAGATGGCACATCGGCGAACTGCTTGAATTTTAGGTTCCATGTATCGGAAGTCAGCCCTTGAGAGTAGCGCCGAAATAGGTGAATTTTCTGCGGAAGCTTAAATAAATGCTTCGCGAACTCGGGCAGGATTTCAGGTCCGGAAATGACGATCGTGTAAGCAGGGCTGACGAGACCAGCCAGCGTAGAGAGCGCGGAAACGCCTTGCCACATCCGCATCGAATTATATCCAATGTCTCCGGGATGAATTTGTTTGTAACTAGACTTGTCCTCGCGCGACGTATCGCGCCGGTCTGTTTCTGACTGCGGGATCACCCCTCGACCACCTGTGATCGCTAGAAGCGGCAAACTGTCATCACCGCGGTCAGTGCGTTCTCGAAAGATGTCCCCCAATCGCACCGCGCGCCATTCCTGCCCCTCAAACTCGGGGAAGCGGCGTTTGCCGGTTAGGAGGGATTGCATAAGGGCGCGCTTCTGGGCGCGAGCAGTGACCAGCAGCGCCTCGGCCATCTCGATAGCCCGGTTCCAGGTCGACAGGACTTCCGCGATCTTTCGCTGCTCGGGGAGCGGCGGGACGGGAATATTAAAACTTCGGATGCGTTCTAAGGCAAGCTTCGGTTGAGCGTTTGAAGTCTTGTCATTCTCGATGCTTTTTTGAACCAGGGGCGATTGAAGAACGGCCAGTAGAAATTCTTTGTTAACGCAGATATTCGTCAGCTTGTCAGCATTTTCGGTCAGGTTTGCGCCATCCAGTTCTTGGGAAACACGACCGACCACACCAAGCGTTCCTGCTACAGAAATGAACAAGTCGTTGCTGGAAATAGTGTAACGGGAAATCGATGGAGCAATGTCTTCGGGAACATAGCGAATGTCAGAAGTATCGACGTAGCCGTCGCGCATGTCTGAAACGCGAATGTACGGGAAAGGTGTTTTTTTCGACGTAAGAAATCTACCTTTGGGAAGACGTTTGCCTCCTTTTACATCGCAAATTGATCCTAATGGTTTGATATCCCATCCCTCAGGCACCATAACCCAACTCCTGCAGATAGCTTTCCATCTGGTCTTCCAGATCGGCCATGTTTGCCTTCAGTCGGATGCGCTCGGCGCGTACGGCCATGAGATCGATCTCCTCCTCCGCCTCAAAGGTATCGACATAGCGGGGGATGTTCAGGTTGAAGTCATTCTCAACAATCTCGGCGCGGGTCGCGCGATAGGCGTACTTCTCGACCGTTTCACGGGCGAGGAAAGTGTCGATGATTTTAACCAACTGCGTCTCGGTCAGCGCGTTCTGGTTGGTACCGGGGTCATATTCACGGCTGGCATCGATGAACAGCACAGTGTCATCCGCCTTGCGCTTGCGGAACACGAGGATCGCCGCCGGAATGCCGGTGCCGAAGAACAGCTTTTCTGGCAGGCCGATCACCGCGTCGAGCAGGTTTTCCTCTATAAGCTTCTGGCGGATGGCGCCCTCGCTGGACCCGCGGAACAGTACACCATGCGGCACAACCACAGCCATGCGTCCGGTTCCGGGCTTCAGCGTTTCAATCATGTGCAGGATGAAAGCGTAATCGCCCTTGGTCTTGGGCGGCATGCCGCGCCGGAAGCGCGAGAACTTGTCCGTTTCGGCTGCCGCGACACCCCATTTTTCAAGGCTGAATGGTGGATTGGCCACAACCACATCAAAGTGTCGCAGCAGATCGTCTGCGATGCGCAGCTTCGGGTTGCGGATCGTGTCACCCCATTCGACCTGATGATTTTCTTCGCCGTGCAGGAACAGGTTCATCTTGGCCAGCGCCCAAGTTGAGCCGATAGCCTCCTGCCCGAACAGCGCGTAGCGTTTGGTCCCGCTGCGCTCGCGGATCAGCCGCCCACACTTCATCAAAAGCGAGGCTGAACCACAGGTCGGGTCGCAGATGTCATCGCCCTCTTGCGGATCAACGAGGCGTGCCATCAGTTCGGAAACCTCGGCGGGTGTATAGAACTCGCCCGCTTTCTTGCCCGCCGAAGCAGCGAAACGCGAGATGAGGTATTCATAGGCACCACCAATGATGTCGAGGGCGCCCACGCGTGAGGGTCGAAGATCAAGTGCAGGTTTGGCGAAATCTTCCAGCAGGTGGCGAAGAATGTCATTTTTCTGCTCCTCGTCACCTAGTTTGTTCGAATTGAAGCTGATGTCTTGGAAGACGTCCTTCAGCTTGCTGCCGTTGGCTTCTTCAATGGCGTGGAGCGCCTTATCAATGCGTGTGCCGTTTCCTGCCTCGAAGCGGTGAGCGTACAAGGCGTCGAAGGAAGCCGTCGCGGGAAGGAAAAAGGCTTCGTCCTGCATCAGCGCATCAACCAGCTCAGGCGCATCGGGATGCTCGGCAGTGTAACGGGCATGGTGATCCTTCCAAACGTCCGAGACGTATTTCAGAAACAGCATAGTCAGGACGTAATCTTTGTAGATCGAGGGATCGACAACACCGCGGAAGGTGTCGCAGGCGCCCCAGGCAGCTTTGTTAATTTCTTGTTGGGTAATCAGGCTCATCTGAATGCTCGTGCGATTTTTTAACTATGTCGCACGGGTCGCCTTGCAGAGACAATGGCATGGATCGACCAAAGGGTGTGTTCAGTAGGGCAGTCGGCCGCAAGAATAACGAGGGTTTTTTGTAAAGACTTGCAAGGGCAGGGGGCGGCAATGGCTAAAAAGAAGAGGAAGCGTCCGCTATGCGGGACAAAGCTGCCCCTCAGCGGACCGCCGCAAAAAACTGTCCAAGCTGGTAAGCAACCTTGGCCTGCCCCTATCGGGTGGTCCGGTTTCAGTCTTAGTGCATTACGGGTCTTGGCGCTACAGCTGGGGTGTCCGGCGAAGCGGCTCCGGATGGCGAAGCCGGCCACTGGATGGCCTTGGGAGCTGGCGGGCGATACCCCAGTGATGAGTGCGGGCGCTTGGTGTTGTAATGGCGGCGCCAGCTCTCGATGATAATCTTCGCCTCAGCGAGGCTGTAGAAGATCTCCCCGTTCAGCAGCTCGTCGCGGAGCTTGGAATTGAAGCTCTCACAGTAACCGTTCTCCCAGGGGGACCCCGGCTCGATGTAGGCGGTCTTCGCGCCGACGGCGACGATCCATTCCCGCACCGCCTTGGCGATGAACTCCGGGCCATTGTCGGACCGTATATGATCCGGCACACCGCGCAGGATGAAGAGATCGGACAAGACGTCGATGACGTCGGTCGATCGGAGCCTCCGGTCGACCCGGATTGCCAGGCACTCCCGGCTGAACTCGTCGATGAGATTGAGCATGCGGAACTTCCTTCCATCGTGGGTCCGGGCTTCGACGAAGTCGTAGGACCAGACATGGTTCGAACGCTCTGGCCGCAGACGGATGCATGACCCGTCGTTCAGCCAGAGCCGACCCTTCTTTGGTTGCTTTTGTGGCACCTTCAGCCCCTCCCGCCGCCGTCGGACGCATGCGTCCGACCCCTCGACCCGTTTCACGTTCACCGCCCAACCGGCCTCGCGCAGAAGGGCGTCGCCGGTGGTCGCTCGGACCAGTGGTGCAACCACCGGCAACTCCGGCGGTATCCGTAGCGCCCATATTGCGAGGCGAGCGCGATGATGTCGGCCGTCAGGACGTTTTCATCGGCCCGTCCGCTCGGCACTTTCCGCTGTGTCGAGCGATGCTGCCCGAGCACGCGACAGGCGAGCCGTTCCGAGATCCGGAACTTCTGCCTGACATGCTCGATGCAAGCACGGCGGCGGGCGGGGCTCAGAAGTTTCCCGATGCCGCTTCCCGAAGGATGAGCTTCTCGAGCGTCAGGTCAGAGACGGCCTTCCGGAGCCGCTCATTCTCCTTCTCCAGCTCCTTCAATCGCTTCACTTGGTCGGTTTTCAGCCCACCGAACTCCTTGCGCCACCGATAGTAGGTGAACTGCGTCACGCTGATCGACCGCACGGCTTCGGCCACCGACTGGCCTTGCGACACCAACACGTCAACCTGCCGGAGCTTGGCGACGATCTCCTCCGGCTTGTGCTTTTTCTGGGGCATTCCTGCATCCTCCAAATGGCTCAAAAGCCATACCTTAGGGAGGACCACTTTTCAGGGGGCAGACCACGTATCGAGACGACAAAAATAGAACCCATGTGATCAAAATACGCGTCAAAAATTTTATTGAAAAATTTCCAATTTTCGATTAAAAATGGTTGGCATATCGGGAGCTAGGGAAATGAAGATAGACGCTAACGACCCCCTATTTACCAATATAATATCTAGCGCTGCAACTAATGCTGTCATGGCATATCTACTATCAAGCGAATACGAAAAAAGAGAAATTTTAAAAAATATAGATACGACCAAGAATGCTCTTGAAAAAGATAATACCTTCCATTTTGTAGATCTTCCATCAAGTTTAACATTATTAATAAATACCCCCCTGCAAGATCGGCAGACGGCAAATAAGGAAATTTGTGAAGCCGTAGGAGCTGTCGTAGGTGCAGCAGTGGGAGCCGCCGTCGGTGGCGCAATAGCTGGAAGCTCTGGCGCGTTGGCCGGGGCTGGTATTGGGAACTCCCTAGGAAAAACGATTGGTGCTGCTGTGGGCGAGATCATGAAGGGAAAGCCAACAAACCCCCCATAAGCGACATCTCTGAGGCTACCCCGCCCGGCACTCAAACATGGAACATGGAACATGGAACAGAGAGATCGTATCTCGAAGCGCTACACGGGACATGCCTAGCCTTGGCCACCAGGTAACTAGCCAGCTGACTAGGCTCCAGACACATTGATTTTACGCCCTTTGCGTGATTCAGGCCGCCGCAAGGAGACCTGATCGATGAGCAATTTGTTCTGGCTGACCGAAGCGCAGATGGCGCGCCTTCGCCCGTTCTTTCCCAAGAGCCATGGCCGCCCACGCGTGGACGATCTGCGGGTTCTGAGCGGCATTATCTTCATCAACCGCAATGGCTTACGGTGGTGCGACGCACCGAGGGAATATGGACCAGCTAAGACGCTCTATAATCGCTGGAAGCGTTGGAGCGATAACGGGGTCTTTGCACGGATCATGGTCGGCCTGGCCGCAAAGGACACTGATCCCAAGACGATCATGATCGACGCGACGTATCTGAAGGCGCACCGCACGGCTTGCAGCCTGCGTGCGAAAAAGGGGGGCGCGGTCGCCAGATCGGTCGAACGAAAGGCGGCATGAACACAAAGCTGCACGCCGTCACCGATGCGAAAGGCAGACCGATCCGGTTCTTCATGTCGGCAGGGCAGGTCAGTGATTATACCGGCGCGGCGGCGCTTCTGGACAGCCTGCCGCAGGCCGACTGGTTTCTGGCAGACCGGGGCTATGACGCTGACTGGTTTCGAAAAGCATTGCAGGACAGAGGGATAAAAGCCTGCATCCCCGGCAGGACGTCGCGCAAGAAGACCGTGAAATACGACAAGCGCCGCTACAGAAGGCGCAATCGCATCGAGATCATGTTCGGTCGTCTGAAGGACTGGAGACGTGTCGCCACACGTTACGACAGGTGCCCAGAGACCTACCTCTCCGCAATCGCATTGACCGCAACCGTTCTGTTCTGGCTGTGATCAAGAACGAGTCCTGAACCTAAATAATGTAAGTGGAACACGGCGAGCCCTGATTGGTTAACACCTCAATGAGCCTGTCGGCACCCAGCCATTTTGCGTGCCGCAACCAGACAAGGGAGATCTCAGATGACCATCAACGATCCGAACCTCAGGGAGACTGATACGTCCGAACAGGGCAGCATCAGGGCCGAGGCCTCCGAACAGGCGTCGCGGTTGGCCGGAACGGTCAAGGACGAGGTCGCGCGCCGCGAGCAGAACCTGCGTTCCGGCGTTGCGCACCGTGCCGAGAGCGTGGCCGACGGCCTGCGCAAGGCCAGATCCGAGATCGATCCGGATTCGACCGTCGCACAGATGTTCGACCGTGCCGCCGACAGCGTCAGCGGACTGGCGGACAGCCTGAATTCGACGGACCCTGCACAGATGCTGGGTGATGTGCGTCGCTTTGCGCGTCGCCAGCCGGGCGCCTTTCTGGGTCTGTCGGCCTTGGCAGGCTTTGCTGCGGTCCGTTTTCTGCGGGCAGGGTCCGCCAGTTCGTCGGACATGACCAGGTCCGGTAGCTATGGCATGACCGGCACGACCCGGCCGACCGGCTCCGGTGATCGCGCAGCGGTCGCCCAAACGGGTGCTGCAAGCCCAGATTATCACACGGGCATGGGGGCCAAGCCTGTGTCTGGCACCGGCACCGGCGCAGCGTCATCCGGCAACCCTGGCCTCTCGGGCAGCCGCACGATCGGAGGTTCGTATGACTGATCCTGTCCGCTCCCAGAACCCCGCCACGCTTGCAACCGATGCACTGCGGCTGTCGGGGGATCTTGTCCGCAAGGAAATCGCTCTTGCCAAGGCAGAGATGCGCCGGAACCTCAGCCATGCCGGTGCCGGGCTGGGGATGATCGTGGCTGCCGCCGTCATCGGCATCGTCACGCTGAACGTGCTGACGGCGGCCTTGGTGGCCGCCTTGGCGGAAACCGATCTTGGCCCGATCTGGAGCGCGGTCATCGTCGGGGTTGTGCTTGCGATTCTGGCCTATGGGCTTTTGCGCAAGGGCATGGCCGACCTGAAACCCGAGAACCTGATGCCGACGCGTACGGTCGAGAACGTCCAGCGCGACGCGAACACGGTCAAGGAGGCCTATCATGACGCATGATGCAGACAACCCG
>NZ_JAKEKV010000013.1:0-63526 GCF_040148865.1 Paracoccus sp. NFXS7
GATCTGGATGGGGGGCGCCTTTTGAACCTCGGCGACGCAGGCTTCGATGCCGACACGGGGTTCTACCTGGTGCGGAAGCGGTCATCTTCGTCCGGCAGTGCCGTCGATGCCGTCTGGTCCTGGTGCACTGAACAGTTCCAGTGGAATTCGCTCATTAAACTTGAATAGTTTCTACTATATTTTTTTCAAACAAAATCACCAATGTTACTTTAAAACACTGTTGTTTTATATAATCATTGCGCCAATTTAATTTTTTTGAGGTATGATATCGACCGGTCAATGCCGCGCTTGTTATTCAACTCAAGGATGAGGCGAGGCACTTCTGGAAGTCTCTTAAGCGCAAAAAATACCCCCGACCAACATATGGATCCATCTCCGATAGGTAAATGATGGTCAGCAAGTCCGTCGTTGTCGTGCAGGTGGACATGCTTAATTTTTGATCCTGCCTTCACGATGAAATCTTCAACGGAAGAACCGCCAAAACTATTATGAGTAAAATGAGCATGCCCTGCATCCACAGATAGCGCAACAGCGTCTGATTGGAAACGGTCAGCGATCATATTGCATAGAAATGGATCGCGATCTTGAATATTTTCAATGACGATAGTTACACTGAGCATTTCAGCTCGTTTAACACATGCGTTCAAACTGTTATAGCGGCACTCGACAATCCACTCCAGGAGAGAGGCAGAATTAACTTCAGTTTTTTTTTGAAAAATTCCATACTGAATATGGGGAGTGAATAACCAACTGGTCCGCACCAATGTAGCTGCAAATACTTAATGACGTATCGATCCGTTTGGAGGTGATCTTTTGGATATCGCTATCAGGATTTGAGATATCCAGACCCCAAGAGGGACCATGCAAGCCTATTTTACCTTTATGCTGTGACAGTAGATCCTTTGCTTGGTGTGCTAATGTCAACCAATCTCCTCCCAGGACTTCACTCATAACGAAATCCTGAAGTTCAATATCGCGACGGCCACATTCCAACAAGTGTTGATTATTTAAAAGGTCACAGACTTCTACTGCTATCCCAACAAGAGGAAGACTTATGCGCTTATATCAACTAAAAATTGCAAGTGCATGAAGTTGGTATAGCTCATAACAGCACCCAAATCGGATTATGTCGAAGTATCTCCAAATAGAGCCACCCCCTGATTGCAGAAGCCGGTATATACGGCTTTCCGCAGCCGGAATAGCATTTATTTCCAGTCAGATTCAATTGAAAAAGTAGGAAGACGCCAAGAGCGCCATATTGCAAGAAGACGCAATAGAAGGCCCGCCATAAAACTGACTAGGTTGGCAATGTCCGTAGTAACACCAAGATATTTCAAGCTGAGGAACATGATGCATACAGTCAGAGCGACGCTAGCATAAAGCTCACGCTGAAACACGACAGGAACCTGACCGCACAGGATATCCCTCAAGATCCCGCCGCAAATCCCAGTAATCATGCCTGACATGATCACGACAACCGTGGCGTAATTCATGCTTAATGCCACGCTGCAGCCGATCAACGAAAATGCTACGAGGCCCATAGCATCTAACACGAGAAACAGCCGTTTCAGTCGCCGCACAAAGGGTGCAATAAGTGTTGTCAACAGGCCGGCAGAGATGACGATATAAACATACTCAGGATTTTGAGTCCATCCTATAGGAAATCTGCCGAGGGTGACATCACGAATGGTTCCTCCTCCTAGCGCCGTCACGAAAGCAATCACGGCAACGCCGAAGATATCCATATTCCGTCGACCGGCCGCAAGGGCGCCGGACATGGCCTCAGCAGTGATGGCAACGAGATAGATGCTGAACAAGACTGATTCTGACGGAGGTAAAGGATACATCAAGACTTCCTGCTTATGTCATTTTGTGCAATTTTTTTCGATATACCCTGGGCGACGTTCGCCTATATGCGGTGACTGTTACTGCGCCGAACGTTTTATGCATCATAGAGTAAAAATGTTCTTCCTACCTCTATGCTGTTATCGCACCCTCATAATATAAAAATCTTATATCGTGCATCTGGTTATTGGTGCTGAGGAGTACGCAAAAATGGTATCACGGTCTTATTGAATTGCAATGCGGCTTCAATATTGACGATATGCCTCCCAGGCAGGGAGACATGCTTGCCATTGGTAACACCGGCGGCGAGCACTTCGAGGTCAGCGGGCGGACAGACCGGATCATCCCCCCCTGATATTGCCAGCACGGGGTTCTTGATATCATGAATCTTTTTGCGGAAATCTGCACGGGCCAGCGCTGCGCAGCATCCCATGTATCCATCGACAGATGTCTGTTCAAATTGGCCAAGAACTGCCGCGGCGGCATCAGGATGAACCTGCCGAAACTCCGGCGAGAACCACCGATCAGCTGTCGATGTGATCAGAGGGCTTAAACCGTTCTCGGTGACGTCTGCAATCCGGGAGGTCCAGCTGTCCACGGTGCCGATGTGGGCAGCAGTCGCGCACAAAACAATGCGGTCTAGACGTTTGCCAGCATGGATCGCCAGCCACTGCCCCGTCAGCCCACCGATCGACAGGCCGCAGAAATGGGTGCGATCGATGCCCATGGCATTCAGCAGCATGATGACGTCTGACCCCAGGTCGGCCATCTCATAGGGGGCTGGTGGGGCCTCGGACCTTCCATGGCCCCGTCGGTCGTAACGCAGGATTTGGAAATCCGATTTCAGACCCGCGATCTGCGCGTCCCACATGTGCAGGTCAGTTCCGAGGGAATTGCAGAAGGTTAGCCAAGGCTTGTTCACTCCTGCCCCATCGATACGGTAGTGCAGGCGGTGCGTAGGAAGGTTCAGATATGGCATGGCGTAGTCTCCAAAAGAAAAGACGCGCAGCCTAACGACTGCGCGCTATCAGATGATCTTCAGACTGTCGCCAACTGCGCCCTTTCGGTGCTGCGGGCATTGCTGAGGGCAAAGACCATCATCGCAAGAGTCGCGATGGCAGCGGGCAGCGCGAAGATCAGGAAGTTCTGACCCAAGGGCAGTTCCTTTGCCAACAGCACCCCGCCCATCGTCGGTCCGACGATGGCGCCGATGCGACCCACACCGGACGCCCAGCCCAGCCCCGTCGAACGCACTGACAGATTGTAGAGCTGCGCGACGCTGGCGTAGAGCAGGATCTGCGTCCCGATGGTGGTGGCACCTGCGACGAAGATCAGCGCGAACAGCAGCCCCGGTGCCGGATTGACGCCGATCAGCGCGATGGACAGTGCGGCCGCCGCAAAGAAGCCCACGACGACGCGCGGAAGGCCGAACCGGTCACCCAGCCTGCCGCCCATGATCGCGCCGGCCATGCCGCCAAAGTTCAGCGAGAACAGGCTGAGAAGGCTGGCGCGTTCGGCATAGCCCGCTTCCTGCAGAACCTTGGGCAACCAGGACGACAGCAGATAGACCAACAGCAGGCAGCAGAAGAACGACAGCCACAGCATCAACGTGCGCAGCAGTCGGCCATGCCGGAACAGTTCGGCGACCGACGCGGAGGCGCCCTTCACCTCGGTAAAGACCAGTCGGTCGTCGGCGGCCAGCGGCATTGCAGGATTGATTTTGGCGAAGATGCGCTTCGCCTCTTCCTGCTTGCCCTGCTTGATCAGGAAGCCGAGCGACTCAGGCAGCTTCCACAGGATCAGCGGCAACAGCAACAGCGGCACCGCGGCGATGAAGAACATCGGCTGCCAGCCGAAGCTGGGGATCAGGCCGATGCCTAGCCCCGCCGCAACCATGCCGCCCACCGAATAGCCCGAGAACATCAGCGCGACCATCGTGCCGCGCAGACGCTTGGGTGCATACTCGTTCATCAGCGCGACTGCATTGGGCATCAGGCCGCCACAACCCAGACCTGCGATGAAGCGGAAGAATTTGAACTGTCCGGGCGTGTCGGCAAACCCCGTCAAAACCGTGGCAGAGGTGAACAGCACGAAGCTGATGGCCACGCCCTTCTTCCGGCCGATCCGGTCGGCCAGCGGGCCCAGGATCAAGGCGCCGAACATCATGCCGAACAGCGCCCATGCCTGAAGCGCACCCGCCTGCGGCTTGGTCAGGCCCCATTCCTGGATCAGCGTCGGCAGGACCGTCCCCGCCACGAACACATCATAGCCGTCGACCACCAGCAGGGTGCCGCACAGCGCAACCACCAGCCACTGAAATTGCCCGAACGGACTTCGGTCAATGGCCTCGTTCACGTCTATCGTACGCATCGTCATTCTCCTCCCTGTTGTTGTTTCGGTGTCAGCCCTCGTCGCCTCCCGCGACGGACAGGACGGACCCGGTGATGTAGGATGCCTCGTCGGACGCCAGGAACAGGATCGGCGCGGCCTGTTCGTCGATGGTCCCATAGCGCTTCAGGACACTGGACCCGGTCACCTGTTCCACGACCTGCGCCATCCACTGCCGCTCATCCGGGCTGTCGCCCGCGGCATTGCGCGGGATGCGGCGCGGGGGTGCCTCGGTTCCGCCGGGTGCGGTGGCCACGACGCGGATGTTCTGGCCTGCCACCTCCATCGCGAGGGATCGCGTGATCGCGTTCACGCCCCCCTTGGCCGCCGAGTAAGGCACCCGGTGGATGCCGCGTGTCGCGTTCGACGACACGTTGACGATGGTGCCGCCGCCCCGCGCGGCCAGATGCGGCAGGACCGCATGGCAACCATACAAAGTCGGCATCAGCGACCGGCGGATCTCGACGTCGATCTGGTCAGGTTCAAATTCGGCCAGTGGGCGCATACGGATCGCACCGCCCACCACGTTGATCAGAATGTCGATGCCGCCAAAGGTATCGGCGGCATTGCGCATGGCGGCGTTCGCCCCTGCCCAGGTCTCCAGGTCGGCAGTAAAGCCTGCGGCATCTCCCTGGGCCTCGGCCACAACTTCGGCCAGGAAATCGGCCCGGTCCACGAACAGTACGCGGCCACCTTCGGCCGCGGCGCGCAGCGCCACCGCCCGGCCGATGCCCTGGGCCGCGCCGGTGACCACGATCACCTTGCCCGCAAAGCGTCCGGCAAACACCGCGGCAGTCATGCACTGGCCTTCAGCGGTGCGTTCGGCGTGAATTTCTCGTAATGAAAGCTGGCCGGTTCGACCTTGTGGTCATTGAGATACTGCCTGACGGCATCGACCATCGGTGGGGGGCCGCACAGATAGATGTCGACATCGCCCGCCGCCAGCATCTCCTCCGGCATGTGTTGGGTCACCCAACCCGTGCGCGGGTGATCCGAGGCCGGATCGGCAACCACAGTCGCGACGGTCAGGTTCGGCAGCCGCCTGGCCAGCGCCATGATGCGGTCCACCAGAACAAGATCCAGATCGCGCGTCACGCCATAGATCAGGTGGATCTGCCGCCGCGATCCGGCACGCGCCAGCACCTCCAGCATCGACAGGAACGGAGCCAGCCCGGTACCGCCTGCCAGACACAACAGCGGACCATCGCCCCCTCTCAGGTAGAAGCTGCCCATCGGGCCGGTCAGTTGCAACTGATCGCCCGGTTTGGCACGCGACAGCCAGGTGCTCATCACCCCATCGGGGATCTTCTTGATCAGGAATCCCAGGTTGCGCTCGCCCGGCGCGGTGCTGAAGGAGTAGGATCGGTGAGTACCGCTGCCGGGAACGTTGATATTGACATATTGCCCTGGCAGAAATGCAGGAGCCGTGGCCGTATCATCCATGGTCAGTTCCAGGACGACGGCGGCATCATGATGCGGCTCGATCCGGGTCACCGTGGCCGCGAACGCCTGCTGGCCGGTCTTGCAGGCCTGCGATGTGGTTGGCACCGACAGCACGCAGTCGGACGATGGCACCATCTGGCAGGTCAGCACCAGCCCCTGCCCCGCCTCGTCCTCGGTCAGGGCGTCCTCGATGAAATCGTCGCCCAGGTCGTAGGCGCCGCTCTCGGCGCGGCACTTGCAGGTGCCGCAGACGCCGTCGGAACAGTCCATCGGCAGATTGATCTTGTTGCGGAATGCCGCATCGAGAACCTTCTCTCCGGGCTTGCAGTCAACGAAGCGGGTGACCCCGTCCTCGAAGTTCAGGGCTATGGTGTAGCACATGGTCGCCTCCTCCTTGCGGTTGTGCGGGGTCGGCGGTCAGACGTGATAGACGTCGATGACCTGGCGGATGTAGTCGTTTTTCAGGACGATCTTTTTGGCCGCGATGCGCAGCCCGTCCGGATCCCGCCGCAGGGTGACGAACATGGTCCCGAAGAACTGATCCGTGGCCTTGTAGCGGTGGTTCAGCGTGTGGAAGTTGTAGCGGACATCGACCTCGTCGCCGCGATCGGCCACCATCTCGACGTTCTGGACCGCGTGACTGGTGCGCGGCTCAGGCGTGGATGCGCCGGAGCGTTCCGTCTTGATGCGGAACACCCGGTCTTCCAGCCCCTCGCGGTTTGGATAGTAGATCAGCGAGATCTCGGATTGGGGATCTTCGGTCGTCTGGTCGTTGTCGTCCCAGGCCGGCATCCAGTAGGAGGCATCGGGCGCATAGCAGGTCAGCCACTCATCCCATTGCCGGTCATCCAGCAGGCGCGCTTCGCGGTAAAGGAACGCGCAGATCGCGTGATGATCGATGCTCATGCCATCTCTCCCGTCTTCTCGCTGGCCAGGGCATCGCGCATGACGCGGGCCCAGTATTCGTGCTGGCAGACGAACAGCCCTTCGTCCTCGCTGCGCTCTCCAGAGATCAGCGGGTTCAGACCCATGCGGCGGGCATTGTCGTCCGCGCCGTGGATCCACAGCGGCGCACCACGCGACATGTCGTTCCACAGCGGCGCGCTGCCGGCATAAGCGGTCTGGCAGGCACGGAATTCCTCCAGGTCGTCCGACGTGCCCATGCCGGACACGTTGAAGAAGTCCTCGTACTGGCGGATGCGGGTGGCACGGTCTTCGGCGCCTTCTCCCTTTGGTGCGAAGCAGAAGATGGTGACCTCGGTCCGGTCCACCGACAGCGGTCGGACCACGCGGATCTGAGTGCTGAACTGGTCCATCAGGAAGACGTTCGGATAGAGGCACAGGTTGCGCGTCTGGTTGACGATGAAGCCAGCCTTGTCCTCGCCCAAGCGGGCGGCAATCTCGTCGCGGCGGTTGAAGACCGGGCGCACCTCGGGATTGGCAGTGTTGGTCCACAGAAGGATATGGCCGTTGTCGAACCCGTAGACGCCAGCCTTGGATTTGCTCCAGCTGTTGGCATCGACCGCCTTGGTGCCGGTCTCGCTGCGGCGGTCCATTGTGGTGGCATAGTTCCAGTGGACCGAGCTGACGTGATAACCGTCGCAGCCGTTTTCCATCTGCAGCTTCCAGTTGCCGTCATAAATGTAGCTGGAATTCCCGCGCAGCACTTCCAGCCCCTCGGGGGCCTGGTCGACGATCTGGTCGATGACCACCGTGGTTTCGCCCAGGTAATCGGTCAGCGGCGCCACATCGGGGTTCAGGCTGCCGAACAGGAACCCTCGATAGCTTTCAAACCGGGCTACGCGGGTCAGGTCGTGCGAGCCATCGGTGTTGAACTGGTCGGGATACTGCGTGGTCTTGGCATCCTTGACCTTCAGCAGCTTGCCCGTATTGGCAAAGGTCCAGCCGTGGAACGGACAGGTGAAGCTGCCCTTGTTGCCCTGCTTGCGGCGACACAGCATTGCACCCTTGTGGGCGCAGGCATTGATGACCGCGTTCAGCGTTCCTGTCTTGTCGCGGGTGATGACGATGGGCTGGCGGCCGATCCAGGTAGTGTAGTAGTCGTTGACGTCGGGGATCTGGCTCTCATGGGCCAGATAAACCCAGTTACCCTCGAAGATGTGCTTCATCTCCAACGCGAACAGATCCTCGTTCGTGAAGATGTCGCGGCGGCAGCGGAACAGCCCGGCCTGGGCGTCGTCCTGCACGGCTGTCGCCAGCAGGGTATCCAGATCGCGGGCCTTGTCGATGATCGCAGACATGAGTGGTCCTCCCCCAGGGGATGCGCCGGATACGGGCATGCCCTGCTCAGATGTCATTGGTGAAAGATGGATGCGGATCGAGGCAGCCGCGTCGGGCGGCTGCCTGCAGGGCTCCGTCAGGCGGCTGCGCGGCGGCGCTGTTCGTTCAGCTGGTTGTCCACACCGTCGATCAGGGCCGTCAGGTGGATGTCAAAAACGATCTCGGCAAACGGACCGTTCAGGTTGTTGGCATGAATGCTCTGCTCATCCGACCGTTCCACGACTTTGGGGATCAGGCCCTCGCGCGTCGCATAAGCGAAGTCGTCGTGGATCAAAGGATCGCCCTCAATATTGATCTGCGTCGTCAGCTTGCGATGTCCATCGGCGCTGACGAAGAAGTGGATATGAGCGGGCCGCTGGCCGTGCCGTCCAAGGGCGGTCAGCAAACCCTCGGTCGGGCTGCCGGGGGGCACGCCGTAACCACTCGGCAGAATGCTCTGGAACTTGTAGCAACCCTGGTCGTCGGCAATGATCGTGCGGCGCATGTTGAAGGGGGCCTGCTGACCGGTCGGGTCAAAATGCGAATAGAAACCGCGCGTGTCGCAATGCCAGACCTCGACCTTGGCGCCGGGCAGCGGCTGGCCGTCTGCGCCATGAACCTTGCCCTGCATGATCAGCGTTTGACCGTTGGTGTCGTTTCCGTCGTCCAGTCGTGCGAAGCCCACTGACTCCGGGGCGCCGGCCACGTAAAGCGGACCTTCGATCGTGCGCGGGGTCGGGTTTTCGATGCCCATGGCCGCGTCAATGGCGTCCAGCCTCTCATCCATGAAGTGATCGATGCCAAGGCCCGGTGAGACCAGCCCCACTTGACCAGCGGCGCCCAGATCATTCAGCCAGGCCACGCCCTGCCAGTATTCGTCGGGGGTGATATTCAGATCGTCGATTGCCTTGAACAGGTCAGACATCAGGCGGTGCACGATCTGCTTCATCCGCGGATCGCCATCCTTGTTGTTCAGGCCGCTCAGCTCGTTCAGGAATTCCTGGACATCGGGTCGGTTGAAGATGGTCACGGTCATCGGGTTCTCCTCCTGGATTCTTTTGGAAACTGGGTCGGCGGGGCTCCCTCCCCGCCGTTGGGCATGACTAGCGGTCGTCCTCTCTGATGGCCGACGGATGGCGCAGCAGAGGCGTGACGCTGATCTCCATGAACGGGAACAGTGGCAGGCCGGACAGGATCTGGTGCAGCTCGTCATGGTCGCGCACATCGAAGATGCTGCAGTTCGCGTATTGTCCGGCGATCCGCCAGATATGGCGCCACTTGCCGCTGCGCTGCAGATCCTGGGAATAGGCCTTTTCCTGCGCAAGGATCCGGGTGGCCTCTTCGGACGCAAGGTCCCGGGGAAGATCGACCGTCATGATCACCTGGTACAGCATCGTCACACAACCCCTCTGGGCAGGCTGATCGTCTTGCGCAGTCCGTCGCGCGCGAAGAACGCCACGCGGTCCTCGTCCAAAGACAGTCCGAGACCGGGGCCGGCCGGAACCGTCAGCTCGAAGTCGCTGTAGTCCAGCGGCTCGGTCAGGATTTCTTCGGTGAGCAGCAGCGGTCCGAACAGTTCGGTCCCCCATTGCAGATTGGCAAAGGTCGAGAACGTATGGGCCGAAATCACCGTGCCCACCGCCCCCTCCAGCATCGTGCCGCCGTAAAGGCCGATCCCCGCCGCATCGGCGATAGCCGCCACGCGCAAGGCGTTGAACGCGCCGCCGCTTTGCTCCAGCTTGACCGCATAGACGTCCGCACCCTGCACGCGGGCGATCTCGAACGCGCTTTCGGGTCCGGTCAGTGATTCATCGGCCATCAGCGCGATCGGAAAGCGGCGCACCAGCCGACCCATCGCCGCGCTTGAGGCCACCGGTTGTTCGACCAGCAGGCAGCCTGCATCGGCCAGCGCCGCCATGCCAAAGGCGGCCTCCCCTTCGGACCAGGCCATGTTCACGTCGACGCGGATGGACGCCCTTTCGCCAAGCGCCTGCCCGATGGCGGCGACATGGGTAATATCCTCGCGCAGCGCCCGCGCACCAATCTTCAGCTTGAAGACACGGTGGCGGCGCAGGTCCAGCATGCGCTCGGCCTCTGCGATGTCGCGCGCCGTGTCGCCCGAAGCCAGCGTCCAGGCCACGGGCAGGCGATCCCGCCGCCGCCCGCCCAGCAGTTCGCTGACCGGCAGGCCAAGACGCCGACCGTGGGCGTCCAGCAGTGCGGTCTCGACCGCGGACTTGGAAAAGCGATTTTCGCGGACCATCCTGCCGATCCGCGCCATCAGCGACTGCACGCGGGTGGCATCCTGACCGATCATCAGCGGCGCGAACCACGTGTCGATATTGGTCTTCATGCTTTCGGGGCTTTCGCCGCCATAGGCCAGACCGCCGATGGTTGTCCCCTCGCCGACGCCAACGATACCGTCGCTGCAGTGGACGCGGACCAGCATCAGAACCTGACCGTTCATGGTCGCAACCGACAGCTTGTGTGGCCGGATGGTCGGCAGATCAAGGATCACCGTCTCGACCCGCGTGATGACGGGGGTGGCGGTGGTAGTGGAAGCGAGGGGGGCGAATGACTGGTTCATGAGGCCAAAATGCCTCCCGCACAGCGCCCCGTCCAACACCGTTTCGGTTTGAAGCCATACCCTTTGGGTATTATGATCCGTCAGGCATCCACGAAGACTATGATGCTTCGGTGCAGAATACTTTGCGTGAAGGAAAGAATCCGATGGACTTGCGTCAGCTCCGCTATTTTGTCGCTGTCGCGAGAGAGCGCAATTTCACCCGTGCCGCGGAACAGCTGAACATCGCCCAGCCACCGCTGAGCCGGCAGATCCAGTTACTGGAGGAGGAGCTGGGCGTCGTCCTGATCACCCGCACAAGCCGGCCCGTGAAGCTGACCGACGCCGGACGGCTTCTCTATGAACAGGCGTTGCAGGTCCTTGGGCGCGTGGACCAGATGAAAGACGCCACACGGCGGGTGGGCATGAACCGCAATCGGGTGCTCTCCATCGGCTTCGTGGCCTCGACGCTGTATGGCGGGCTGCCGGTCCTGGTGCGCAAGCTGCGCCAGAATGCACCGGAACTGGATATCCAGTTGCTGGAGATGCTGTCGATCCAGCAGGTTGCTGCACTGAAAGAAGGCCGCATCGATATTGGGTTTGGCCGCATGCGCCATAATGATCCCAACGTCGTCGCCACGATCCTGCGCGAGGAGCGTCTGGTTGTCGCGCTGCCACAGGACTCGGTGCTGGCCCAGGACGAGGGCCCGATCCGGCTGTCTGACATCGCGGACCAGCGGTTGATCGTCTATCCGAAGGAGCCGCGTCCCAGCTATGCCGACCAGGTTCTCAGTTTGCTACAGGAGGAAGAGATTCGTCCCCGCGATGTCTTGGAAGTCCGTGAGATCCAGACGGCGCTTGGGCTGGTCGCTGCGGATTCTGGGGTCTGCATCATCCCGTCATCCGCGAGGCAGATGCGGTCTGATGTCCGCTATCGTGTCATCGACAGCCCTGGTGCGACGTCTCCGGTAATCATGAACCATCGGGCTGGCGATACATCCCGCTATCTGGACCTGATCCGGCGCCTGATCCGCGAGATGTATGCCGAAAAACCCGCATGGCTGGCGGCCAACAACTTGGCCGCCCCGGACCCGGACCCCTGACGTCAGACCCGTTCCAAGGCGATCGCGATGCCTTGGCCCACGCCGATGCACATCATCGACAGGGATCGCCTGCCGCCGGTGCGGGCCAGTTCCAGCGCCGCCGTGCCGGTGATGCGCGCGCCCGACATGCCCAGGGGATGGCCAAGCGCGATGGCGCCGCCATTGGGGTTCACGCGCGGGTCATCGTCGGCAATGCCCAGATCGCGAAGGGTCGCCAGACCTTGGCTGGCGAAGGCCTCGTTCAGCTCGATCACGTCGAAGTCGGTCTGGCCCAGCCCCAACCTGGCCATCAGCTTGCGCGCGGCGGGCGCCGGGCCAAATCCCATGATCCGCGGCGCCACGCCCGCGACGGCCCCGCCCAGGATACGGGCGATGGGCGTCAGCCCGTGTCGGCGCGCGCCTGCCTCGGACGCGATGATCAGCGCTGCCGCACCGTCATTGACGCCAGAAGCATTGCCCGCCGTCACCGTCCCTCCCTTGCGGAAGGGCGCCTTCAAACCTGCAAGGGTCTCCAGCGTCGTCTGGCGCGGGTGTTCGTCGCGATCGACCCGGTTAGGGTCGCCCTTGCGCTGAGGGATCAGCACCGGGGTGATCTCTGCGTCAAACCGACCATTTCCCTGAGCCACGGCGGCTTTTTGCTGAGAGCGCAACGCGAACACGTCCTGGTCGGCGCGGCTGACCCTGAAATCCTCGGCGACGTTCTCGGCCGTCTCGGGCATTGAATCGACTCCGTATTGCGCCTCCATCAGCGGGTTCACGAACCGCCAGCCGATGGTGGTGTCGTGAACGGATGCGCTGCGCGAGAACGCCGTTTCGGCCTTGGGCATCACGAAGGGCGCGCGGGACATGCTTTCGACACCGCCGGCGATCATCAGATCCGCCTCTCCGGCGCAGATGGCGCGGGCGGCGGCGATGACCGCGTCCATGCCCGACCCGCACAGCCGGTTGATGGTCGTCCCGCCGACCTCAACCGGGAGGCCCGCCAGCAACAGCGACATGCGCGCCACGTTTCGGTTATCCTCGCCCGCCTGGTTGGCGCAGCCGAAGATGACGTCATCGACCGCCTGCCAGTCGACACCGGCATTGCGCGCCATCAGCACCCGCAGCGGAACGGCCCCCAGATCGTCGGCCCGGACGGAGGACAGCGCACCTCCGAACCGGCCAATGGGCGTGCGGACATAGTCGCAGATATAGGCTTCGGTCATCTCATACCTCCGGAACGGTCAGGTCGGTCACGGCACCATCCACATGCAGCGGGGCGCCGGTGAGCAATTGCAGAGCCTCAAACGACAGGGCGGCGAGCTTTTCGCGCAGCACGAACCGACCGCCCTCGATGTCGATGACCGCCAGCGAGGTATAAACCCGCGTCACGCAGGCCACGCCGGTCAAGGGCAAGGTGCAGGCTTCAACCAGCTTGGGCTTGCCGTCGCGGGTCACATGGTCGGTGATGACCGCCACGCGCTTGGCCCCATGGACCAGATCCATCGCGCCGCCGACGGCGGGCACGCCCTTGGGGCCGGTCGACCAGTTTGCCAGATCTCCGTTCTGTGCGACCTGATAGGCCCCCAGGATCGCGACATCCAGATGCCCCCCGCGCACCATCGCAAAGCTGTCGGCGTGGTGAAAGAACGCGGTGCCGGGCCGGATCGTCACCGCCTTCTTTCCGGCATTGATCAGATCCCAGTCCTCCGCGCCCGCCGCGGGGGCCTCGCCGAAGCCGAGGATGCCGTTTTCGGTATGAAAGATCGCCTGACGCCCGGTGGGCTGGAAGCGGGCGACCATTTCCGGAAATCCGATGCCCAGATTGACATAGGCTCCTTCGTGGATGTCCTGCGCGGCCCGCCACGCGATCTGCGCATTTGTCAGCTTGTCAGTCATGCCGCCACCTCCGGGTATCGCGCCCCTGCGCGGTTCAGGTCCTCTTCCTGCGCCGGGTCCGGCACGTGGATGATCCCATCGACAAAGATCCCCGGCGTGATCACCGCCTCCGGGTCGATATCTCCCGGCGCGACCACATGGCTGACCTGCACGATCGTCCGCATCGCGGCCATCGCCATCAGCGGCGCAAAGTTGCGCGCGGCCATCCGGTAGGTCAGATTGCCCAGGTGATCCCCGGCCTCCGCCTTGATCAGCGCCACATCGGCTTTCAGCCAGCGCTCCTGCACATAGGACCGGCCGTCGAATTCGGCCACGGGCTTCCCCCGCGCCAGGTCGGTGCCGAACCCGGTGGGGGTATAGAACGCCGGGATGCCCGCCCCGCCTGCGCGGATGCGTTCGGCCAGCGTTCCCTGCGGGACCAGCTCAAGGTCGATCTGCCCGGCCAGATAGCGCTCGGTGAACACCACCGGGTCTGCCGAGCGCGGAAAGGAACAGATCATCCGGGCCACCATGCCCTGCTCGATCATCGCCGCGATGCCGACATGACCGTTGCCGGCGTTGTTGTTGATCACCGTCAGGTTTCCGGGGCTACCGGTCGTCACAAAGCGGTCGATCAGGGCGTGGATGAGTTCGATCGGCGCGCCGGAGCCGCCAAACCCGCCGATCATTACCGTGGCACCGTTCGCGATTTGGGCCGTGGCCGCCGCCAGCGTTGAGATACGCTTGTCCATGAATGCTCCTCCGTATGGGGAGGGCTTACGGCGCGATAACAAACAAAGCTATCAGGTTTGGTCACATGTTGAGTTTTGTTCGGACTGCGATTATTTCTGATCGCATGGCGAACAGAACCGACATTATCGGATCATTGGGCAAGGGACTGCAGGTGATCGAAGCCTTCGGCGCCGAGCGACCCCGCATGGCGATTTCCGAGGTGGCGGAGGCAACCGGCTTGGATCGGGCCACCGCCCGGCGCTGTCTGCTGACCCTGCACGAGTTGGGCTATGCTGATTACGACGGGAAGTTTTTCACCCTGACCGCGCGGGTGTTGCGCCTAGGCATGGGGGCCTTGGCAGCGATGCCCTTGGCGCAGCTGGTCCAGCCTTGGCTGGACCAGTTGTCCGACCGGATCGGCCAATCGACATCCGTGTCGATCCTTGACGGCACCGAGATCGTCTATCTCGCCCGCGCCGCGCAGCGTCGGGTGATGTCGATCGGGCTGATGCCCGGATCACGCCTGCCCGTGCATTGCACGTCGATGGGGCGCGTCCTGCTGGCCGCCCTGCCCCGCGATCAGGCCCTGACGCTGATCATGACATCCGATCTGACGCCCCGGACCGCCCACAGCCTGACCGACCCCACCGAGATCATGGACCGGATCGACACTGCCCGTGTAGACGGGTACGCCGTCATCGATCAGGAGGTGGAGCCGGGACTGCGGTCCATCGCCGTCCCGCTGTACTCGGTGCATGGCCGGGTCATCGCCGCGGTCAATACCGGGGTCGCCGCGGTTCAGACCGATGCCGTGGATCTGGTCGGGCTGTATCTCGATCCGCTCCTGAAGGTTCAGGAGGGCCTGCGACGCGTGCTGCGATAGCGCGACACGCCAAATTGCCGCAGATACCGTTAGCTACTGTCGCGTTACCCTTAATTCCGGCACACGGCGCATTGAGCAGCGTTTGTTGCCCTTAGATATGACGTTCAGACGCCAGCTTGCGGAAGTTTTTCCCATTCCGCAGGACAATACGATCAACCGCTGCAAAAAGACGGGGTTCCAGTTCGAACGTACGAGGCATGGCAACTCTTGCGTCCTAGTCGAGGCCAGTGCTGAACATTGTCGCCTTGACCAGTGGACGTAACTTAGCCACGGCGAAGGCAGAAAGGCAGAAAGGCAGAAGAGTTTCACGTCGGGTTTGAGCCTAAAAAAGGCAAAAGCCGTATGTGCGTGAACGGACTTAAGCGCGTTGGCGTAGATAGCTGTACAAGCGGTCGAGGGACCGATGCCCGGCGCAGCGCCTCAGCACCAGCATCGCCACAGTCTCCGTCATTACCTTCCATCGATACCAACCGTCCAAATCCGCGCACCCTATGTCAGATTCAACAACAAGAATGTCGAGTTTAATGGCAAGATACCGTTTTTAGTGGCAAAGCCGCCCAATTGATTTATTTGACTTTTCTATACCGCATTTAAGGGCTATGCGACAGCCGGTGATGCACCGCCTGTCCTGGACGAGGATGAGGCGGAAGCAGAGAGCCTCGTCGATGCAGGCGCGGAAGCCGAAGATGAGCCGGCGGCCCGGGTCGCGACGGAAGCCCTTGTCGCAGCGGAGAGCAGTGATGCTAACTGACGGAAGCCCTGCTGACGATGGACTGCTTTGGCAGTATCACCCTTGCAGGACACATCAAACCCTGTGAGGTGGCAGTCCCGGCATTCGGCGGAACTGAACCGATGAGTATTGAATATCCCAAATGGTGAGTTACATTAGGTAGCATACCGCATAGGTTGTGTCGCTAGATGCTTCAGGCTTTCATGGGGAGGGTTCTGGCTGTGACGATCATTGGCAAAGACTTCGCGACGTTTCTGAGAGCCGTTGAAGCGGCGGGACATGCCGCCAGTCCCGGCGACATTCTATGTGACTCGCTCAGACGCGCGCAGCTGGTCTGTCTTGTTGCGAACGCCTCGACAGCCGCGGCAGTGCTGACGCGAACCGCTGTACGCTGAGACCGTCCGTTTCTTGCGCTGAAGTAGCGCACAGAAGGCTGTGCCGCCGAAAGCTATGCTGTTTCCGCCCTGACTGCAGCCGTAAAGAAATCCGGGACGGCTACCGTAGGGTGGAGCCGCTCAGCCTTTTGGAGAAAGCGACTTGGACCAGATCAAGCCAGCACACCGGCTTTTCGTCAGTTGGAGACCGCCTTGTACAGCTGATCCTGTTGCCGGATAAGCTTCTCATAGAGTGCCCGATATTTGGTATTGTGGTTATAGGCTGATAGAGCCGACACGATCATATCGAGTTCGTCTACGGTGGCGATGGCCATGATCACGGTGTTCCGCACGGTTGTCTCCGTCTGATTTTTTGGTTCGCCGGCATTAACCTGGAGCGCACGCCTTGGTTGCACTGATTAACCGAAAGTTGATTTTCTGGCGGAAACGCGCTCAGTACGGGCTGGCACGCATTCAGATGGGGTATGACACCTGATGATGACGCGTCGCTCGTTGATATGCGCAGCCCTCTGCGCGAGCACTCCGCTGCTCCGTGCCGCGTTCGCGGACGATCCGCCGACACAATGGCAACAATGGCAGCGCCGCTATGTCAGTTCCGGCAGGGTGGTCGACGCACAGCAAGGCGGCATTTCTCATTCCGAGGGACAAGGATATGGTCTCCTGCTTGCTCAAGCGCATGGTGATCGCGAAGCGTTCGATGAAATCGACGCATGGACCCGACAACACCTTGCGATCCGCGATGATCGCCTGATGGCTTGGAAATGGCAGCCAGGTGCGGGCAACAATATCCCTGACTGGCACAATGCCACCGACGGCGATCTTTTTCGTGCCTGGGCACTGCTTCGAGCCGGACGGGACTCTGGGTGGACAGAGTATACTGACGCCGCTCTCAGAATTGCGCGAGATATTGCACGCCTTTGTCTTGCTCCCGATCCAAGGGCAGCGAATGGACCCCTGCTTCTGCCAGGCGCCGAAGCAAGGCGTGCCAAAAATCGTGTGCTGATCAATCCATCCTACATCATGCCACGTGCCCTGCGTGAGCTGGGGGAAGCTGCGGGTGAGCCTGCGCTCGTTCAGGCAGCCGATCATGGAGAAACCGTACTTGCCGAACTGGCAGCCACTGGCTTCCTGCCAAACTGGGTGGATGTAACACGGGCAGGTTTCGCAAAGCCTGTAGAGCATGACTTTCGATGGGGATATGACGCTCTCCGCATCCCTCTTTATCTGACCTGGTCGAACAGAACCGATCACCCGGCAGTGCGTTCAGCAGCGAGCCATATGAGCGACGGTGCCTTGCCGGGACATGTCGTTGTTGAGGCGACACCACAGGGGGAGGTGTTACAGGCCAGCGACCGCGCAGGATTCACCGCTATTCGACGCTTGATAGACTGTGCAAATATTGATGTTTCATCAGCCGTCATTGGTGCTGACTACTATTCCGATACCCTGCTGATGCTCATTGAGCTGGCCTTCCGGGAAGGGGAATGCAACACGCCGCCGCAATAAGGGGAAACATCTCCAGATGGTGGTGACCGTAATGAATTACTCGCTTAAGCTGAACTAAAAGAAATCATCAGCTTGGGTTGCATCTCTCATGAAATACAGCAGACCAGTTATCGGGATCCTCCTGATCCTCTTGTCGATCTGGGTGATCGTGGGCGAGCAGATGTCCGGGGCGAGCGCGGATGCCGTAGTCAACGCACCGATCGTCACGATCCGGGCGCCGGTTGCCGGAAACCTGACGATCCCCGAGAGACAGTTGGGCGGACGGGTTACGCAAGGCGAGGTGCTGGCCAGCATTGAAGACCCGATCGTCGATCGCGTCAGGCTCAATGATCTGCTGATGGAAGTCCGGCTGGAGGAGGCTGCGCGCGCTCAGATCGCGGAGTTGTTGGCAGAAACCGGTGCCATCCGCGACGACCTGGACCGACGTGCGAACATCTTTCGCACGAACCGGCTGGAAGAGCTGCGAACGCGTCTGACGCACGCCCGATCGCGTCTGGCCATTCTGGAGCAAGAGCAAGCCGCTGTGCCCGACCCGCGCCTGCTGGACGCGGTTGAGGAGAACGACCAGCGCCTGCCTGCCGAACCGCGGCTGGATGCGCTGGCGCTTGATCATGCGCGCGAACGCGTGGCGATCCTGCAGATCGCGCTAAACGCTGCGCAACAGGGCGTGTTTCTGGGCGACGGGTACAACGACGCACCCAATGCCGAACAGCGCAGCGTCGAATTGCGCAGCGAAATCGCGACCCTGAACACGCGTCTGGCCGAAGCCGATGCCAGGCTGACCGCGGTCGGTGAGCGTACCGACCGCGAACGTCTGCGGGTCAACAGCCAGATCGGCGGCGATCTGCAAAGCCCTGTAACCGGGATCTTCTGGGACGTGCTTCAGGCCGACGGAGTCAACGTTCAGCGCGGCGATCCGCTGCTGCGGCTCGTGGATTGCAGTTCCACGGTGGTGACCCTGTCGGTGACTGAACGCACCTACAATGATCTGGCTGTCGGCCAGTCCGCGCGCTTCAGACTTGCGGGTTCGTCTGAAGTTCATGATGCCACTGTCGCCCGCCTTGCCGGAAGCGGCGCCGCTACGATCTATCAAGCGATGGCGGTCGCTCCCAGCCAGAAACATCTGGAACGATTCGACGTGGCATTGATCGTTCCTGCACTGCGCGACGGGGGCGCGGACAACTGTGTCATCGGCCAAACGGGACGTGCCTTTTTCGAGACGCGCCCGCTGGACGGCCTCCGCGGGCTATTCAACTGAGATGCCGGACGTCCTGCTGTTCAGCCAGCTGGGGTCTAGCACGGTTCATCTGTTGCTGGTCCTTGGCGTAGGTCTCACCCTCCGATCATGGGTGAATGTCCACGACACCCTGCACCGCTCGATCCTGCTGGGCATCGGCTTTCTGCTGGCCGTTCGCTATATCTGGTGGCGGGGAACCGAGACGCTGGCGCCACCCGGCCTGACCTTGGACATGCTCGCAAGCTGGTCGCTGTTCGCGCTCGAGTTTCTTGCGCTGATGGGATCGGTCAGCGCCTTTGTGATCATGTCGCGCATCAAGATCCGCAGCGCCGAGGCGGACGCCCACGAGGGGTGGTGGTGTGAAACCGAACCACGGGTCGCGATCCTGATTGCCACGTACAATGAGGACCTGGAGGTTCTAGAACGCACCATCATCGGCGCCAAGTTCCTGCGCCATAGGAACAAGGAAGTCCTGGTTCTTGATGACAGCCGCCGGGACTGGCTTCGCGACTATTGCGCGCAACAGCAGGTCCGATACATGCGTCGTCCAGACAACAAGGGGTCCAAGGCAGGCAACATTAACCACGCGCTGGATCGTCTGGCCGAAGACCCGGTTCCACCAGATTTTGTGGCTGTTCTGGACGCTGACTTCGTTCCCCATCGCGGCTTTCTGGGGCGCAGTCTGGCGCTGTTTCATGATCCCGACGTGGCACTGGTCCAGACCCCCCAGCACTTTTTCAACGCCGACCCAATCCAGCACAATCTCGGGATAAGCCAGTCCTATCCCGACGAACAGCGGTTCTTCTTCGATCACATGCAGCCCTGTCGTGACGGGTGGGGGATCGCCATCTGCTGCGGTACTTCGTCCATTTGCCGTTGGTCCGCGCTTCGCGAGATTGGTGGCTTTCCGACGGAGAGCGTAACCGAAGATTTCATGCTGACGCTGGCCTTGCAGGAACGCGGGCTCAAGACCGTCTATCTGTCCGAACCCCTGACCGAGGGGCTCGCCCCTGAAGGGCTCAAGGAATATGTGACGCAGCGCGCGCGCTGGTGCCTGGGCTTGATGCAGATTGCCCGCTCCAGCCTGGGTCCACTATCAGCCAGCAAACTGCGCCTGCGCGATCGCTGGAGCGTCATCGATTCGATCTTCTTCTGGATGACCAGCTTTCCGTTCCGCATTGCGGTGGTCGTCTATCCGTTGCTGTACTGGTTCTTCAACATCATCGTGGTGGACGCGTCCCTGCCCGACGTGATCACGTTCTTTGGGTGTTATTTCCTGTGGTCATTCTTGGTCCTTCGGACGCTGATGCCGGGAATGTTCGTGCCGATCCTGCATGATGTCAGTCAGCTGATCGGCGCGATCGCGATCAGCCGCGCGGCGTTCACTGGCATGTTCCGACCCAAGGGGCATCCGTTTTCAGTGACGGCCAAGGGGGGCGACCGCACCAAGGTCACGGTCCAGTGGGACTTGATGCGACCGTTCCTGATCCTGCTGGTGCTGACCCTTCTTGGCCTGACCATCGGCATCGTATCCGACCGGTTCGCCTTCAACGACGCGGGCGACGGAAAATGGGTTGTAATCTTCTGGACGATCTACAACGTGTTCGTGCTGACACTGACCGTTCTGGCCTGCATCGAACTACCGCGCCGGGAACGCCATATCGCCGACTTGCCAGATCGCGCCGTCTTCGTGGTTGAGGGTGATATCCGGCGTCAGTGGATCAGCGCGATGAACATGGATGAGGCCAGACTACGCGGTAAGATCTATCCCACAGGCACCGAGGCCAAGCTGCGGATCGCCAAGATCGGGGACATTCCTGTAACCGTCATCGCCGAGACGGTGGACGGAAACCGCGTGCGCCTGACGCCGACACCGGACCAGCGCGAAGCCCTAATGCTGCGTTTTTATGCCGAGGGCGCGGCCCCAGGCACAGGGCGAGCACAGCTTGGCGGCATCCTGGCGGGTATGGGTCGGCGACTGTCGTTCAGCTCTCGCCGCTGACTGGATCGCGCTGGAGGCGTGCCAGCGCGGTTGACAGCTGTGCCGCCTCGACCGTGATGCGGCTGTTGGCGGGGTAATTCTGCGACCCTTCGGCGATTTGTTCAGCGGATTTCGCCAAGCGTGAAAGAGGTGCGAGAATAAGGCGCGAGTAGATCATGGTGATGAGAAATACCAACGCCAGAGCCACGAGAGCAGCGTAATGAGCCCCGTTCCGGATCAGGTCGACTCCGAAACTCACGCTGTTGGCATCCAGTCGACCGATCATCCGCCACCCGAAGCTCGGCAGGTCACCGGACGTGACTTCTGGCACGATCGTCGAGAAGTAGTCGCGGCCGTCCGGCCAGGTCTCCCGTCCCTCGGCGCTTATTCCTGTCTGGGCGGTCCGCAATATCTGCAGGTCGGCTTCTGTCGGTGCCTGATCAGTGGAAGAGGCCGATATCGTACCGCTCGGATTTATGAGGTAGAGATCAATACCGAACCTCTCCGAAGTTTCACGCAGATAGTCAGCGAGCCAGTTGGCGTTGATGTGCATGCCGATGACGCCTGAAATATCACCGCTTTCATCCTGCACCGGACGTGCCAGATCGATAAAGCGCAGGGGTTCGTCACTGTTGCCACCGAGCAGTTGGGCGAGCAGAACCGCATCATGTACATCGCCCGCAAAACCACCCGTCAGACCGTTGCGGTACCAAGGGCGTTCGCTGACATCCTGCCCCACCAGAAGATCGTTTGTTGCCGAAACCACGATCCCACTGAGATCGGCGTAGCCGACCCATGAAATGCGGGTGGGATTACCCCCTGCGCCTGTCATCAAATATGAAAGTTGATCGGGGGTCAGCTTGCTTGCCTGCTCGGTAAGGAAGATGAGATTGTGCCAATCGCGCTCCAGCATTCGGGCAAGCTCACCCGCCGCGGCAGTCGTGCGAAAGCGTGAGGCAAATGCCAACGTACTGTCGGTGAAACGATCGCCCCTGAGATAGACGAAGGCGGCACAGACGACGGTGACGGCTGCGAGGCAGGAGAGGCAGAAGAGAACGACCGAGCGCCGCAGCGTCATGGGATGCGCTGATGTCATTTCAAACCTCAAAATGTGTTGATGGAAAAGCCGGCAAACAACTCCTCGGAGCTGAGCTTGTATCCGACCCGCAGACTGACCGAGCTCCCGGCCAGTCGCCTCTGCACGGCCACTGTGGTTTCGCTGTAGGTCTCGCTGGCGCCACGCGACAGCTCGATACCGAGATCTGCCGGTGCATAGGTGACTTGGGTCAGAAGAAACCAGGAATTGTAGACCGTACTCGCCTCGCCCAGGAAATACGCCGAGCCGAAATCGGTTGGAAAGTAGCGGTCAGCGACCAGCCTCAGCCCCGCTTCGAAATCATCGCCCTCTCCATCGTCGTCTTGATAACCCACTGTCGGCCCCACCTTCAGGGAAGCAGGTGCGTTTAACGGAAGGGCATAGGCGACGCTGACAGAGGCTGAGCGGCCGCCCTCATAATCGGCGTAGCTTATGCCAGATGTAAAGGATCCCCGGGACACAGCACCCACGGTAGTTTGGGTCTGACCCCCGATGTCGATCTGGAGGAACTCGCCGTCCGCCAGTACTGGCTGGACAAGAAAGGCCCCGGCAATAGTTGCGGAGAGGAGAACTGTCCTGTGGGGCATGATCGCCTCATGAGTGAACTGAAGCCATACTATGCACGTAATGCGACTGCATCCTAGGGGGGAATGGGATTTGCATAGTTGTGTGGGCATCGGCAATACGAGGCATAAACATCCGACAGCTGTGGCACTTAACACCGCGATTGACCCTGTGCTGGCTTACGTTGAACGGCTGGCGTAAATTGTTACCTGCCATCCCAGCCCGTTGCAGACGCTGGAAACCATCGAGCGTGCAAAGCGGCAGCGGGACGATGCCACGTTCCATCGCGACGGACGTGCATGACTGTTAGTGCAGCGCAGGTCTAGAAGCGCAATCGTGGCTTTAATAACAAACCAACTGGTTGGGCTGGCGGCCTGCTACGTGCACGAGACGCAATTTCAATGTAATGGGAAAGAAAATTTTCCGTAGCGACCCGAGCCCAAAAGATTTTGAGGATTAAAATATTCAGGCCAACTTGCGAACGGCAGTGTCGTCACGAAGCTCAATATTTGAAGAATGAACAGCGCTACCGGCAGAATAATCAGCACTAGGGTACATGCCCAAATGAACGCCAAAAAAAGCTCGGTCCTGATCTGCCTTAGCTTTTGCATTCGCACGCCTTTGCTTTAATGTCAGCGAGCCTTTGCTGGCGATTAGATCAATAGTCTCAAGCTCACTGATCATGCGCATGATACGCATACGAATGAAGGCTTCATCCTCGGTTCCAATATCGATACGTGGAATCCCGATCCTGCAGGCGCTGATGACTGCCTTTGCATGGGCGAGATTCGCTGCTAGATCCTTGCTGGTATTTACCCGATAGTCCATCACCTGCTCCTTTAGCTCCATCTCGCTATATACGGCGCATCCTAAGGAAGAGATAATTCACGAACGGGTTGATGTGGTCGTTGGCGATTTTAACAGGTTGCTGAATTAGCCGCCGATCAAGAAGGTGTTTCTTGAGGTCGTCGGAACTGACAGCAGATACCACGGCTCACGGACCCTCTGATCGACGACCGATTTTTCCCCGCGACCTCATCCGGCCAGCAACCGCAGCAGTCGGGCGAGGTTGCTGGCTGCCGTCGTCAAGGTGAACTGAGCGCCCACTCGTTTATGCCCCGCAGCATGGTCTGTGCTACGAACCACCGGAAGATGTAGATTATACCGCATCTGCTCCATCATTTGCCGCTCTGAGCGGACCGAGAACAGGATCTGCAGCAGGCAGGCCCGGATCAGTCGCTCCGGCGCAATCGAAGGACGGCCGAAATCGACACAGAGCGCCGCGAAATCTGCATCCAAGCTGAACAGGGCTTCGTTGACGACCTGCCGGATCTTGTGCAGCGGATGCCGAGCCGAAATGCGCTCCTCAATGTCGACATAGTTGAACAGCGATCTGCTCGTCTCGTCCACATCCCGCATGGCCTTCCCCATCAGACCGCCCGGAAAGTGAATCATGTTACGGTTTCAGCGTTCAGAAGAGCGTTTTTCAGCAGCGTTTTAAATGCACAGGAAGCAAGCCTGCTACAGTGCCAATTGGCTACACGAGGTTTATCTGAGTTGGAAAAAAGCGCTGGCCAGACAGTCGCTCCTCCCAAAGCCGCTGCCTGACCGGAATGTAATGTATCGCCAATTGCTTGCTCGGAACGCCTGTTTATTTGGGCAGGTCTGTTTGTGGCCGCTCCCAAGCAGGGCATCTGCGCTTTCATGCCAGACAACACCCGACCGTCGTCGTTTGAACGTGGGAGACCACCGTGCCTGGCCAGCCTATCGAGAGACACGTTCAGCGTAGCGGGCAGTTTGCCGGGCCGCTCCAGCAGCTTACACATGGCTCATATTCAGCACCGTCGCAGAGGGTTAACCGATGCGCCAGTACCCCGCAGATGCAATCAACACATCAGAGGCGCGAAATTCCTGACAGCGCTGCCAGGCGGGCGGAGATGATCTGCTCGCGCGTTTCGCGAACATGGATGATCTGCTGAGACCCCCGCCGATACAGAGCCAGGATGGTGGCGCCCTCCGGGCCGTTGTCGATGTTGAACTCGGTATCGGCCTCGAACCGTATCGCCACAGGAAGATTGTCGGGCATTCTGGTCAGCGTCATCCGCGGCATAACTTGCCACTCCCTGGGCAGTGCGACTATGCACAGAGTTGCATATTAAACGGAACAGTTCAGCAAGCCCTTTTATGAGCTATTGGGATCCATGTCAGATCGTATTTTGCGGCGAAGTGTTCCCTGCCACGCGATGTATCTTCCCGCTTCGTACCCGCGCTTCAAGTTTTGCAGCCAAGGCGCCGTGCCGAGCCATCCAGAACTGTGCTTTTCTTTCAGCTTCAGTCCGTTCGGCATGGCAGGCCCCTTCCCGTCGTTCCAGCAGTTCAAGGCGCTGTAGCCACCGCCGTCCGCGCAGTTGAGCATCTTCCAGTTTCGTCTCGATCGAGTTTACGGCCATACAAACCTCCAAAAGCATCAGGCAGTTGTAAGATTACACGGATAACGTGCAAATGGAGCCTGAACGTTCGAAAAAGTCGCCCGGGGCTGCTGTTGGGAGCTGCGACTACCAAGCATGAACGTCACCGTGATGACCACAATCACCGCCCCGGCGGGGTAGCCGATCGGGCTGGCTGTCCGCTCGATGATCCGGATTTCGGTAAACAAGCCCGTTGCGAAGCCGGCAGCCTCGCTGGACCGACGGTCCACGAGCGATCGCATCTCGGGCTGCCGCTTCATCTCAGTCGCAATTGATAAACCACGAATGCTTAGAACGCCGCGCATCGCGGGTCGCGTTAACCTTGCAGAAAATGCAAATCCGTACGGTCGGGAAACCCCTGTGAAAGGAGCTTCCCGTGATCACGTTCAGCATTCGAGGCGATCAACTGATCGTCGATCCCGCCGTCGGCACCAACTCCGCCCAAGGCACGGCGACGGTGCAATGGGGCCGCCAGATCTGGGCCAAGGACCACCGCATCGAAATCACCGCCATCAACGACACGGGGACGGAGCTGACCGGCAGAAGCGGGATCACCGGGCTGAAGGTCTTTGACGGATCGGGCAAGCAGGTAGCCGAGTACCAACCGATGAACCCCGGCCAGACCGCCAACATCCAGAGTGATCTCTCTGGCCTGGGGGACGATTATGCCCGGATCAACACGTCGGTGATGCAGCCTGCACCGGGGTCGCCCTGGATCGGGCCGATCATGATCACGAATGGCGACAATTCGTTCGCGACGCTGCCGCAGACATTCTCCGTGGGCAATGGCGCCTATGATATCGCGCCCGCGCTGTCCCGCTCTCTGGTGGCGCCCTGCTTTGGGCCGGACGTGCTTGTCGATGTCTCCCGTGGGGGCATGATCCCGGTTCGGGATGTCCGGGTGGGCGACGCGATCCTGACCGCCGACGGGCGCCAGCCCGTGCTGTGGACGGACTGGCGACACTGTTCCGGCAAGACCCCGCAGGACTGGCCCGTCGATCTGAACGGAGAGCTGTTCTCTCCCCTGCACAGGATCCTCTGGCACGGGCGGTGGGCCAAGGCCAAGCACCTTGCCGAGGCCGGGCGTGCCACGCTGCGTCCCGATCACGGCCCGATCGACTATCACCACATCCTGTTGCCGGTGCATTCGGTCATCCTGACCGCCCGCAACCGCGTCGAGAGCCTGCTGATGACACCCTATTCCCTCGGCCTGTGGGATCACGCCCCTGCCCTGTGCGCGCATGACGGTGCATCGACCCGGCTGACCCACGACGAATGGCGACGTGGAGAACTGCTAAGTCAGGAACGGCGTGCCGGTGCGGCGGCGACAGCGTCTCATGGTCATGATAGATACTTCCATCGGGTGTCATAGCAGTATGGCAGTGCTAGAAGTATTGATGCCCATTTGCAATAAGCGGTATCTTATACCTTCTTGGCTCTTCGTGCTGTCAGATAATGAATTCATTCTCAACCGAAGCTGAGTTGAATTGTTCATCGAGGAATGATCCCCCTCTGATTGTGAATGCAGAGTCGTAAAGGAAAAAGAGTATGGGTTAGCTCAATCGTTTTCTTGAACGCTTCGACTCAGCTTAACCAGTCACCAGTCACGGCTTTCCCCGGCTCTGTAAAATGGGCAGTGGCCGAATTTGCAATTAATCTCCTACGAGACCATACCTTATATTCCGTATCTGGACAGAAATAGTTCTGCAGCCTCGTTGGAAATCCTGACAAGCTGCGCATTGCCAAGCCTTTCTAGTCCTAGCATAATCGGATACTGTGCTTGTGCCATAACAAGGGTGCTTAATTGGAAAGCCGAATCGTCAATGTTATGGTGCTTAATTTCACCAGTAACGATCCATTTATCGATGATGGATTTCAGGGGCTCGGTGACATTTCTTGCGATTCCAGACGCATAATCCTGAGCCCCTTGTGGAAACCGTTCTACTTCTGATACCACCAGCCTAAGTAAACTTGGGCGAGGCTCGGATGTTGACCACTCCGCAAGATCATAAAGAATTTTAGCTAGTACAACCTTAGGCGGTTCATCGAGAAGTCGCTTAAAGGCTTTTCCTGAGAACGCCTGAGCCATCGTTATCTCAAGCATGTCAATAAACATGTAAGACTTGTCAGGGAAGTACTTATACATTGTCGCTTTAGAAGTCTTTGCCTCTCTTGAAATGTCGTCGACACTCGCACCTGCGTATCCGTCCCTCATGAATACCTTAACGAATCCATGACGAATTTGGTCAATCTTAATTTCTTGGTTTAATTCTTTGGGTGTTTTGGACGCTCTTTTTTTCAGCTGCATATATAAATGCCCTAGTTTACATTATGGCGCAAGGTCGTTCAGCCCAAGGGCAAATAGTAGCTGTTTTTGTTGTCATTCCGAAATGACAACATAGAAAACTGTCCTACAATCAAGAGAGGTCTTGCTCGCCTTACCCAAACTAACGCTACAACCGTAAAGTTGGGTTCCAAACCTTTTGCATCCAACAGGTGAGCGTGACGTATCATGCTGGACCACCCAGCCCGACGGCGTCAATATACCTCGTGCGCCATGCCGAGCGGCGAATGTTATGATGCACCGTAGCTATTATACTTGGATAAGAAAATGGGACGAGTGGGTCTCTCGCATGCGAGACGCAAGCGATCTACCGTTTCCTGCATGACCACAGGCCTGGCACGCTCCTCTGGGACGCGATCCCGATCGTACCAAATTTACAAACTGTCGCTGACCCGCACCAAACACGCCAATGGGATGGCACTCCGTGACTGCAATGAGCCAGCACGTCGTTAGTGCCTTTCGGCGCCGACCACGGACCACAGTATGCATCATAAGGATCCTTCATGAACACAGCGTCAAACAGGATGGCTGAGATACCCGAAACCTGAATCTGGCACATGGCGGCCGACAGCGTGTGCGCAAAACCATTTTACTGAAAGGCCCCGTTACCGAAGTCGCCCCCCTAGGGGGCAGTCAATGCGCAAGACGTTCATCCTAGCACTTAAAGGATAAAGTCCGAGGCGACGATCCGCTGCACGCCGGCTAACCAAACGGCAAAATCCTGTACGCCGTCCCCATCAAGGTCGGCACGAACCGAAATGCCGCGCCCCTCGCGGATCAGCCAAACAGCATGCTCCGCAGGTCCATTGGGGTTGAAGATCAAGGCCTGGTTACCTGCTCTGCTCAGATCGGCGTCTAGCCTGGAGACGTCTATCTTATCCTCGCCTGGCGTGAAATCGACGATGACGTCCCGCCCCTGGCCTGGACGGCTGTCATTCTGAGTAAAAAATACGAATCTGTCGGCACTTGCGCCGCCATGCAGTCTGTCTGTGCCCGCCCCACCAGCAATGGTATCCCGGCCGACCCCACCGACCAGAATGTCGTTACCGTAACCGCCATCCAGATGGTCATTACCGGCATCACCATAAAGATGGTCGTTGCCTGAGTTGCCAAACAGTCGATCGTTTCCTGGACCGCCAAAGATTAGGTCATGGCCGTGATGACCAAAGACAGTATCGTTACCCCATCCGCCATACAGATGGTCATGGCCATCGCCACCGTGAAGCCAGTCGTTGCCTGACTTTCCAAGCATCCGATCATTACCCACCCCGCCCCAGAGTCGATCGTGACCATCGCCGCCATCCAGGATGTCGGCGCCAACACCGCCATTCAGGCGATCATTACCGCTGCCACCATAAAGAGCGTCATTCCCGGAATCTCCAAAGATCAGGTCGTTTTCTGATCCCCCGAAAATTGTGTCGTCGCCGGAGGACCCGTGCAATGTGTCATTGTCCGATCCCCCTGCGATGACGTCGTGACCCAATCCCCCGACGATTATGTCGTGACCTTTCCCGCCATCGATGGAGTCATTTCCACTACCGCCGAAGATGCGGTCATGACCGTGATACCCATCAATGTAGTCGTTCCCTTCACCGCCCTGAATCGTGTCGTCTCCCCGATTTCCAAAAATGAAATCATGTCCACCAAGACCGAAGAGACTTTGTCCATGATCGGGAGACCCTTCAATACGGTCGTTGCGGGCGGTGCCAGAGAAGCTGTGGTCTCTTGGGCTGAACCGATGCTCATATTGTGCCTCGACCGGCAGGAAGCGCGCCGGAATGAAATTAACGGGGTTCCGATAGACCACATCCGCCGACGCCGGCACGCCATCTGCCCATTCTTCGGGCCAGTAGATAAAATGGTTTTCCTCCGAGGACTCGGAGTTTCGCCCGTCGGACTGGATCGTCGGAGAGGCGTGCCGTGCACCCTCGAGGGCATAAAGAATGCGATTGTCGATGAGGATCCACTGCTGGCCGAGATGCTGGACAATCCGGACATTGTCGGGAAGATCGTTGAGGTTCACCCGGACATTCCCGATCCAGATCGAGTCCTGTGTCGGATCAAAATCGTCAATTCTTCCGGTAATTTTCTGGTCGCCCTGTGCTACCCCGGAGAAAATGAATCTGTCCGCCCCATGGCCACCAAATACATGGTGCCCAAACCTGTTGGCGTAAGTGTCGTAATTGTAGCGAGCCATGCCTAGATAGAAGGTGTCGTTGCCCCAATCTCCATAGGCATGAGTTTGGAATTGCTGTGGAAGCGGCGCTCCAAAACCAAACGTGTAAATAGTGTCATTACCGCGGCCTCCAGATATTAAGCCGCCCCGAACGCTTCCGAACAGCAGATCATCGCCGGCCCACCCGCGAATATCGACGACCCCATTCCCGCCGTGAATGGTATCAGCATGATCTGTCCCAATTACACCTGACCCTTCGTGTTCTGACGGATTATGAGATAGCGTCAAATCATGCTCCTTCAAAACAAATGAAATTCTATATGTTATGCTGAATCTGAGCAGCAGCAATTATCGCCATCCATATCGGAGACTAGAGCTTCTCAATTTTACAGATAATCCTCGGCATATCTATCCTCACCTTTCGCTACAAAATTGTCAAAAGAATAGGAGAGCCATGCAGGTATCCCGAGCGCGCCGACTGCTAGAGATGCAAGTGATCCAAAAAAATTGCCGCTAATCCCAAATATTACCACGGAGATAAAAATAAATGCTGAAATTGATGCAATGTGCGCAATAATTATATTAACTCTTAAGTCAATATTCAAGCTCCACCAAATTTTCGAAATTATAAATCTTAGCGAGAAAAGGACGGCGGATATTAAAACGGCAAACCCTCCAGCTACGGCATAAATGTAAGCGGCAAATATTAAGCCAGTGCCTGAAGCGAGAGACATCAATGCGGCGAACGTCCCGGTGACGATGCCCGCAATAATTATTGGAACCAGCATAGCGCCGCCACCCCCTTGCAAGGACCCTGTGACATCTCTTGGTTGATTAACTGTGATTCTACTCTGCTTATTAGTTAACGAACTGTCAAGTTCAATGCGGCTATACACAGCACTAGAGAGTTGCGACCGGTGAAAGGCCGGAGTTTCCGTGTAGCCCCCTAACCCACTGAATCTGAACATGGGCGTTGACTAAGGTGAGGATGCATTGGTTTCCGTTCTGCGGCGCGCCTCACGGCCCGGAAAGGCAGTGGTGACATGAGCGACGCCTTCTGGCTGACTTACGCGCAGATGGCACGCACGGTCCCTTTTCTTCGAAAAATTGCACGGCAAGCCAAGCCATGATGACAGGCAAGTTCTCAGCGTGATTATTCCTATAATCGGCAGTGCCTTACGCTGGCGTGATGCACTTACCGCCTATGACCCTCATAAGACACTTTACAGCCGTTGGAGGCGTTGGAGAGGGAAGGGCATTTCCGCTCAGATGATGGCTGGACTAGCTGACGAACATGGTGAAGAGAAGACCGTGATGATAGATGCGACATACCTGAAGTCATATCGCACAACCACCAGTGTGGCCGTTAAAAACAGGGGGCGCGGTGACCTGATCGGCCCCAGTTCTTGGATCAGGAAAAAGTCCGGGGAACTGTTTCCCTGAGAACGGGCGGCATGAACACCAAGCTGCACGTCATTTGCGACAGCCATGGACGATTGTTCAGTCCCGGCATCTTGTGGATCGCCTTTAGGATGAGTCTGTCTGGTTCGGATGTCCAGATCTTGCAGATGTATTCGTAAGGCGTGAGGCCGCCGAGGGTCCTGAGCCGACGTGCGAAATTGCAAGCGGCCATGAAGTCGGCAAGATGGATCCGGAACTAGTTGAGTGTCCGGTGAACCGGGGCAAAACCAAGCCCGGCTGCAAAAATGGCGTTACTATTGCCTTAAAAGAGGATGCAGTAAGCTCGTGTTAAGAGCCTCTTGCTAACATCGTGGCAACGTCCCTCTGCGGCTACATAGCTGCTGCTTTGATTGTAAGGCTCAGATACTTATGGTGTTCTCAACGATATCTGCCGGCGCATTCGTTGTCCTGCTCGCCGTTGTGAGTCCCGCCGCTGCCTGCAACCAACAGCAATTGGTCCGCTCCACTGAGGCCGGTCTTGAACCCCTGTCGGTCTCTGCGCAGGAGATCGGCATGTGGCTGACCGCCTCATCTTTTTCCGGCGGCATCCGCTTCACATCTACTATGGATGGCCACGATCTCCGGCTCGACATCACAAGCTTTCCCGACCACGCACCTGAAGTGGGCTCCGTCAGGGCGATCATGCAGTTGGGTCGTCTGGCCGGCAGCGGGTTTGATCGGCTTCTCTTGGTAGACGGGCAAAAAGATCTTTTTGTGATCAGCGAGGCCGACCTGCGCAGCGTCGGCTGCCAATTCACGTGGCCTTCCAAAGCGCAGGTTGACCCGCTTATGCTGATGCGCCAGCTTGTCGGGGCCATCCGGGAAGAAAGCACGGGCACATCCATCAGGGAACTTTCAGGCTCAGGCTTAGTGATGACCAACACACAGGCAATGTCCATCGTGCAGGACGTCCTCAACGAGGCTTGGGTCGCAAGTGCTCGACGTAACGACAATAAGGTTTACAGGCCGGATGAGGACCCGCAGGATGAGCTGGCCAGCATCATGGCACCCGATATTCATGCACAAGCGCGACAAGTAGAGAAGCCGCTCGTTCTTAGCGGCCTTTAATACTTGCTAGCTTCTTTCAAAAGAAAGAGGGCCAAAAGAGCTTGGAAAGAATATCGACATTTCCGGGTGACATCCATCCTAATGTTCAGTCCCGGCAACTGTTAAGCTCAGAATTAGTTCATTGCTCCCCAGCTTTGGACCGCCGGATGCTGAAGTTTTCGGGGGGCAGAGCAGGGCAGAGCCGGGGCAGAGCAAGGCAGAGTATCGCTACACGCTGGTGGGCGGGCACCTGAGCCCCATACTGGCGGCATCGGGTCCGATGGCAGACTATTCGTCCCGTGACAGGCCTTGTTTTGGTTCGAAAGACTAGTTCTCGGAACAAGAGAATTGGAATGACCACAGACCACGTTAACAAGGTTACGTTCGAGGCTGGGGGTGACGCTTGGTTCCTTCCAGCCAATGGGACCACCACCGGGCGTTCTGTGTCCAGGAACTGAATCAGGTCCAGCCGTCAACGAGTGTTTTCCATTGGCCGAGCAGGGCAGCAGCCTTGTAATCGCCATGCCGTTCGCGCTCCGTTGAAGCGACAGACATCATCATTGCCACATTTTGGTTGTCCATTGCTCCTGGGCGAGTAAGCGTCGCGCGCAGGATGTTTAGCAAAACGCGCTCGGCCAACGCACGCTGTTCGATCTCATCCAGCAACTCATTGTTGGTATGCATCGTCATTCCTGATTTTATGTCACCGATGTTGCATGCAACCATATGTTTACACCTACGCTTAATCCACATACCCACGGCCGAGGGTTTCATGAGCCAAACGCGTATATTTTGATTTTTGTATGACCCCTGCAAGAGAACGAAGGTCCCAGTGGTGGATTCATCATGGATTAGGCACAAGGTCCAAACGTCGACGAGATGGACAACAAGGGATTACCACGCACACCGCTTGGCGCGGCCTCAAGCAATGCATGTTCTGCGTCCTAAGCCGTCATGCACGGCCGGATCTGGGACATGACGACATGACTATGGTGCTGGCGCAGTCGAAGCGTGTCGGGACACGCCTGTTCGGGGGTCAGACCTTACCCCTAGCTGAAGCATGATCAGCAAGAGAATATCAGTTTGAAGATGTCCGCAGCTTGCAGTTCACACTCCTTTGAAGGCGTAGTGGACCTGTCAGCCATTGTCTATCAGGCAGACGGCAACCTGCCGTTGGGTCGATTACCGCAAATTGGCTACTCCTCTCTTACCGACCTCGAAAACCACTGCCCACGAGCGATTAGCCGCCACAGCATTTCTCCGTGGGAACTGTAGAGCTATGAACTCCTTTTTCTCTCATATACCCATACCGCTATGACAATGAGAATTTGAGTATGAACATATCACGATTTGACCCGGTGGTTCTTGTTGTCGAGGATCAGGGGCTTTTGCGCATGACGGCTGTCTCGATCATGGAAGATGCAGGGTTTGAGGCGATGGAGGCCAAGAACGCGGAAGAAGCCTTGATTCTGCTAAGACGCTATCCTGACATTCTGGTCGTGTTCACGGATATCGACTTGAACGCTGAGAAAGACGGGATCTGGCTTGCTGAACAGATCAACAAGGAATGGCCGAAAATCGATGTCATCGTGACGTCGGCATACCCAAGACCAAGGAGCTACAATCCTGACAACGTCATCGCCTACTACGAGAAGCCTTACACCGAGAAAGATCTGATCAATCAGATCCAGAAGGCGATTTTTGGGTCGAGGCGTTTGGTCGCTCCAGTGCCGAGCTCGTAACGGCACCGGACATCGGCAGGTTACAGCTGTCCTTGCGAACCTTGGTGGACCCACGCTGATTTCAGACTGATGGAGATGGCGATGCACGACGACCAAATGTCCCGCGCCAATCGGTAAGTGAAACAACCTTACAGACCGTGTTCACCGCACTGTCCGCAAGCCACCGCGTCGGCCAGTCTGGCCCGGAAGCGATGTAGCAGGACAGGCACCCGTACTTATGCGGGTTCATTTTATCGAGTTCGTTCCCACATTCATCGCAGAACCGGTAAGCGCACATCCGCCGAGAATCTCCATTTTGAGCAACTTCTTGCTTAACGCAGCTTTACTAACGGATCCATAATTATACTGCACAAATCTGGCCGGAGTGTCTGAGTGGGTAAGTTTGTCACAGAATTTAGGCAGGTACGCGGTGATACGATCCAAGACTCACGATCACTAGCTTACGATGGCGGCCAAGCCGCGGACCCAGAGGAAGCGGATCGGGCAAAGCTCGTAGCGTGTGGCAATTCGCCTCCAGTTCTGCAGTAAGGGTTAAAGTTGAGGTGGCTATGACAGGCACCGTGGTTGCAGTTGCGAAGGCCAAGGGGCATCGCTTCTCAAAAAATCTGGCACTCGAAATTCTTCTTCTGAAAGGTCTCGGCGTTGCGGGAGATGCGCATCAGGGATCGACTGTGAAGCACCGCTCCGGCGTTGCCGCGGATCCCATGCAGCCCAACCTGCGCCAGGTCCACCTGATCCACTTGGAGCTTTTCAAAGAGCTTGCAGATCAAGGCTTCGGCATTCAGCCCGCCGACTTGGGGAGAATATCACAACCGCGAACCTTGACCTCCTCTCTCTCCCGGAGGGAGCCGTTCTGCGTATCGGTCCTGATGTGCAGTTGGTCGTGACGGGCTTGAGAAACCCCTGCTCACAGATCGACAAATTCCAGAAAGGTCTCATGAAGGCGGTTCTCGACAAGGGCGCAGACGGACGTCTTGTCCGAAAGACCGGGATCATGGCGGCCGTCAAAGCTGGCGGCGTTGTCAGAAAAGAGGACGAGATCGAGGTGATATACCCACCCCTGCCCTACAAACCGCTGAAGCCTCTTTGAAGTTGCCCGGGCACAACGTAGCCGGGATTGAGGAACGGCATTAGAACTGTCGATCGGACAGCATCCTTGTTTGCGCCTGAAACCTCACTGCTATCATCTGTCTAGATGGCGCCGTAGTAACGGCAATACGAAGCGGGTTGGATAATGTGAACGCAGATTGCTGTTCTTTTGGCTCTCGTGATGACCACCGGATGCGCGGCTGGTTCTGGTGCAGTGGTTCAGAGCGCCGGTCCCAACGATCTCCTGAAGCTTTGCGAAGGCCCGGGCCCGGGCCTCGGCCACGCCATCATAATCGGCCTGCCCGACGGAACGCGCCTCACCCGTCGGAGCTGCCTGACGAATGACGGTAAGGTCTGGTGTCGGATCTCGCTTGCCGACAGGCCGAGTGTATCGGGCTACGTTTCAGCGGACTATCTGGCGCCACGCTGACGGAGATACTTGCCCATCGCTGACGACGGAGGAAGCGTATCCGATTATGACCTCGACCTCCGCAATGAGCGAGCACGCGACATGTTTGGACTGATGCGGCCTGATAAGGTAATCATTCCCGATCGCATCCGCCCGGTCGCGGATGGTAGCAAGCTAAAGTCAGATCCGGCAAAGCGTTCAGACATCCTGGACGTGGGCCAGAGTTGATACGCTATCTCTGGCGTGAGACCGGATCGCCATTCCACGGCGGTGAGCTGATCCCGCCGTGTCGGGCACGAGACTATTGTCCGGAAACGTCAGGATGCAGCGTCCATCACTGTTCGGGTTCGCATGATCAGCTTGAAGTCTCCACCTGTCCATCCTGATTCACCGGCCTCGCCAGACCATCAAGTTCCTTGCGCAGCGCATCCGCCTGACTGTCCGTGATCTGGCAGGCAGAGTTGACCTGATCGGAAACAGCCCAGACTGAAGCCTGCAATGCTTGACCGGCAGGCGTCAGCTCGACAAGGACCCGGCGTTTATCCAGCAGGTCACTCTTCCTCGTGATCAGCCCGGACTGCTCCATGCGCTTGAGGAGAGGCGTGGTCGTGCCGGTATCAAGGCCAAGTTTGGCGCCAATCTTGCCCACCGAGCCCGGAGACGTTTCGAGCAGCTCGAGGATCACCAGGTATTGGGGAAAAGTAAGACCAAGCGGCTCAAGGAACGGCCTATGCATCCGCATGATCCGGTTCGCCGCCCCGTAGAGTGCGAACGAGAGTTGCTTATCGACCTGACGGCGGGCGTCGTTTTTCGGGCTCATTGGATCCCTGGCTTAAATTGATGGGGTGTTTTTCGATATGACAGCATTCCATGCCTGGTCGGAACCTTCCGCGTGATCTGTATGCTGAGCGTTGGAATGCAGCGCATCAGTTTGTCACGGACGACAACCAACAGCACAGCCTCAGATCTCTCTTCAAACGGAGATCTGCCCGCGTAGTGGAGCAGGAGCCCGAAAGGCGAGGCACATCTCTGCTACCGTCAGATCGCCGCGCGCCACATCCGATACCGCCCCTGCCCGGTCATCTCCCGGATCAGACCCTGTTCCTCCATCCAGGCGAGGTTACGCTGAACGGCCGCGCGACTGGCGCCGGTCAGGGCCTCAGCCATTGGGGCGGAGATGAGCGGCCATTCGGTCAGTACGGCGCGCAAGGCCGGGGGCGTGCGACCCGACAGCGGGATCATTGCAACCTGCGCCCTCTCCGCCCACACCTCGATATCATCAAGATGGCGCATCGCGGTCAGACATGCCGTCTCCATCCCGGCGAGCCACCGCGCCAGACGCTCAGCAGGCGAGCCGCCAGCACGCAGCCCCCCTGCCCCGCCCATGGCGAGAGGCGCAAAGACCGTACCCTTGCCGTCGCTGGCCGCGATCCGTGCCGCGGTGACCGCCTTTTCCATATGATCGCCGTGCTGCCCGAGCCCAGCAAGGCTCCAGAGGTGAAAGCCCATGCAAGCGCGGGTGATCGGGTGCAGAGCCGTTGCATGCGCCATCAGGTCAAGCCAACCGCCTGCGCGATCCGCGAAGGGCTCCGCATCAGCCCCCATGTTCTCCGGGTCGCGGCGGTCGAGAAAGGCGGACAGGTCCCCTTCCGGACCGGGCCCACCTGTCAGCCGGCGCACTGCCCACCCGATACCCGCGAGCGCACCGGTATCGTCGTGCACACCAGCCAGGCGCAGGGAGATCCACAGTGCCAGCCGGTCTGCCCCGATGCGGTCACCGACAAACCAGCTCAGATCGGCTGCCTCAAGCAGTGCCAGCCGGTGCCGCCAGCCCTTCGGGCCACGCCGCAACCGATCATCCAGTGCGCCGAGCCTGCCCGCAACACGGGCAAGACGAGCTGCACTGCCCGCCTCTGCCGTCCGCCAGTCATCGATGACCTTGATCTCAAGCGGTTCAGCCCGTGGCCCGGGCGGCAGGTCGTCAGGCGCGTCGTCGATCGGACCGGGCAGAAACCACAGGTCGTCCTCGGATGTCTCATCGACCTCTTCGGTACCCGGAAGAGCGTCGCCAAAATAGCCAGGTAGAATAGGTCCTTGGTTCTTCATAGGTGCAGAATACACATCTTTTGCATCTTACCTAAGGGTTTAGTTTTGAGGTGTCAGCGGCCCCTGTGGAGCCTGTCTGCGCAATGTCCTCGGTTAGCTCTCTGGATGTGCTCGTAGGGTGAAAACCCCGGGCTATGTGCTGAACAGTGTCACAGAATGGGCCATTGCATTTGTTTGCAAACGGTCGTTTACTGACGTCTACATGTTATGAAAGATGGCCCTCCATGCCGCTGATTGGCTATGCCCGCGTCTCTACGGACGATCAGACCCCCCTGCCTCAGGCCCAGGCTTCGAAGGCCGCAGGCTGTGCCGTGGTTCTTGAGGAACAAGCCTTGGACGGTGACCACACGTGTCCTGTGCTGGCGCGATTTCAAATGAAGATACAATAGATACGTGCGTAGGCTTAGAGAGCTCCGATGCGTGAAGCGGAAAGTCAGCGGAATGGGTGACCTGACCTGCTACGGCGGGCTCGTAGGCTCGCAGGCTATATTTTGCTATCTTAGGCTCAACACCCCGCTCGGGCACCGCCGCAACTGTAGGCGTGCGAAGAGTTAGGCTGCTGGGCTTGGTTGGACATAGATTATGCATTTCAGCCTTGACCCAGAAGGATCTCCGCTTCCCAATCTACGCCCAAGCAGTGCTGGGTGGTTTGTACAGGCGGCTGCTAATATGCTAGTGCCGATGCCGCAATAGAATTTAGTAATTTTCATTGGCGTAGATGATCCGCCGATAAGCCACCGCCTTGGCACCTGCACGACAACTGTGTCCAATGGGTTACGCGCATTCAGATCGACGCGTAACCCGCGGGTTACTTCTCATCCAACACCTTGTGAAATGCTTCAATTGCGCTCTGAAGGCGCTTCCTGTCGATCGAAGAAAAGTCGGTGCCAGAAAGAATTCTGCATTCACCCTTCCGCGCTGTTACCTTTGCCTCACCGACGTGAAATTCATATTTCACCGCCTTCTTCTGATCTCCCCCGCGCCCCGAAGTGCCCCGACCTGCCAAAGCGGCCGGTGGCCGTGACAGCACCTCGGTTTGCTCTTCCGCCGACCTAACCGATGCTAGAGCATTTCGAAGGGACACTGAGACTTCGGGGGAGGCCTGGATCCTCCTAGCAACCTCGACCCCCAAATTGCGCGATATCGCTTTGGGATAAGGCAACACATCGCCAAGTTCCTGCAGCAAGAAAACAAAGCTTCGGATGTAAGACCGCTTCATCTTGTGAAGCGATGCAAAGATCCGACCCACAAGAATATCGGCCCCCTGCCCTTCCATGCCAGCATCAGCCGCCGCAGTGATGGCCACCTGCGCCATCTCGGCGAAGCTTAGGTCCTCACGGATGACGTTTTCCTCGACCATGTCGATGTAAAGGTCTATGCGATCTGCTGGACCTGACGAAACCCGCGCCGTCACGACTGCGAAGCGCGTATCGCCGGTCTCTTGCCACAACTGTTTCAAAGCCGTCAAACGTCGCCAGCCCTTCTTCAACTGAAATCCTGCGTTGGTTCTGAAGACCTCGATCGGCTCTTTCTGTCCACGGGCACGAATGGACGCTTTTAGTTCCTCCATCTCGTCAGAACCCGCGGTCGCCGCAAGATCGATACGGTCGCGTGGAAGGTCGTCAGTCCTAATATCGTCGACGCGAATTATCTCGAGCACCCGGCCTTCACCCTGCGCTGTCCTGAAGGCCTTGGCATCTGACGCATTCTGACGGCGCTGCTCGATCAAGGTCTCCGTGCTTTCGGCAAGGCTTCCCGCGGCTTCGCGAACCGCCGCACCCATCGGTCCAACTTCGCGCTTGCGTGGCTTGACGCTGGCTGGCTCCAAGGGATCGAAACCGAACTTTCCCTTCCCGCTCATGCACCCATACCCCCATTGCTGTTTTTGCCATCCCATGCGCGAAGCACGGTCTCTCGGAACTCAATATAGGCGGTATCAAAGCTCTGTCTGGCGCGCTTCCATGTCTCACGGGTCATCTGTCGATAGTCCTGCTCATAGACCGATTGCTGGAAACGCCCGGACTGCTCGACCGCCCGAGTCATCTCGATGGCATTCTTGCAAACATCATCGCCAAAGACGTTCCGGAAGGCACCCATCATCGCGATATGTAGTGGGTTCGACGCTTCAAAACGGGTCATTAGCAGCCTGACGTCATCGAATTTCTTGGGCAGACTGATCCCGGCATCCTGGGCCAGCGTCGCGAAGCCAGAAGAGATATCCTCCATCGCGTCGCCTAACTGGCCCAGATAGCTGGTGGTCGAGTCGTACTCCCAGTACCCCGGACCCGAAGGCACGTAGAGGATGTCGGCAGCGAATGCAGCGTTGAGGGATTGATAGCCGATGGCCGGAGGGCAGTCGAAAATGATGATGTCATACTGGTCGTCAGGAAGTTCATCGAGATATCTGGAAATGCAGCCAAAAAAGCTCCAGGCTTTATGAAGTGCCCGATACTGCGCACTTGCGAATTCGACAAAGGCAGCATTCGCGCAGCTGGGAATTACATCGATCGTCGACCAAGCAGTTCTCTGAATAAAGTCCTGTGCGCGTTGTGCACCGATGGATTGGACATCTTCGGGCAGTTCGTCAGAGGAAGGGTAGGGGCAATCGGCCGGGTCGTCATATGCAGCTACAATGCGGTCGGCCTCGCGGCACAGGTCACGGCACATGATCCCCCAAACAGTATTCCATTCCTTGACCTCGACCAGACCCATCGAATGGGTCAGCGTGGCCTGGGGGTCAAAGTCAATAACCAACACGCGATAGCCGTCCAGTGCGGCGCCATTTGCCAGATGATGGGCGACCACCGTCTTGCCCACGCCGCCCTTGAAGTTGGAGACCGCAATCCGCATCGCGCGTCCGGGCGGGCGCTTTGGCATCAAAGTCTTTCCTCGAAAGCGCAGCCTGCGGCGCAGCTCATTGATCTCATTCAGTGTGAACCAGCGCTGACGTCCGTCCTCTTCCACGATCCCCTGTGGCAAGGAGGGATCATCCGCCAGCTTTTTGCGAAGCGTGTCCGCCGGGATGTCAAACATGAACTGACTGATTTCCCAGATTGAGAAGGGCCGTAGGGTCTTTTTTTCGGAAGGTGAGAACGTTGCCTTCCTGACTGCTGCCTGCTGTGCAAGGCTGCGTTCGTTCATTCCTTGAAGATGAGTATGGTCCCGCATGTCTCGGCTCGCGTTTTATGGCTTCCCCTTCTGAATAACGCGAAACGCCAGAAAAGCAAATCCGGCGTTCTGCGTTTTGCCAATGTTGGGGAGATCCATCTAAGAACGCGATTTCGGACGGATACGGGGACATATTTGACCAAGATGTGACCGTTTCGGTGACACCAGAACGGCGATAGGGTGACACGCAAGCTGTCACCTATAACCTATATAACCAGATTTTCGTCAATCTTAGTGGACGTCAGCGCTAATCGCGCTTTTAGTTACTCGTTGACAGATTGCAGGATTTTAATCACTCTCATAGCATAGAGCAGAATCGGTCGAAGATGCCGAGAGAGATGCTAGGGGGCGGCAATGAAGGCGACAAGATCCACCGGGCCGCACGCCTCGGTTCAAAAATATGACCTTCTGACAGCTATGGCCATTGCCGGCCTCCACGGAAAAGCCGTCTTTCAAACCTCCATGCTTCGCTTAGTGGCCTTGGTCACGGCCCGCTACAACTGGAAGCTGGACGAGCTGACGGTTGGACAGCGTGACCTTGCAAGGATGTGGTCGGTGGATGAACGAACCGTCAAGCGAGAGATCAAGCGGCTATTGGAAAACGAGATTCTTATTCAACTTCGGCCGGGCGTACGGGGCCGGGTAGCCGCCTATCGGCTGAACCAGCGCGAGATCTATCGAAGAAGTGAATCGCATTGGGAAGAGGTTGGACCTGATTTTGCCGCCAGGATGGATACTAACAGGCAATGCCCGGATGCCGTCGGACCGACAGTCGTCCGGGTTAACTTTCGTCCTATGATGGCGACGGATGATCCGCAGAAAACGGCATGGGGGCGTACATGCGTGCGCCTGGCTGATATGGACCCAGATTTCTATAAAAGCTGGTTTTCCGCTTTGGTTTTCGAGGATTTTGAGCAGACAGTGCTCCGCCTTCGGGCGCCGTCTTCTTTTGTGGCAAAGTACATCGTCACGCATCATCAAAAGCGCTTGCAGGACGTGGCGAGCAGTGAGTTCGGCGCGATCAGAAAGGTCGAGATCATATTCTGAGCGGCCTCCCTTCGGACTGCTACACCACTTCGACACGGCGGTTATGAGTTTTTCAAAGGCCCCGCAACGTTTCCAGAACCGAAGCCAGCGGCATGGCCCTTAGTCCCTGAGCCACCGGGATATCATGTTCCCCCGCATAGACCAGGACGCCTTGATCGGCCTTGATGTCTGCAACCGCCAGGTGGAACCCCCGTGATACTTTCGGTGTGGTCGTCCGCTTGACTTCGATGGCCCAAGTTCCGCCGCCCGGAAACCGCAGGACAAGGTCGACCTCCGCTCCCGCTGAGGTCCGATAGAAAAATGGTTCGGTTCCTGCTGGTGCAGCCGCAATGAGGGCCTCAAGGCAAAACCCCTCCCAACTCCCGCCCACCACGGGATGACCCAGCAGGTCTTCAAATGTCTCTAGTCCAAGCAGGGCATGAACAAGACCGCTATCCCGGACAAAGACCTTAGGTGACTTGACCAGTCTCTTGCCAACATTCTCATGCCAAGGCTGAAGGCGTCGGACCAGCATCAGATCGACAAGCAGGTCAAGATAGCGTCCAACTGTTTGGCCCGAGATGCCCAAGCCCTCGGCCAGTGCAGCGGCGTTCAGCAGTCCGCCTTGCGCATGCGCCAGCATGGTCCAGAAACGGCGCAAGGTGTTTGCAGGGATCCGCGGACCCAGGGCCGGGATATCGCGTTCCAGATAGGTGCGTAGGAAATCCTTACGCCAGTCCAAGCTGGTCTTATTGGTATCGGCTTGGAAGCTGTCGGGAAACCCTCCCCGCAGCCAAAGGTCGTTAAGCCGATCCGTACCTACTTCGTCAAGAAGAAGGGGCGGCATTTCAATATAGCGGACGCGTCCAGCGAGCGATTCTGCCGATTGATGCAACAGGACGTTCGATGCTGACCCGAGCAGCAGGAACTGTCCGGTACGAAACCCTTGGCGACGTCGCGTATCTATCTGACCACGAAGGCTTTTGAACAGTCCTGGAAGCTGCTGAACCTCGTCCAAAATGACTAGCTTTCCCGCCTGTTCATCCAGATAGAGATCTGGCTCGATCATGATTCGTCGATCAGAACTGCGTTCCAGATCCAGATAGACCGACGGTTGCTGTTCGGCGACCCACAGAGCAAGAGTTGTTTTCCCTACTTGCCGGGGACCGAGAAGAACGACTGCCGCCTGATTTTCAAGGGCTGACAGAACGATCTGATTGGCTCGGCGCGTATACATACCTTGCAATTACTCCACAAGATGGAAGAATTGCAAGGATATTAACGAAAAGCTGAGAAGAAACGTTGATCTGCGATGGAGTGCGCGCGTATTCCTAGGGTCAATCAAATCATTCCCAACTTTTCGGCTTGCCCGAGCAGCATCTTGACGGAGGAGGGCTGCCATTTAGTCCTCCCACGGGGTGTCCTCTCTCGCATAGCCTCCAAACGCTCACAAATTGCCTGCAGTGTAATGCCTGCGTCGGCGCCTTTGATTGCGGCAATAAGGGCAGGCAAGCGGTCATCTGTCGGGCGCCTTGCTGCGCGCCTCATAACAGTCGCGGGCAGGAAGCCTTCGCACACATAGGCGCGAGTGGCCCGCAGCAGCCGTGGCTGCGTCCAACGGCGGTTTTCCGGTAATGGGGCATTGACGATGCGCAGCACGTCCTCCCACGCCATTTCCGGGCGAAGGCGACGGACATAGGGCACCCACTCGGTCGCCGTGTTGGCCAGACGCTCCATATAGCCATCATGCCGCGCTAGGCGTACCTTGCGAAGCGCCTCCGGGTTTCGGGCACGCAGACCGGGATTTCCGCCGATCCGGCCTTCGAGACGTGCGCTGGCCAGTCCCGCTTTGGTGCGCTCGCGGATCAATGCCCGCTCGAACTCGGCCGCAGCCCCGAGCACCTGAAGCGTGAACTTGCCTTGGGGCGATGCCGTATCGATCGGATCCTCGATCGAGCGAAAGAACGCACCCTTTGCTTCGAGCTGCTCGATGATCTCCAGCAGATGCGAGAGGGACCGGGCCAGTCGGTCGATCCGAACGACAACCAGCGTGTCTCCCTTACGGATACCGTCCAGGACGCTCGTCAGGACGGGGCGGGCGCGGTTGCCACCGGAGCCGTGTTCCTCGCGGATGACTGAACAGCCTGCCGCTCCCAGAGCCAGGGCCTGGGGCAGGGGGGTCTGATCGTCCGTAGAGACGCGGGCATAGCCAATCAGCGGCATGGAGGGCCATCTTTCATAACATTTAGACGTCAGTAAACGACCGTTTGCAAACATATGCAACGCCGATATCTGCGTCTGCCGTACGGATGCCCAGATCCTCCGCGTCCAGCAGGGGACGGAAATGGGCGCCTTCGTGCGCTCACTGGGCCGTATCCCAACGCCTTCGCGTTCTCCGCTGCCTGAGTGGCGGGATGAAGGAGATCTCGGCTCAAATCTGAAAGTACTAGGCAGCTGTAGAATGTTCGAGATATGCTAAACTGTTGGCATCATAATCATGGGCTATCAGATGGATGTCGGATCGCTTCTTCTGAGTGCCGAGACCCGGGCTGCGAGGCTTGAGGGCATCCTCTTTGCCCACCCCGCCCTGGCTGCACTGTGGCGGATGGAGACAAGCCTTCTGGAGGCTGCCGCCTCGGTCGGGCTTGAAGGTGAGCGCATCTCCACGCAGGGGATGGTGCTGCGTCTCACCAGCGGCACCGCGATGGAAGAGGATGCCCGGGCGGCCGAGATGGCCCTGAAGGTTCTGTCCGTCATCCGGCGACCCGGAGATCCGTTCGGCGCGCCGGTTGCAGCCCTGCGCCGGATCGAAGCGGCCGCCACGCCCATCGGGCAGACACGCGACGAGGGCGATCGCCTCGAGGATGCGGAGCTGCCCCTGGTCGTGGAGGCTTGTCGCGTCTGGTCCCACGTTCCGATCCTGGCGGGATGGCGCGCGGCGGCCAGCTATGCCTTCCGCTCCCGACGCAGCAGCCCGGTGGCCGAGCGGCTGGTCTTCATGGCTGTGGAGGGTGCCGCGCGTCATCTGCAGGGCCTGTCTCCTGATCGAAGAGCTGGCCGCGATGAGCTGGACGAAAGGGCAGGGGGCCTGCTGATGCCGGCGGCTGCCGGATGGATCGTGCCGCCGTCCGTGTCGCTGACCCGCACCGGCTTCCGGGTCTGGTCGCCGGTGACCGGGTTGGCCTCGTTCCTGGAGGCCGCCACGCGGGGCCTGTCTCATGATCTAGGTCATCTGGGGACCCTGCGCCATGAGCTGGCGCGTCTCTCGGCCATGGCGTCTTCTGCACACGGGCGGTCGCGCCTTGGCGACCTGATCACCTATCTGCGGACGCAGCCGGTGATCAGCTCGGCGATGGTCATGGATCATCTCGGCGTGACGCGTCGGACCGCCCTGTCCCTGATCGGCGAGCTCGTCGATGCTGGCTGCCTCAGCAATCTCACCGCCCGCAGCACCTCCCGGTTCTGGGCGCTGCCCTCCCTTGCCGCGAGGATGGGACATGCGGGAGGGGCAGGGGCGGTTCGTGGTGGTGCGCTTGCCGGCAGCGAGAGGTCGAGCGAACGCTTGAAACAGATCGGTACGTTGAAACGAATGAAGGGAGGGCGCGATGAGGGCCAACTGGACCGGATCATGGCGGATCTTGATGCCGCGATGTCGGGCTTGGATGATGTCGTGCGCCGGGCGGGGGGTCGAGAGCGGGAAAAAGAGTAGATCCTGCAGCGGTCAATTCTTTGCATGTCTGAAGACGCACGCTGTGCGGTAGAGGTATCCTTAAGGCGGAACCAAGAACGTCGAGTGTGAAAGACTTAGTTCAGGAGGGCGCGCAGCAATGAATTCGGAGCTTGGACCATTCAGTTACGACACGGTAGCTGGAATGCTGGTAGAATGGGGCGGTGCGCAGCGCCTTGGGACATTGCTGTCGGAGTGGTTTGAGCAGCGCAAGCTGCTGATCGTTACTGACCGCCTCCTGCATCAGTCCGGCCTTCTGGATCCCACCAAGGCATCGCTGCAGTCGGCAGGGTTCGAGATAACCATCTTCGATGATGTCGTCGCCGACCCGCCAGAAGATGTGATGATCGCGTGCGCGACGATGGCCAAAGATGCAGGCTCTGACATCGTCATGGGGTTCGGCGGTGGCTCGTCGATGGACGTCGCGAAACTGGCTGCCGTGATGATCTCTTCGGATCAGTCACTGGCCGACATGTATGGCATAGGAAAGGTGACTGGCGCGCGGGTACCGCTGGTTCAGGTGCCGACGACTGCTGGCACAGGCTCCGAGGTCACGAACATCACGATCCTGACCACCGGCACGACCACGAAGATGGGGATCGTTGCACGACAGCTGTACGCCGATCGCGTTCTGCTGGACGCCCAACTGACGATTGGCCTGCCACCCCTGCAGACCGCGGCCACCGGGATCGACGCGATGGTGCATGCCATCGAAGCATTCACCGGCAGACTCAGAAAGAACCCCCTGTCTGACATTCTGGCAAAGGAAGCCTTGCGCCTGATGGCTGCGAACCTGATCACCGCATGCGACGATGGCCAGAACAGACAGGCACGCGAGGCGATGCTGCTGGGGGCGACACTGGCCGGTCAGGCGTTCTCGAACAGTCCCGTCGGAGCCGTTCATGCCCTTGCCTATCCTCTTGGAGGACATTTTCACCTGCCGCACGGCCTGACCAATGCGCTGATGCTGGGCCCTGTGCTGCGCCACAACATGCGCGTCGCCGCACCCCTCTATGCTGAATTGGCCGACCTTATTCTTGGCGCATCCAGCGTCAGCGTCGACGCACGCGCAATGGCATTCGTCGAATTCATGGAGGATTTGATGAACCGTTCCGGCGCCCCCCGGCGGCTGCGTGATTGCAACATTCCGGAGGGCAGTCTGCCAAGCTTGGCCGAGGATGCAATGCTGCAGACCCGATTGCTGTTGAACAACCCTGTCGAAGTAACGCAGGACGATGCGTTGGCTATGTACCGACAAGCGTACTAGGGTCAGGACCCATTGATCTGAATGAGGCTGTCCTGCCTGCGTGATTCAAGCTCCCGAACTGGAGGAAGTGGAGATGAGCAACCTTTTCCAGGGATGCGATGCCGACTGGTCCCGGGACGCGTTGAAAGACAGGGCTATACGCCCCTGCATTCCGGGTCGGAAATCGCGCGTCACAGTCGTCCGCCAAGACAAGCGCTGCTAAAAGAGGTGCAGTTGGATCGAGATCATGTTTGGCAGGCTGGAGACTGGCGCCGCATTGCCATCCGCTACGACGGGTGCCCGAAGGTCTTCCTTTCCGCCATCGCTCTTGCCGTAACCGTCATGTTCTGGCTTTGACGATCAAACAATCTGCAGCATAGGATCTGGATTTGGCTGGCGATATCGTACCAACTCAGGGGTTTCCAGTTTCTAAGTCGACCGATTTGTCCGCCGGTCCGAACCTGGGCGAAGCAAACTGCGACTGGTGCCAAAGCGGATAGATTTGTGGTGGGCGACTGACCGCATTCAGACGTGCCAGGTCGTCTGGCGATAGAGTCAGGTCCAGGGCCCGAAAGTTCGCCTCGAACTGCGCGGTCGAGGTTCCGCCAACAACCAGAGACGCAACGGCGGGTCGCGTCAGCGTCCATGCCAGGGCGATCTGCGCGGCCTCGACGTCATATGCGGCGGCGATGTCATTCAGGACATCGACGATCCGCCACAGACGCTCCTGATCCCGGATGGGCGGTTCAGACCATCCGCGGTCCTGACGGCTGTCGGGTGCCACAGGCTGCTGCCGCGTGTGCTTTCCGCTGAGGAGGCCCGCCGCCAGCGGGCTCCAGACGGTGACGCCGATGCCTTGGTCCACCGAAAGCGGCAGAAGCTCGTATTCCGCCTCGCGCGCTTCCAGAGTGTAATGAATCTGCTGAGTGACGAAGCGCTGGAAATGGCCGCGGTCACTGGCCATCAGCGACTTCATGATCTGCCAACCCGTATAGTTTGAACAACCAGCATAGCGGATCTTGCCCTGCCGTGTCAGGCTGTCCAGCGCCTCCATCGTCTCCTCGACCGGGGTCTGGCCGTCCCATTCATGGATGTGGTAGATGTCGATATGATCGCGACGCAGCCGCTTGAGCGACCGCTCGCATTCGCGGATCAAGTGCCAGCGGCTGGCGCCCTCGTCGTTCGGCCCGTCCCCGATTCTCATCCGCGCTTTGGAGGAGATCAGGATGTCCGGGTTGCGGTCCGCCAGCACCTCACCGACGATTTCCTCTGACAGGCCTGTCGAATACATGTTTGCGGTGTCGATCAGGTTGACCCCGTGATCGGTGCAGCAATCGATCAGCCGTGCGGCCTCGGTCACGCCCTGGCTGGCGATGGCTGCAAAGGGCCCCCGGCCTCCGAACGAAAAAGTGCCCATGGACAAGGCCGAGACCTTTAGTCCGCTGCGCCCCATGATGCGGTATTTCATGCCGCTCTCCTTGTCTTGAATTCAGGGCCCGGCATGCCGTGCCGCGGTGTGCCTTACAAAATTTGCCATCGTTTCGATCAGGATGACCGCAACGGTGCCGCCGGCATCCTGGATGCCGCGAGTCTTTTCCTGAAACGCCGCCGCCTTGCCGTGCTGGGCCACCAGGTCCCTGGTCCGCTCCAATGCATCGACCGCGACGGCATGCGCGTTGTCCAGCGCCGTCGACAGCCCCGAGCCCGCCTTGGCATCGGCCTCGACGCTCATGGCGATCGCGTCGAGCACGTCCAGGACCGTCTTGTCGCCCACCTGCGCGCGGCCCCGCTGCGCGACGCCGTCGCGAAACGCCCGCCAGAATAGCGCCATCTGTTCAGTTCTCAGGTCGTCGCAATCCTTGGCCGAGGCCGAACCGCGCAGAAAGCCGGTGGCCATCAGGGTGCCCATCGTCGATGGGGCCGCGCGGGCAATTGCGGCACCGGCTGCCTTCAGCTGTGCTTCGATCGGGGCGTCGCCTAGTTCGGACACCGCTTTGTCGGCGGCGGCGAAGCCTTTGGCCATGGTGAGGCCAAGATCGCTGTCGCCGACCTGTCCGTCCAGTGTGATCAGAGCCTCTTTCTGGTCTGCAAACACCTTAGAAAGGCGTGCGAAAAGTTGCGGAATGTCATGCGCCGTCAGCCTGTCCATCGTCCCCTCCCTCACTGGGCGATATGCTTGAAGAAGGGCGTGTTCGCGCCCATCGCGATCAGCGGCTGCAGTTCGTCGTCCATTTGCAGGACCGATATGGACGCACCCGCCATCTCCATCGACGTGGCGAACTCGCCGATGAAGACATGCCTGATCCGCGCACCAGCCTGATCCAGCACCTGCGCCGTGCGGCGATAGATGACGTAAAGCTCCTCCAGAGGCGTAGCCCCCAGCCCGTTGATCAGCACCGCGACGTCCTTTTCCGTCTCATAGCTCTGTTCGGCGAGGATGCGGGACATCATCTCATCGACCATCTCGTTCGCGGGTGTCAGTGTCTTGCGGGTGATGCCCGGCTCTCCGTGGATGCCCATGCCGATCTCCATCTCGTCCGCGCCGATCTGAAAGCTCGGCCGACCGACCTCGGGGACGATGCAGGGCGACAGGGCCACGCCGATTGTCCGAGTGCGCGCGCTGGCCTTTTCGGCCAGACGCGCCACCTCGTCCAAGGGCTTCATCGCGGCGGCGGCGGCCCCGGCAGCCTTGTAGGCAAAGAAGATCCCGGCGACCCCCCGCCGCTTGTGTTCCTCGCCCACGACCGAAGACGCGACATCGTCGCGGCCCAGCACGGTCATGGTCCTGATACCCTCCAGATCGGCCAGTTCCCCGGCCATGTCGAAGTTCATCAGATCGCCGCTGTAGTTTCCGTAAAGGTACAGCACCCCCGCGCCCTGGTCTACATGACGGGTCACGTCCAGCACCTGCTCGGATGACGGCGATTGAAACACACCGCCCACGCCCGCGCCGTCCAGCATGTTCTCGCCCACGAATCCCAGGAATAGCGGCAGGTGGCCCGAACCGCCGCCGGTCACCAGCCCGACCTTGCCGGGCACCGGATTGGTGCGCACGAAACAGCGCAAGTCGTCACCGACATGCGTCACCTCGGGATGGGCAAGATAGATGCCCTCCAGCATCTCATCGACAAAGTCTTCGGGATTGTTAAGGAATTTCTTCATTGCTCTACTCCGGGTATCAGGTGGTGGTCTTGCGGTCGCGCAGGACGAAGAACGCGGCGGCCAAGAGGATGAAGGCGCCGACGACGACGCGCTGCCAGGTGCTGGGAATGCCGACCAGGACCAGGACGTTGTTCACGACCGTCACCAGAAGGACACCGATCACCGTGCCCAGGACCGACCCGGTGCCGCCGGTGATGCGCGCCCCGCCCAGGATCACGGCCGCGATGACGATGATCTCCGTCCCGGCAAAATCGAACGGATTGGCCATCCGGTTGGCCGAGGCCTGGATGACCCCGGCCATGCCCGCCAGCCCGCCCGCGAAGGCAAAGGCGAAGACTTGGACCGCGCGGATGTTGTAACCCAGCCTGGCGGCGACATCGGCCTTGCCGCCCACGGCAAAGATGGCGCGGCCCATCAAGGTGCGGTTGAAGACGAACCAAGTGAGGACGGCGGCCAGCGGAAAGCTTAGGAAATAGACCGGCAGGCTGACGGTGGCGCCGCCGCGCGTGGTGATGTCCACCAGCGACCATTGCCCAAAGGCGACCATCTGCGACGGCATCTCCATCAGCCAGACCGTTCCCACGAACACCAGCAGGATCCCGCGAAAAACGTACAGCGTGCCGATGGTGACGATCAGCGCGGGCGCGCGCAGCTCATGGACCAGAAGGCCGTTCACGATGCCCAGCACGATGCCCGTCGCGACGCACAGCACGACGATCAGCGCCATCGGCATGCCCGGGAACACGTTCAGCACCAGCGTGCTGATCCCGTACATGGCCACCGCCCCCACAGCGGGAAACGACACGTCGATGCCGCCCGAGGCCAGCACGGTGAACACGCCCAAGGCGAACAGCCCTGTCACGACACTGGCCCGCCCCATGTCGATCAGCGATGACGGCTGCAGGAAAGCCGGGTTGATAAGGGCGACCGATGCGCAGATCGCGACCAGTAGGATCAGGCTGACTGCTTCTGGATGGGCGCGCAGGAACGCGAAGACGCCGGCGGTCGGCGCGCGTTCGGGGTCGGTAGATGGACTGTCGATCATGTGCGGCACCACGGTCATTCTACAAGCTCCGCCTGGCTGGCAAGCATGGATTGATAGATACGGTCCTCGTCCACCTCGATGGCGCGAAGATCCTCGATGATGCGGCCCGAATTCATCACCAGGATGCGGTCGCAGTTCTGCAGCAGTTCCGGCAGGTCGTCCGACACGATCAGCAGGCCGATGCCGCGACCGGCCATCTCCTGGATCGCGCGAAAGATCGTCTCCTTGGAACCTACGTCGACGCCCACGGTCGGCCCGTGCAGGATCAGCAGCCGCGGATCGATGCTGAGCCAGCGCCCGATCAGAACGCGCTGCTGGTTGCCGCCCGACAGCGCGCCGACCGGCAGGTCGATGTCGGCGGTGTTCAGGTTCATCCCGGCAGCTATCCCGCGGGCGGCGTCGCGGCCCTTGCGGCGGTCGATCAGGCCAAGGTGACCCGCGATTCGGCCCAGGATCAGCGGCACGGCATTCTCGAAGATGGATTTCTCGATGAACAACCCTTCGGACAGCCGATCCTCGGGGACATAGCCGATGCGGTGGTCAATGGCCTCGGAGGGCGATCCGATGCGCACCGGCTGTCCGTCCAGAAACAGGCTGCCGCTGTCGGTCGACAGGTGACCGGCCAATGCCATCGCCAGCTCGTTCCGACCAGAATCCGACAGGCCGGTTATCCCGAGGATCTCACCGCGGTGCAGGGTGAAGGAGATGTCGCGAAACGCCTGTCCGTGGCCCAGCCCCTTTGCCGTCAGCAGAACCTCGGGCTGGGGGGCGCCGGTGCGGAACCGCACGGCCTCGATCTCGCGCCCGGTCATCAGCTCGGCCAATCTGGCGCGAGAAAAGCTCTCTATCGGGCCTTGCGCGACGCTCAGCCCGTCGCGAAAGACGATGGCGTCGCCACCGATCCGATAGCACTCTTCCAGCTTGTGAGTCACGAACAGCACGGCGACATTCGCATCCAGCAGCCGGTTGACCACCTCAATCAGCGTCTCGACCTCGTGCCGGGTCAGCGACGTGGTGGGTTCGTCCATGATCACCAGCCGCGCCTCGGCGGCGATGGCGCGCGCAATCGCGACGCGCTGGCGGATCGCCAGGGGCAGATCGCCCACGATGCTGTTCAACAGCGCCTCGACCGGGTCCAAGCCCACCTTGCCAAGCGCGGCGGCGGCGGTGGCATAAACGCGCGTCCGGTCGAGCAGCCGCAGCAGCCGCCCATGCCCGGCCACAAGCTGTTCGCCAAGGGCGACGTTCTCGGCCACGGTCAGGTTCGGCAACAGCGACAGGTCCTGATAGACCGTCTCGATCCCCGCCTGCAGCGCTGCCATCGGCGACAACTTGGGGACCAGTTCCCCGTCCAGCAGGATGCTGCCTTCGGTCGGGGCATGGGCGCCCGACATGATCTTGATGACCGTGCTTTTGCCGCAGCCGTTCTCGCCCAGCAGATGATAGGCCTTTCCGGCCTCGATGGTCAGGTCCACCCCGGACAGGGCGCGCACACCGCCGAACCGCTTGTGGATTCCGCGAAGTTGCAGGAAGGGCGGGGTGGAACGGGTGGGCTCGGTCATCGGAAAAGGCTCCGTTGGGACAAGGTGCGGGGTCGGACCGCCCCGGATGCACGCTGGCTGCAGCCGGGGCGGTCCTTGTCATGGTTCGAGATCAGAATAGACGTTCGGCGTAGGTGTCCTTGTCGACGATCACCATGCCGTTGCCGACAACCAGCTTTCCTTCGCCGGCGCCCTGCGTGACGGACACCGCCTCATAGCCCTCGACGCCAAGATCCATGCCGTCCTCCAGCTCACCCCCCTCCAGCAGGATGCGGGCAACCTCGTTCATTGCCATTCCGGCCTTTTGCGGGTCCCAGAACCCGATAGCCGTGATGGCGCCGCTGTCCAGATAGGCCGCTGACGGGTTCGGCAGTCCGGTGCCCACAAGACAGACCTGACCGGTCAGGCCGGCCTCCTCGATCGCGCGACCGACGCCAAGGACGTCGTTCCCGGCCGAGGTCTGAAAGCCCTTGATGTCCGGATGCTTGCGCAGGATCTCCTTGGCGGTCTCGTAAGTGCCGTTGGCATCGTCAAAGGACTCGTTGTTAGGATCGACCAGTTCCATGCCGGGATACTGGGCGGCATTCTCCTCGCCTGCGCCGACCCACTGCATGTGCGTGCGGCTGCCCAGAGACCCTACGAAGGTCGTCCATTTGCCTTCTTGACCCATGCATTCCGCCAGCCGCTCGTTCAGCGCAGTGCCGTACTCGGCGTTGTCAAACGCCTCGATGTTGGCCATCGTGTTGACCTGGTTGTCGGCCTCGTGCGTCACGACGATGGTCCCCCGGTCGATAGCGCGCTTGAGCAGCCCCTCCAACACGCCCGGATCCATGGGTACGATGGCCAGTGCGTCGGTGCCTCGCGCCACCAAGTCCTGGACAATCTGCAACTGCTGAGCAGAGTCGGCAGTGGCAGGCCCGACCTGAGAAATCGTCATCTCAGGGTGCTGCTCGGCATACATCTTGACCCCGGTCTCCATCCGGTCGAACCACGGGATGCCGCTGATCTTCACGACGGTGGTGATGGCCTTGCCGTCCTGCGCCCATGCCCCCTGGCCGGCCACCCCCATCACGGTGGTAAGAAGGGCGGCCTTCAGGCCGGTTGTCAGCGCGCGGTGTTTGGTCGTCATTGTCTGTCTCCTCCGAAGAAAGCCCTCATCCTCCCATCATTCCGCGGCGCGAGGGGGGTGCCGGGAAGGTGCGAACGCGGCAATCCTGTCGGTCAGATCGAACCGCGCCACGGCCAGGAAACACAAAAGCAGGATGCCCCAGGCCAGATCTCGAACAAAATTGGACAGCCCGATGAAGTTCAGCAGGCTGGACAGAAGCTGCAGCACGACGGCTGCCAGGATCACGTTCACGATGCGGCCGTGGCCACCCTGCGGACGGACCCCCGCCATCACCGCGATCAGGATCGCGACCAACAGGTACGACGTGCCATAGTCCCATTTGACGTTGACGTTGCGCGCCGCGATGATGATCCCGGCGATCCCCGCCAGCAGCCCCGATATCGCATATGTGGTGGTGATGATCCGCACCCCGCGGAACCCGCTGTAGACCGCCGCCTTGGGGTTCGCGCCAGTCAGCATCAGGCGCATCCCGTACGGCGTGAGGCGCAGTACCACAGCCAGCACCGCTCCGATCGCCAGGAAAATTAGAAAGCTGATCGGCATCCCGAACAAGACCCCGTTGCCCAGCTCGTACAACGGGTCCGGAGAGCCGATGGTCAACGACCGCCCGTCGGACAGCACGACCGCGACGCCTGTGAACAGCATCTGCGTGCCCAGGGTCGCGAGGATTGGCGTGATGGCGAACCGGGAGATGATGATGCCGTTCAGGATGCCCGCGATCAGGCCGACCGTCATACATCCCACGGCAAAGACCACGGTGAACAGCATGGGGGAAGTGGCGGCGTCGACCGTCGCAATGGCGAATATCCCCGCGGCGACTCCGGACATGTTCGCGTTCGCGATGCCCGACAGGTCGATGCCTCCGTTGCCCGCGCACATCGCCAGCATGACGCCGATCGCCAGCAAGCCGATCTCGGGCACCTGTGTCGCCATTGACTGCAGGTTGAACAAGGACAGGAACGCGCCGTCGGACACCAGCCCGCCGAGGGCCAGCAGGACGACGGTCAGGACGCACAATACCGCAAGGTTCGCATCGCGTTTCACCATTTCTCCTCCCCAGGATTTAGTAAAACATTCGCTTGATTTAGTAAAACGCTAGCAGCAAGTTAATAGTCACGCAACGGATTTGTCAGGGCCCTCGCGGTTTGTCGAAACGGGGGGTCACAGCAGCCTTGGCCTTGGGGCGGTCTTGTATAGAAGGTGGTCTCGACCAGAGGAGGGGGCGTGCGAAACATGGACAAACCAGTCAGAAAGCCCGCAACCCTTCGGCAGGTGGCCGACATGGCCGGCGTGTCGGCCACGACCGCGTCGCTGGTTCTGAACGGCAAGGGCGACATCACGCAGGTCACCCGCGATCGGGTGCTGGCTGCGGCGATGGCGCTGTCCTATGCTCCCAGGCCGTCCAAGACTAAGGCGGACGCGTCGCAGACAATTCGCTTCCTCAAGGTGTCAAAGCATGGCGACACGGTAAACCGCGACCACAACCACTTCATCTCTGACTATATCGACGGCATGTCCCACGAGGCCACGCGCCGGGGCTATAACCTTGAGGTGGTGGCCCATGACGGCGTGGACATCGCGGCCCTGCTGGCCACGGGTGGTGACGGGCGAGGTCAGATCATTTTGGGGACCGAATTATCCGAGGACGACATCCTCAAACTGTCACAAGGTCAGCAGCCAGTAGTGTTCATCGACACTTATTGCCGGCACGTGACCGCGAATTTCGTCGACATGGACAATGATCAAGCCGTCTTCTGCGTCGCGTCGCACCTCAAGGCGTCCCGGCTCGACCGGATCGGCTTCGTCGGAAGCCGTTCCGACGTGACAAACTTCCGGCTGCGTGAACAGGCGTTTTCGCGGGCCTGTAAGCAGCTGGACATCACGGTCGGGGAGCAGGACATCCTGCATGTGTCAGCGCGGCGCAACGGAGCCTATGCCGAGGCCAAGCGTCACCTTGCCGCGCAGGACAGTATCGCCCACGCCTATTTCTGCGTGAATGACATTGTCGCCCACGGCCTGATGCGTGCCTTGCAGGAACTGGGGCATCGCATCCCAGAGGACGTTTCGGTCGTGGGCTTTGACAACCTGCCTATGAGCAGCCTTTTGTCCCCGGCTCTGTCCACGATACACGTCCCGAAACGCCAGATCGGCGCGATGGCGGTCAGCTTGCTCGACGGCGTCATCAACGGTGGTCAGACCCAAGCTCCGACGAAAGTGCTTGTGACCGGTCAGCTGATACTCAGAGAGAGCAGCGCAGTGAGAGTAAGCTAAGCGCATCTATGGGTAATTATGTCCCTCTACCAGACTGCTTCACTCTTGCAGATCAAACCCTAACTGTGACATGGGCGCGGAGGTACAAACAGCGAACCCGAACAACAGATCAGCAAACATTTATAGTCTCATGGTCATCAAATAGATTTGTAAGTGCGTGCTGATGGGTTTTATGACGGAGTGGCCTTGATCTACTTCGCCTTCAAAAAGCGCACGTTGAGAACGTGCTCAGACGGTAGAAAGTGGATCGATAAATGCCCTCAATCGATATTGTTAGAGTAGACGATAATCCGTACGAAACCATCGGTGGTATTCGCGAAGACACGGCCTCGCGAGGGGTTGATTTGGAAGGTACTCAAATCACGGCTGTATATGCTGACGGATCAGTAGAAAATTTGAGATGGCACGCCTTGGATGCGTATACATACGGCGGCGCTACCGGTACCAGCGTCGATATGTCCTTTGGTTTTGATTGGCATGAGTTGGCGGCAACAAAGCTCCTCGCATCGCTTCAAATTAATCTGCAGCCGGCCAACTCTGTATTTGACACGACGTTGGACAGCGATGATCAGTCCGGTGGCTCTACCCCAGGGTCATTGAGTGGCTTTCCTTTCAGACTGGCTCCAGAATATGAAGAGATCGCCGGAAACCTGATCGCAAATTACTCAGGGATCGTAAGTATCTCAGGAAATGAAGCCGTCGGTGACATTTACACAACGATGGTGATTGATTTCACCAACCTCTCTGCGGGCGGCCTTCTGAGCGATCTGAGGTGGAATTCGGACATCGATACCATGAAGGTTTCCGGTGACCTCGTATCATCCAACCAGGGCAATGATACGTTGGTGGGCGGACCCGGAAACGACACCCTTGACGGTGGTCAAGGTACCGACACGGCCGACTATCTGAGCGCCCAGGGCAATGTTCTGGTCAATCTCTCAATGGTAGGTTCTCAAGATGTCGGCGCCTCCCAAGGTCGTGATACTTTGATCAGCATCGAGAATCTGACGGGAAGTCGTTTCAACGACATCCTGATCGGCTCATCCGATGCGAACCTGGTGGTAGGCAACGAGGGTGATGACCGTATCAATGGCCTTGCAGGAAACGACGTACTGGAGGGTGGTCTTGGCGATGATACGCTTGCCGGGGGTCTTGGAAACGACACCCTAGACGGGGGTGTTGGAGTTGATTGGGCTACGTTCATGGGCGAGAGCCGGGCGGCAAGGCTCGATCTGTCGATAACCGGTCCGCAGGCCAAAGGCCATGGCGTCGATGTGGTCCGGAACATCGAAAACATCCACGGCGGGGCAGGCGACGACTTCCTCCTGGGAAATGCTGAGGCCAACCTGATCAGAGGTGGATTCGGGGCGGACACCATTCACGGTAGGCAGGGTTATGACCTGCTTCAAGGCAACGCCGGCAATGATACTCTCAACGGCGGTTTTGGAAACGACACCCTAGACGGGGGTGTTGGAGTTGATTGGGTCACGTTCATGGGCGAGACCCGGGCGGCAAGGCTCGATCTAGCGGTGACCGGTTCGCAGGCCACAGGTCACGGCGTCGATGTGGTCAGGAACATCGAGAACATTCACGGCGGGGCAGGCAATGACCACCTGCTCGGCAATGCTGGAGCCAACCTGATCAGAGGCGGATACGGGGCGGACACCATTCACGGTCGGTATGGCCATGACCTGCTACAAGGCAACGCCGGTGATGACATTCTCAACGGCGGTTTTGGAAACGACACCCTGGACGGGGGTGTTGGAGTTGATTGGGTCACGTTCATGGGCGAGACCCGGGCGGCAAGGCTCGATCTAGCGGTGACCGGTTCGCAGGCCACAGGTCACGGCGTCGATGTCATCCGGAACATCGAGAACATTCACGGCGGGGCAGGCAATGACCACCTGCTCGGCAATGCTGGAGCCAACCTGATCAGAGGCGGATACGGGGTGGACGCCATTTACGGTCGGTATGGCCATGACCTGCTACAAGGCAACGCCGGTAATGACATTCTCGCCGGGGGCTTTGGAAACGACACCTTGGATGGCGGTGTCGGAAATGACCGCATCAGGGGCGGCGCAGGCACTGACACCTTTGTTTTTAGGAGCGGATCTGACCGCGATGTCATTCTCGATTTTCAGGATGATATCGACACGATCCAGCTTCTTGATTTTGAAGTTGCGAACTTTGCGCAGGCTCGTACCTACGCTTCGGAAAGCGGATCCGCTGTTGTCCTCGATTTCGGCCACGGCGACGTCCTGATCATTCACAATACAACGATAAACGCGCTTGGAAACGACCTTGTCTTCGTCTGATGGGGCTGGGTTTGTTGCTGCGGCTTAACCTTGAAATGCGACACAGGCGCTGACTTAGTCTGATCTGGGCGGGTGGAGACATGGGCCGTCGCGGCCAGCCCGGATCTGGCGGGTGATCTGCAGAAGTGATAGCTTGGATCTGACATACTTCAGGATGAGGTGTTATGCGCCCAACAACCCCCGTGTGAGCGATCGCGCGGGGGTTGTCTCATGAGGGTCTGCGGTGCGCCGCATCTGCAATCTGTTTTTCATGACGCAGGGCGGCGGCGTGCAAAGCCTCCTCCAGCCTTCGGGCCAGCTCGATCAGGTGGGGCGGGATGTCTGTCATGACTCCGAACCGGACCAGCGTGCCAATGTTCCCGACAAATCCGTGTCCTGTTCGGCGGGTCTTAGCAACGCACTGTCCAGATGATGAGGGGACCTTCGAACAAGGTGAACGAAGGTCCCCATGAAGAGAGTGCGTTTGCTCTTCATGGGCAGAGAACAGAACCCGTTTGAAGATGTTCCTGCCCTTTACGAATTGAGCATGGGTAGGAGTGTGAGTGGGAGCATGGGTAGGAGTGTGAGTGGCAAGAAATGGAAGTGTGATTTTTTACACCCGCTAACGCTGCTGATTGCCTGGTTCGAGTGTCGCGAAACTGTCAGCGCAGCACCGCCAGATGCACTAAACTGAGCGTGGTTTCCTTGATAAGGCAGGCCATGTCCGACGCTCCTCAGGTCCCCGATCCGTTTCCTCTCGATTTCGACGTTGAGGATGACCCTTGCTTGGTTTGCAAAGGCAAGCTGGCCGAGGATTGGATCTGCCTAGAATGCGGTGCCGACCACTTCGAGGGCGTCATGCTGTTGATCGGGTATGGAATGCCTCGAAAAGGCGCTCCGCCTCCCTCAGCGAGATGCGACCTGATTTGACCGGCACAGGGGGCGGGGATCAGCCGGGGGTTGTAAGGCGGTTGAGCTGCTTGAGGATCTGCTTCGAGGCCCGAAAATGCATGTGCCGCTTGGGTGCTATCTCAACTGCCTCGCCCGTTCTCGGATTGCGACCCACACGAGCGACCCGGACCTTGCTGAAGAAGCTCCCGAACCCGCGCAACTCCACCCTGTGCCCTTGGCTCAAAGCCTCGGCGATCTCGTCCAGGATCGTGTCCAAAGCTTTTTCCGCGGCAAGCGCGGTCAGATGAGGATTTTCCTGTCGAAGCTTTGCCAGCAGCTCTGAACGGATCACTTTGTCTATCCCTGTTTCGAAAGAAAACCGAACAGGCATTACGATCTCATAGCCCGCCGGATGGAGAACTTTCGATTCTTACTTTTGGGTTCAAGAGATGTGATAGATTTTTGTTACGGCCTTAAAATGCAGGGTAATTGCACATTACGCATGACCGAAAAATATTTTTTCCTGTCTATATGCTCTCCTCATTTTAGATTTGATGGCACATAACTCGGGCGCCGACCGAAAATGTAAGGGTAGCTATGTTTGATATTGATTTCGACACCATGAGCCTTGAGGATCTGAAGCGTCTGAAGCGGGAGCTCGACAAGGCCATTGCCAATTATGATGACCGCCGCAAAGCGGAAGCAAGGCGCGATCTTGAGGAAAAGGCCCGTGAATACGGGTTTTCCCTCTCCGAGCTTGCGGAGGTCAAAACCACGAAGCGGGGGCCCGTCGCCCCAAAGTATCGCAATCCGAGCAATCCGGATCAGGTCTGGACAGGGCGTGGCCGGCAACCGACCTGGTTCCGGGAAGCAATCGAGGCCGGAACCGAGCCTGCCGATCTCATCATCTGAGATCGCGCAAGGCTATGGGCCGGTCATGAACCGGCCCGTTCTCTTTCGAGAGCGAAAATCTGTAGAGCGATTGTTATGCGGCAGACCGCGCAGGGGGGGTATCAGCCCGAAGGTTATGCTCGACAGGCAGAAAACTGCACGGAAAAACAAGGCCGAGTGCAAGTGCTCTGAATTCCTGCTACGTCGCGACCGCATAACGAGTCATAGCCGTCAAAGACCTTCCGTCTTTGGCGGCTTTTTCTATACCGAAATTCAGGTGTTCGACGAGCAGTGCATATGTGAGAGATCGGTTTTTGGAGAGGCCGATGATTCACTACATGATCTATCGAAGCCATACCGAACTGATGCCGTCGGATGATGCTTATCGGCGTATCCTAGAGCAGGCCAGAGCCCGCAATTTCATGCTGGGCGTCACTGGATACCTGCATTGGGAAGATGGGATCATCCATCAATGGATCGAGAGACCTGCTACAGGGCTTTCGATTGTCGAACAGTACATTTTGTCTGACCGGAACCACCAAAACACTGTCGTCTTGGACAGAGGCTATGGGCCGGAAAGAGAGTTTGAGGGATGGTCGATGGCTGAAAACAAGTCCGAGGGGAACTCGTTGTTCGCGTTCATAGCGGCCAGCGCTGTCCCGAGCTCAAATCATGCGGCCTATGCCAGAAACATCATGTCTTTCATGAAGCAGCAGTTGGTCTGACTTCGCCTCAGTCCGATCTTTCGAGAACGACGGGCCGTAGTTGCCTAGGCCCTCTACGACAACTATAGTTGTCAAATGGTCGAGTTGATCCGCAGTGCCACTTTTGACCGCTGGCTGACCGGCCTGCAGGATCGTCGGGCGGTTGCCCGGATCGCGGCCCGGCTTGATCGGCTGGCCGGTGGCAATCCGGGCGACGTCCAGCCTGTCGGAAACGGAGTATCCGAGCTTCGGATCCACTACGGGCCCGGCTACCGGGTGTATTTCCTCCAACGGGGCCCGGTTATGATCGTGCTGCTCTGCGGAGGCGACAAGTCGTCCCAAGAGAAAGACATCATCCAGGCCAAGGCTCTGGCCGCAGAATGGAAGGGTTGAACGATGACCGAAGAAGCCTTTGCCCGCTACGACAGTGCCGATTACCTCAAGACGGAAGAGGACATTGCCGCCTATCTGGAGGCGGTCATGGATGAGTCGGGCGATGATCCGGCCTACATCGCCCGTGCATTGGGCGTTGTGGCACGAGCCCGGAACATGACGGCACTGGCCCGCGAGGTGGGAATGAGCCGGGTCGGCCTCAGTAAGGCTCTCTCCGGTGAGGGAAACCCGACCCTGTCCACGGTGATGAAGGTCGCCAAGGCGCTTGGCCTCAAGGTCTCGATCCAGCCGGGCACGTGACCATATTTCAAGTCTGAAAGAACGGCCTTAGGAGACGTTCCAAAACACAGCACGGATGCCGAAATGCAATTTCGGTAGACATCGGCCATATCCTGCAACTGCAACACCCCCTCAAGTCGTCCATCAGTCCGTCTGTTTTGGTGGATCGATCCAGATACCACAGAAGCGACTGCCATCGCTGGTGGACGCGACTTGTCCGCCTGCTGCCATGCAATAGGTGAGAGGGTACTTCCCAAACTCCCGTGCATCTCCGCGCCTCTGGATTAGGAGCAGCACCACGATGCCCAGAACGGCCCCCAGAGCCGCAATTCCCCCGAAGACGGCCAGGACAGACACCCCCTCCGAAGCTGTAGAGGGCCTGCTGGCGGCCCGTGATGGCTTCCAAGCGCATATATGGTCGGCAGCCGCGCTAGGAATACCGGTCCCTTTGTTTCATCATTCGTAGAAGCTTGTCCTGAGTGCAGCCCAACCTGAGAGTGATCCGAATGCGCGGGTAGGTGTTGGATATGGTCTGGCCCAATTCTAGTTAGGATTTTTCAGACGTGACTACGTCGTTGATCGACAGCTCAATAGACGCATACCGACGGATGCTACTGCCGGTGTGTCATCGACGACCAGTTCAGCCTGCCGTCGTCGAGATCCGGGGCGTCAGTAAGTTTGAGGACGATACTCATGGCGTGCGCAGGCAAGCGCCAGAAATAGGTGCTTTGAGGTTGGAATGGCAGGGATATATCCTAAGTTGGAATGCAACCAATAGGTGTATACGCTTGTTCATATAAAAGGGAAATCGACCGTCCTACGGCAAGCAAGACCAGAAAGGACCAGCCATGCAGATTCTTGTGGTGGAGGACAATGCCAGTACCGCTAGAGCACTCGAACTCATGCTGACGACTGCGAAGCACGGCGTGTTTATGACTGGCACGGGGGAGGAGGGTATCGATCTTGCGAAGAACTATGAGTATGACCTCATCATTCTAGATCTCGATCTTCCTGACATGAACGGTATGGACGTCCTGCGCCATCTCCGCATCGCGAAGATAAACACCCCCATTCTTATCCTGACCGGTTCGGACGATACCGAGAGCAAGTTGCGGGGATTTGGCTTCGGCGCAGACGACTACATGACAAAGCCGTTCAACCACCAGGAACTGCAGGCTCGCATTCAGGCAATCATCCGTCGGTCCAAGGGGCATAGCCAAGCGATGGTCGAGCTTGGAGATCTTACGATCAATCTTGATACGCGGACGGCTGAAATCAGGGGCAAGGAACTGAAGCTAACCGGCAAGGAGTATCAAATTCTTGAGCTGCTGAGTCTGCGCAAGGGCAATGTCATCGGCAAGGAAGCGTTCCTGAATCACCTTTACGGGGGGATCGACGAACCGGAGGCCAAGATCGTTGACGTCTTCGTTTGCAAGCTGCGCAAGAAGCTGTCCGACGCCATGAATGGGCAAAACATGATCGAGACGGTCTGGGGCCGAGGCTACGTTCTTCGTGAGGCGCAACCGGCAAAGCAGATCACCGCGCGCGCTTGACGTTAAATCGAGGGACGGCGCTATACCCAAATCACTAGTATTTCCTATTTGTTAGTGACACTTCATGCGAGTTCATCGCACCTCAAACCGCAACCGCCTGAGTGTCAGGTAAAACGGCGGCATGACCATTGTGCCAAACGCTACTCCAGCAGCAACTCACATCGGCGATGATTGTCTGGCAATGGGAACGCCACTAAGGCTGAACACGATCACCTCCAACGGTCATCCAGAATTCGAACCTATCGAATCGTCCGGATACGCCGCGCCACGGCTAGTCCTGCAACGCGAATGGTAACTTCTGTAACACTCATGAGCATGACGGTTGTTATCCAGCAAAAACCCCCTCACGAAGCATCGGGCGGGGGTTTTAGATATGTATTTACGAACTCGTGAAGAAAGCAATCTAAAGGCGAGGCCCCATCTTAAAGTTCCCCTAGCCTCAAATATTTTTGTTTTCTGTAGTCGCCGTGAAGGGTGGACTGGAGAAATCGTAATCCGAAGGAAGAGCCCCCCGGTCCTGGCCGCAAGGAGGAAAAAGCGGCGGGCCGGGGGCTGTTGTATCACCGGCACCGCAGGGAGGAGGGCAGAGCCGGAGGAATAGCATGGTGATACAGCCAAAACATTTCTACTCTGTTAGGGTCAGGACCCATTGATCCTGCGCGTTCGGCATGATTCAGGCTCCTCAAGGAGACCTGATCGATGAGCAACCTTTTCTGGCTGACCGACGCGCAGATGGCGCGGCTCCAGCCCTTCTTCCCCAA